>DHUO01000006.1:1956-2235 GCA_002409215.1 Candidatus Dojkabacteria bacterium UBA5232 | reverse complement strand
GCTTTTTTATTTGTTTAATAACGACAATACAGACATCTATATTGAAATAAATAGCTCTATGCCGTTATTAAACCTTTGGAGATAGATTAGACCTTTTTTAATGAGCAGTAGACTATTATTCATAGCCTATAATATTATACCATAAAAATGGGTAATTAATCAATCTTACAGTTTCTCAACACCCCAATCCAATGTATTTGTTAATATAGTAGGGGAGTCTTTCCTAACAATAACCATATATTCAAACATAACAGCATTACCACCATTAATTGTTCTTGC
>DHUO01000006.1:0-1667 GCA_002409215.1 Candidatus Dojkabacteria bacterium UBA5232 | reverse complement strand
TCATGCAAACCTTTCCCAATACCGTGTCCAACAAATATGCTCAAAGTGTTAAACTCATTCCTTAAAGCTTCCTTCTCCATCTCATATCCTAAATCCCCAACTCTATTACCTACAACAGCCTTAGGAAGAGCATTCTCCACAGCCTTCCTACCTGCAAGAAGCAATTTCATACTCTCCTTACTCGCCTTACCTACACTCCATGTCCAACAATGATCTGTATACATCCCTTTATACACAATCCCAAAATCAATAGATACTAAATCACCTTTCTTAAGTGGAATATCCTTAGGAATACCATGCACAGCTACATCATTAACAGAAATACATGTATTAAAATCATACCCCTTAACTCTCTTAAACGAAGGATGCACCCTATACTCCATACAAAGCTCACCTGCATACATATCAATCTCAAGAGGAGTTACACCCTCCTTAACCATATCTCCAAGCTTAGAAAGAATTTCAACAGAAATCCTAGATGCTTCTTTAATTAAAGTTTCCTCTCTATCGTTTTGAATTATCATGTACGTATTATATTACGAATGTATGTGAGATACCAATATTAACTATGAAAACTCAAGGAGTTAAGTAGTATTTCATTTTTATGGAGTAATCTATAAATAAAGATGTTAAAAAGAAAACTACTAATACCACCTAACTTAAAAAATCTTGAAAAACAGAAGATTTTAAGCACACCTGTTTTCAAAAGAATAGGGTTAACAAGAAAAGAGTATCTAGATGAAAACATTATTAAACGACAAGAAAAAGAATTTGTACGAAAGTTCATAAAAAGAGGAGAAAAGATAGTATGGATAAAGAGGGATAGTAAAGTAGATATTAAAACAGGTATATACTATCCAACAAACGATTTTATCTGGTGCAAGGAGGAATGGGAATTAAAGAGTAGATGTGGAAAAACAGTTAGAGATAAAACAGTCATAAAGAGGATAAATGAATCAGTAGATAAAGAAAAAAGGAGAATTTGCTTAGACTTAGGAAATAATATCCCAACTGAAAGACTTTTAGAAAAGTTAAGTAGTTACAATATCTCTCGTTCTCAAAACCAAAAGAAAAGATATGTTAAAAATATAATAATCTATGATAAAGAAGGTCTTTGGGAAATTATATTAAAATAACGAAGCAGGGCGTCTACCTCCGCCTTGTGTATATTATTTCAATACAGCAGAGGGTGCTACCCTGCTTTGTAGTATCATTATATTAAAAATCTTTATCAATATCAATCTATCTCCCAATAATATACAGCTCATTCATAGCTCTTGTAACTCCTGTATACAACCATCTCCTCCACATATCATCATCCATTTTCGGAAACCTCTCCTCAAAAAGTATAACCCTCTCAGCCTGACTACCCTGTGCCTTATGCACAGTCAAAGCATACCCAAAATCAAAAAGATTAATATCCCTTCCAACATCTTTAAGTGTCTCCCTCTGTCCAAACTGTTCAATTGAAATTGGAAGATGAAAAACCTCATCCTCACCATCAAAAAGTATATCTGCTTGATAGTAATCTGGTAATCCAGACATTGAAACCTTCTCTATGGACTGTACAGTACCTAACATACCATTAAATATTCCTAACTCTGCATTATTTCTCAGACATATTACTCTATCTTGCACCTCGGGTTTAGGAGATTCAAACTCCAACA
>DHUO01000009.1:3068-13510 GCA_002409215.1 Candidatus Dojkabacteria bacterium UBA5232 | reverse complement strand
TTTTGTTCTTGTGTGAAATAAAAAAAGTGCTGTTTTTATTTAAAAATGTCTTACTTATTTTAATCTAGTGGCCTATTTTGCCATTAGACCGACAACAGGGCTTTTGCTTCTTATACTCCTCTTCTTTTGAGGAGTAGGAATTAAACTTCTTTCTATTAGAGGTTTTTTTCTTCTTTTTTATAGGGTAATCAAAGGAGGAGACTCCTTCTGCGAGTCTTCTTCGATCTTGATAGAGTTTCCTTATTTTATCGAGAAAGTTCATTTTCTCTCCTTTCTACTATTTCAAAGGTTTGATTGTTAAAATTGTTAAACAGCAATCACAAGAACACTGATATTATACCAATTCTGATGAAACAACTCCAATCTTTCATATCATGATACAATATAAATATGCAAAAAAGAGATATTAAAATCGATCTATTAAAAACAGTTGCAATTATTCTCATGTCTTTTGTTCATGTTAATTCCCTTATCTATACAGGTAAAGGATTCTTAGATAGCGTAACATATCTTGGTGCAACTGTATGCTTCTCAATGTTTCTATTTAGTATTGGATATATCCAAGGAAAAAAGATAGGAGAAGGTAAAGAACTTACTTGGAAAAACGTATTAAAAAGCTCACTACAAGTATATATTCCATATTTAATATTAGGTTTTATATCAACATTAATATTTAAGCCTGATTTTGTACCTTTAGATTTCCTTAAGATGGTTATATTTGCATATCTACCTAATTATGTAGAGTTCCTTGTTGCCTTTATCTTCTACTATTTATTTGTGAAGATTGCATACAAACCATTAAAGAGATATATGGGTAATGTATATGTGTTAATAATGGTTGCTATTATATCTTTTGGTATATCAATATTTCTTTCTAGGATTGATATTACTAATCCAATACTACTATGGCTACAAACTCATCTTGTGGGATCTAGGTTAACTGCTGTTCACTCCTTCCCACTACTAGCATATATGCCAGTATATATTAGTGCTCTGTTACTTTCGAAATATGGTGGTAAGGTGGGCTACTCATGGTCCTTCTCTATCTCATTTTTATTCTTAGTACTTCTGGAAGTATTTGGAGCAAGGCAGTGGTATAGATGGCCTCCATCACTTCCATTTATTCTCTACGGCATACTATTCATATCTCTGCTTATGTTCCTCTTTGAATTTGTTCAAGAGAGTAAATCTCTAGAGAAAATAACTCTCATGGGGAAATATCCAATGCTTTCTTTGCTATATTTGACATCTCTAGCATTTCTTCTAAAAATCCTTCCTTTGAAGGATGTCCCTGTACTACTTATCTGGGTTTTAAATATTGCAGTGTTGGTATTTGGCTATATGGGTGTGTGGCTTTCAAAAAAGAGGAATTAGCGGTATAATATACTATGGGACATAAGAATAAAAGGTTTTTGACAATTTTTGTCACTCTGTTGCTTCTTCTAGCTGGTATTTTTGCATACACCAAAATTGATGCAAGGAAAAAGGCTCAAGGACCATCAGAACAACCATCGGTTAAAGGTGGAGAGATTGTTAATTGTGCTTCAATATCTCCTAGGGTTGATGAAGTTTTAGAGAAAGTTTCAATTTCCAGAAAATGGTATCTAATTGATGATTCAGTGAGTAAGCAGTATAGAGAGATTCTCTTAGATATTCCTAATACTGATATTCCAGATGCCACTACAAAATTCTTCACACTTAAATACTCTGTGGAGAATAGTGATGTTAAAGGTACTTTAGAATACAACTCTAATCAGAAGAAATGGTTGGGTAAGGTAGATTTAGCAACTCTAAAAGCAGATACATACACATTACTTGTTTCAGCAGATATTAAGGATTGTGAATATGAAAATAAGAAGGAGATGGGTTTTAATCTCTCCTACCCTGTTTATGTAACTTGGACTCTTGACTGGGAGGGTACTGATGTTAAGAATGCTAATTTAGACAGTATTGCTACAATATCTTCTAAGTATGGTATTCCAGTAACGCACTTCTTTAATCCATATATCTATCACATTCTATCTACAAATAGACAGAAGTACTTAACAGATTGGATATTAAGTAGAAAGAGTATGGGTGATTCTGTGGGCCTTCACCTGCATATGTATTCTAAATATGTTTCTAAGGCTGGTGTTACACCTAAGAATGTAAGATGGGGATATAATGGGTACGGTGATGGTTACGATGTACCTACTTCAGAGTATTCATACGGTGAGTTTATGAAGATATTGGCTTTAGCATACAGAGGTGTGAATATCAGTACTAATTCAGCTAAAGCAAGTATTGGTGTTGGGGAGGATCCTAATGTGAATTGGGTTGATGGATACGGTGTGCATATAGGACCTCTTTCTGGATATATTCGGGGTTTTAGAAGTGCTGTGGTTAAGAGTGGTTGGAGTGTGTCTGGATTGGCATCGGAGATTATGGCGGGTAATCCATCAATTGTTTATGTGTATAATGGTTCTTCTAAACCGTATGGAGCTTATAAACTAGAACAGGGTGGGTATACAGCGTATATGGGTATGCACTCAGAGGTAGTAATTGGCTTTACTGGTAGTGTTGAGAATCCAACATCTATAATAACGAATGATCCGTGGAAGGGTAAAAGGAAGTTGTCTGTTAATACTTTTAATGGGCTTTGGAACTATATGGGTAGATTAGCCATAGTGGTCCATTGATATCATTTCTTTGATATAACAATCAAACTGTGGAATAATGATATGTAACATTATTCATTAATGTACATGCCCCAACTGTTTAAGATGCAGACAGTGATGTCTAGCGGGCTTAATCATGGAAGATTTGTTACGACATAATTAAATTGATTGCCAGTCAAAATGAGAAGTATAGGTACTGTTGTTAGAGGTATTAGAACTCCAATAATTAAACATGGAGAGAACCTTGAAGATATTGTTATTGATTCTCTAATTAGAGCCTCTGAGAGTGAGGGTTTTGAGTTTAATGATAGGGATGTAGTTGGGATAACGGAGGCTGTTGTTTCCATATGTGATTCTAACTATGTGACCATAGATGATGTTGCAAGGGAGATAGAGCAGAAGTTTGGGAATGAGGATATTGGATTGGTGTTTCCAATACTTAGTAGAAATAGGTTTTCAATGATTCTTGAGGCTGTAATTAAGTCTTGCAAGAGAGTTCATATTCTTTTCAGCTACCCTTCAGATGAGGTTGGTAATCACATTATGAATCCAGATATGCTCGATGATTTGGAACTTAATGGTAGTAGTGCTTCTTTTGATGAGGATAGGTTTAGAGAGTTGTTTGGGTATGAGTTTAAGCATGAGTTCACAGGACTTGACTATATTGAGTACTACAAAAGTTTAGGTAAGAAGGGTCAAGTTGTTGCTCATTTTTCTAATGATGCTAGGTATATTCTGCAATTTACAAAAAATATTCTTGTTTGTGATGTTCATACAAGATTTAAGACAAGGAAACTACTAGAGAAAGCAGATATTAAGATACTGTATGGTTTGGATGATATTTGTACTGAGAAGGTAGATGGTCGTGGGTTTAACAAGGAGTATGGGTTGCTTGGTTCGAATAAGGTTGGTGATAGTAAGTTGAAGTTGTTTCCACGTAAAGATGAGTGTATTAGGTTGGTGAATAATATACAGGATAGATTGAAAGAGATTACTGGTAAAAGTGTAGAGGTCATGGTGTATGGAGATGGTGCTTTTAAGGATCCTGTTGGTAAAATATGGGAATTAGCTGATCCTGTTGTTTCTCCAGGATATACAGATGGTCTTGTTGGTAGACCTAAGGAGATTAAATTGAAATTAATATCTGAGAATTGGAATGGAAAGGGAGATATAGATGAGTTGGTAGCTAAGGAGATTAATGGCAAAAGGAGTAAGGAGTATGATGATCAAAACTCTTTGGGTACTACTCCTAGACAGCTTACAGACCTTCTAGGTAGCCTAATGGATTTAACTAGTGGTAGTGGAGATAAAGGTACACCTGTTGTATTGGTGCAGGGATATTTCGATGACTATACAGTGAAATAGATATGGGCAAAAAAAAAGGATGGCAGTCCCAATAAACCCCATCCGATGATAGCAAAGTATGTATTACGACATACTAGTTCGGACCTTAGAGACGTAGAAAAGAGAGAAGACTCTCTCAAATCCCGCCGCTAAGGCATTAATGTTCGAATCATTAATATATCACTTAAAACCTCAGAAGCCGAAGATGTAGAAAATTGGTTCTACACCCAGACCGGTACCAACCTGGTCGGATTTAAATGTGCTAGTAATTTATACTAAGGTGAATATATGTGAATGTCAACATATGTATACTAGGGGATGAATGCAAGGGCTTTTCAAGGAGAGATTAATTCTTAATATCGACAGAAATATTAATTCTATTGTTATACTATAACTCTACTCTGGCAGTACTTTGTACTTGAGTTTTGTTCTTAATATTTTCAAAACTTGCTCATCAATATTCATTCTTCCCTCTTTCACTTCATTAAGTATTGAATTGTATGCTACTCTTTGTGAATATCTGTCATCGTTTGTATATTTTACATATATTAACATATCTACACCACTAGCTATTGCTCTTTTTGCTAGATTACTAGGAGTATCAACACCCTTTAAGGCATTCATTTCCATATCATCAGATATTATTAAACCTTTGTAACCTAATCCATTAATTAATCTGTTTGTAATAATTTCTGTTGAAATAGTTGTTGGTTCAGCAGATATGTTTGGGAAGAGTATATGTCCAGTCATTAGGGCGTTGATGTGTCCACTTTGTATAGCCTTAGAAAAAGGCTCAATATGTGAGTTCCATTGTTCTTCTGTGATATTAATACTTGGTAACCTCTTATGTGGATCTGTATTTGTATCTCCATGACCAGGGAAGTGTTTTAATACTGCTAATACTTCAGCATCAGTATATCCTTTTGATGAAGCTATTACCTTCTGTACAACATCTTCCATACTCCCTCTATATGTTCTTTGGTATATAAAGGATGATGGTTTTTGAGTTATCTCTGCAACAGGTGCTAAGTTCATATTAATACCTAAGTTTTTTAATATTTCTCCTCTACTCTTTGCAAGTTCATATGCTTGTTGGGGTGAGGATATACTTGGTTGTGATTTAGTTAATGTTTCATTCCATTTTAATCTAGATACTACCCCTCCTTCTTGATCTATTGATATGAAGGGTGGGATAGTTGGGTTTGTGGATTGTATTTCTGTGATAAGATTTTTTAATTGATTTTCATTTGTAATGTTTTTAGAGAAGAGTACTATACCACCGGGTTTTGTATTAGAGAGGAATTCTTTGTTTTGGGGATCTATTGTTATATTTCCTTCTATACCGAATATGAAGAGTTGTCCTACTTTTTCTTCTATACTCATCTTAGCAAGTATTTGTTGTTCAATGGGTATGGGGGGTGGTTCTGGCTCAGGGATATGTTCTTCGGTTTGCTTTGCTATATTAGGAATGGATGTATCTTCTTTTGTTTGGAGTTTGTGAGCGAGAAGGTATATTCCTGAGAAAAGGAGTAGAGCTAATGGTATGAGGAGAAGTATTTTTCTTTTTCTCATTGTTTATTATACCATTAGTGTTGGTTTAATCTTTTTTAGGAAGAAGATTGTGGTGAGACATATGTTTTTGAGAATATATCTCACCACTTTGTTTAATCAAACAGTATTTTTATCTTCTTTTTACTAGAGTTATTCTAGTGTTTCTGTTTTGGATGGAATGGAGGTTTTAGACCCACCAAGGAAACTTTGCAACATCTCAGGCAAGTCAATTCCTAGGCCTTTTCCAAAACCTTCAATGATCTGCTGTCCTGTATTAGTAATATCTTTTATCAGTTTAGTTGAGTTTCCCTCACCAAACATTGTGATACTATTCACTTTACTGAGAGGTTCAGCAGTATTCTTTGCTACTTCAGGCAAAACCTTGACGAACATTTCAATGATCGCGGCTTCCCCAAATTGTTTCATAGCTTCCGCTTTTTTCAAGATTCCTTCTGCCTCTGCTAAAGCAAGTGCTCTTGCTGCATCAGCTTCCGCTTGACCCTTAGTCCTGATTGCCTCAGCTTCGGCGTTTGCTTTTAGCTGTATTGCCTCAGCTTCTTTCTTTTGTTCGATTAGGTTTGCCTCAGCTTCTTTCGTTCTCTTGTAGAGGTCAGCATCAGCTTTGTTGTTGACTTCAGCTTGAAGCTCATTTTGTCGGACCTCAATCATCTTTTCGGTCTTTGTTCTATTAGCTTCGGCTGTCATTTCTTCTAGTCTTTTACGTCCCTCTTCCCTACGAGTTTCGAAGGCGAGATCAGCTTCTGCATTCTTCTTGTCAGCAAGAATTTTCAGCTCGGCTTTCTCGATTTCAAGCTCGTTGTTTCTTCTTGCGATTTCTGTATCTGCTAAGACACGTTCATCGTTTGCTGCTTTTTCAGCTCTTGCTGTTTCAATGTCAACTTCTTTCTTTGCATTGGCTTTTGCAATAGCAGCAACCTTCTTGATTTGTTCGGTATTATCAATACCTAAATCTTTGATAAGATTATTCTCATCATTGAAATTTTGGATGTTGAAAGCTACTATCTCTAAACCCATATTTTGAAGATCCGGAACGGCATTTTCTAAGACTTTTTCTCCAAAAGTTTTTCGGTCGACGACCATCTCTTGGAGTTTCATTTGTCCAATGATTTCCCTCATATTGGCTTCTAAGACATCTTTTACGATGTTCACGATTTCTTCTTCCCCCATATTAAGGAAGTTTTGCCCCGCGAGTTCAACCATTTCTGGAGTTATCCCGATCTTGATCTTCACAGCTCCATCTACCATGATGTTGATGTAATCATTGGTAGGCACATAAGTAGACGTTTTTACATCGACGCTCATCATTTTTAATGACAAGTAGTCTTTCCTTTCTAGGAAAGGAATTACAAATGTTGCTTTTCCAGTAATTGACCTTCTTCGTAAGCCACTAACAATTAGCAACTTATCGGGAGGGACTCTTACATAGGAAGCTGCGAGGATAATAACTATGATTATCCCTAAAACGATTGGTAGGCTTACTCCTAAATTGAAAATATTTGTAGTTGGCATTTTTTCTCCTTTTTTGCAACTATGTGATTATACTGTTTGATTTTTAATGTGCGTAAGAACTGTTTAGTTCTATACTATATACATTATACCACAATTGGACTAAGAACACTATAGGGTGTGTAGGTCTTGTATAATTCTTTGAGTTTCTAAGTCTAAAGGGATATACTTAATACCATATATAATATACTTTTAAATATTAAATAATGGCACTATTTAGAAAAAGTAATGGTAGGTTAACTGGAGTAATACAAAAAAGAATTAATCTAGAAAGAGATATCCAGACAATCACAGAGCAGAACTTAGAAACAGTATTTGGATTACAGTTAGTAGCTAGTGAATTTCAGCTTAATAATTTGCGGATTGATACATTAGCATTTGATAATGAAACAAAATCATTTGTTATTATTGAATACAAAAAGAATAGAGCTTTTTCTGTTATAGATCAGGGGTTTGCATATCTTTCATTAATGCTTAATAATAAAGCAGATTTCATACTTGAGTACAATGATAGATTAAATGAGACTCTTAGTCGAGATAATGTAGATTGGTCTCAAACGAGAGTTCTGTTTGTAGCTCCATCCTTTACTACACATCAACAGAATGCAATTAACTTTAGAGATTTACCTATTGAATTGTGGGAAATACAGGAGTATGAAGGAGGCTTACTCTCCTACAATCAGTTGATTGCAAGTGATAATAGCGAATCTATTGATACTATCTCAAATAATCAGGAAGTAGAGCAGATAGCAAGAGAGGTTAAAAGATATACAATAGAGGATCATTTTAGGAGTGGTTGGGATGATATGCGAGAACTTTATGATTTACTTAGCGAGAGATTGTTGGAAATTGATTCTAGAATAGTTGTTGACCCTAAAAAGGTTTATATAGGTTTTAAGATAGATAATACTGTCATATTCGATATTCATACGTATAAGAGTAAGTTGGTATTAGAATTGTATAGAGTAGAACCAAAAGATTTAGATGATCCTAAAAGAGTTACAGAATATCAGAAGAATAGTCATAAACATTATGGTAAACATATTACAGAATATGCAATTACAGATGAAGAACAGATAGATTATGCAGTAATGTTAGCAAAACAGGTATATGAGAGATTTAATAGATAGGTGTAAATGTAGTTAGTAATGAATTTGGTTTTGAAAGGAAAATTTCTTCAATATTGGTTGATGAAAGATTTAATATACCTATGTTCAGGACAACTATTACTCTCTCCTTTGTAAGATAATTCATTAATTTCCTATTTCTTCTCTTGCATATTTCTTTATTATGTTAAATAATGATAAAGATGAATGAAGACGAGGTAACTGTTTCAAAATTCTATACTATTGACGAAATAGCTCAATTATTAAAGGTTTCCTATTTAACTGTATTTAGATGGATAAAGGCAAATAAGCTATCTGCTTATAAAATCGGTAAACAATACAGAATAGATGTCCAAGACCTAAATAAATTCTTAGAAGAAAGTAAGAAATATGGCAACTCTACAATTTAAGGGTAAAAACATAATATGGAATCATCATATGTCAGTTCCATACCATACTTTAGATTTAGATGAGAAACTCTCATATAAACAGGATAAAGCAGATGGAAACTTGATAGTTGAAGGTGATAATTTACCTGCATTGAAGAGTTTATTACCACAATATACAGGAAAGATTAAATGTATATACATAGACCCGCCTTACAATACAGGAAAGGAAGGATGGGTATACAACGATAATGTAAACAGTCCTCTAATAAAAGAGTGGATTGGTAAAGAAATTGCACAGGATGACTTAACAAGACACGATAAATGGTTAAGTATGATGACACCTCGATTAAAACTCTTAAGAGAACTTCTTTCAGACGATGGAGTTATTTATATCTCAATAGATGAAAACGAATCTTATCATTTAAGAATATTGATGAATGAGATATTTGGAGAAGAGAATTTCATCACAGAAATTACGATTCAAAGAAGCAAAAATGGATTAGGTAGTAAGGAAGGCTATTCGACTTGTTTAGATTATATTTTATGCTACAAAAGAAGAGCAGAGACTAACGCCTTTACAGGTTTAGAGCCAGATGAGGATTATATAAAGCGTTACAATAAAGAAGACGAGTATGGTTTATACAAGGTAGATGGACTTTTTAGAAAGAAAGGGGCAGGGCAAAGGAGGAAAGATAGCCCAGGTTGTTTCTATCCATTATATAAAAGAGATGATGGCTCTATTCAGCTAGAATACGATGCTAATTTAAGAGAAATATATCCTAAACTACCAAATGGTGATGACGGAAGGTGGATTTGGTCGAAAGAATTTGCAAAAGATAAAATATATCGATTAGTGTGTGGAGCGGAAGAAACCGTTTATGTAAAAGACTACTATAGTGAAGATAGAAGAATAAAACCGAAGAATCTTTTTTCAGATAATAAATATCTAACAGAGGTAGCAACAGAGGAAATAAAAGATATTTTTGGGAAAAAACTTTTTGATACACCAAAACCGACACAACTAATAAAGGATATTGTATCTAATGCAACAAAGGGTGATGCAATTATCCTAGATGCATTTGCAGGTTCAGGAACTACAGCACAAGCAGTATTAGAGTTAAATGAAGAAGATGGTGGTAATAGAAAATTCATACTTATTCAAATGCCAGAAAATAGTGAAAAAGAACCAAATAAAAATATAACACGGGATATAACACGAGAAAGAGTAATAAAAGTAATAGAAAAGAAATTAAAAAATAAAGATATTGGCTTTGAATATAAAAGAGTTGGACAACCAATAGATGCAGAAACAATACTATCAGGGCAATTGCCTACATATAAACAATTAGCAAAATATGTTTATTACCTAGCAACAGGACAATCACCAAAAGATAAAGATATTGACGAAAAGAAATATCTAGCAGGAAAGGTAGACCACACAGAAGTATACCTACTCTACACTCCCGATATGGAAGAACTTAAGAAAATGGCGATAACCTTTGAATGGGCAAAAGAAATATCCAAGGGAAATGATAACAAGAAGATTGTATATGCACCTGCCTGTTTTATGGATGATGAATACCTTGAGCAATTCAATATCAAATTTGTAAGTATTCCGTATAACCTATTTGAAAGAGAAAAGTAGCTATGATATTCAAGCCGTATCAAACAAAAGTAGCTAAAAAGCTAAAAGATTACCTAGAAACAGCATCTGAAGTAAGAAGTTTATTAAAAGATGTAGACCCTAATGCTTGGGTTCAACTAGCATTTAATAAGGTAGGACTTTCTAGAGTCCCCGATATGGATAGAAATGGTCTAAATGAGTTCTATCCACGACTATGCATTAAAGTTCCTACAGGGGGCGGTAA
>DHUO01000009.1:0-2854 GCA_002409215.1 Candidatus Dojkabacteria bacterium UBA5232 | reverse complement strand
ATATTTGCTAAAAGAAAAACAGGACTTATTGTATGGATAGTCCCTTCTGAAATTATCTACTCTCAAACTGTTGAAAGGTTAAGAGACAAAGCAGATCCATACAGGCAATTGTTAGATCAAGCAAGTGCTGGACATACATTAATTGTAGAAAAGAATCAAGAATTAAGAACGGAGGATGTAGAAGAGAATCTTGTTGTTCTTATGCTTATGATTCAATCAGTGAATAGGACTACCAAGGAAAGTCTTAAGGTATTTATGGATAGTGGTTCATACAACTCTTTCTTCCCACAAGATAATAGGTATGACTTACATTACGAGCTATTAGAAAAAGTTCCTAACCTTGATGTCTTTCAAGGTGTTAATTCTTTTATGCCACAGGTTAAAACCAGTCTAGGTAATGTATTAAGGCTAACTAGACCACTAATTATCATTGATGAAATACACAAAGTATTTTCACCAAAAGCAATTGAAACAGTAAATGGATTAAATCCATCTATGGTAGTGGGCTTTTCTGCTACACCAAAGGCAGGTATGAATGTATTGGTTTCAGTAACAGGGCAAGAACTAAAAGATGCAGAAATGGTTAAGTTGGATATGAACATAATAGCTCCAACAAGCAACGAAGACTGGCAAACAATGACAAAAGAGATTAAGGATTATAGGGAAAAGATAGAAAAAGTTGCTAAAGATTTCGACAGTAATTCAGGTCAATACATCAGACCTATTGCATTGATACAGGTGGAGAGGACAGGTAAAGAGCAGAGAGGAAAGGGTTTTGTGCATAGTGAAGATGTTAAGGAATATCTGAAGGAGATAGGTGTTCCCGATGAAGAAATTGCGATTAAAACAAGTAGTGTAAATGATATTGAAAATATAGATTTACTTTCAAGAGGATGCCCAATTAGGTATATCATTACGAAAGACGCATTAAAAGAAGGTTGGGATTGTCCATTTGCATATATTTTAGGAATAATCCCTAATGTAAATTCAAATACAAGTGTAACTCAGCTGGTAGGAAGAGTCTTAAGGCAACCCTTTGGTAAAAAAACAGGTACTCCAATCTTAGATGAGAGCTACATTTATTACTGTAATGGACATACTCAAAATATTTTAACTACTATCAAGAACGGATTTAAAAATGAAGGACTTGATGATTTGGCAAAATACAGTATTAATACTGAAACTGAAACAAGCGAATCTGTAACAAAGGTAGTAAAGATTAAGAGAGAGCTAAAAGAAAAATATCCTGAAAGTTTATACCTTCCAATATGGCTAATAAAAGAGAGGAATAGTTTATATAGAGAGTTTAACTATAGTGTAGATATTAAACCAAAGATTGACTATGAGGGAGTCGATTTGGAAGCAATAACAGATGGTATTGTTCCTTTAATTGGCAATCAAACCTTTGAAACAACACTTATAAAGGTTGGTATGGATGAGGGAACTATTACTGAAAGTATCAGTAGTGAGGTAAGGTTTAGTGATGTTAACTTCGATACAGAATACTTAACAAGAAGATTAAACGATTATATCGAAAATGCCTTTGTATCAAGATATATTTCCGAAAGGTTGTTCAATTTACTTGTTAAGAAGGTAAAAGACGAAAAAGATTTAGGTAAATATAATGGTTTTATCATTTCTGAAATTATCAAGGCATTTGAAAATATCAAAAGAGTCCAAGAAAAAGAGATATTCAACAGGATGGTTGATGACAAAACACTTGTAATAGCAGTTAGCGACAAGGAAATTGGTTTCAGGTTACCAGAGCAAGATAAAATCAAAGATTATCCGCATAACCCATACAAATATTACCTATATGAAGATTTTGATATTACAAGCATAAACGGACTAGAGCTTGATGTTGCAAAGCATTTAGAAAGACAGAAGAACACCATCTGGTGGGTTAGAAATAAAGCAAGTAAAGGTTGGTATGCAATTCAAGGATGGCAAAAAGATAAGGTTAGACCTGACTTTGTAGTAGCAAAGAAGGATGAGGATGGGAAACTAGATTTTGTCTATATCGTTGAGAGTAAAGGTGAGCATTTAGAAGGTAATAAAGATACTTTGTATAAAAAGGATTTATTTAATTTTATTAACAAAACATCTAAGGAAAAATTAGAAAATCAAGGTGTAGTGAAGGCAAGACTAAATGATAAATTCTATTATGAATTAGTTAAACAAAATGATTATGAGAATAAGATAAGTTACAGGATGAGTTATAAGAATGGGGTGGAAGATGGGACTTGAACCCACAACCTCTGGTGCCACAAACCAGCGCTCTAACCAGTTGAGCTACATCCACCATACCCATATATAATTATACTATATTATTAAGATCTTTTTAAGACTTAGCAACCAACGCAAACCTCTCTATCGTATCCTTATCTATATTCAATGCCTTAGGAAACTGATCTGCTAACCTATCAATCCACCTACCATCAAGTATATTAATATTCTTAACCTCACTCCTATCCTCCCCTACACCCAACAACATATCATCTAAAACCTCCCTACCCTCCCTAGCAGATTGTAGTATAGTATCCTGCATAGATTTACTAACAACATACTTCCCAAACTCCCCAATGAATTGATTGTAGTAATACTCTTTCAAATATGAAGTCGTTATGGATGTAGTTGGCAAAATCTCTCTTTCATTTATTCTTCTGGAATTTAAAACAACCACAGGTCTAATAGTTCTATTAAATCCTCCTGACAATCTAAGATACTCTATGATATTACTATCCTTTCCTATCCCTTCCTTCTCTAAATATTCTAAAACATCATCCACCTTACTCTCAAGAGGAAGTAGCTCTTCTAAATTACTATCCTTCTGTCCTACCTTCTCATACTTAAA
>DHUO01000012.1:7378-7662 GCA_002409215.1 Candidatus Dojkabacteria bacterium UBA5232 | reverse complement strand
TGGGCAAATGTTGTAAGGTGGGAAATTAGACCAAGACTACTGTTAAGAAGTACAGAATTCCTTTGGCAAGAAGGACACACAGCTCATGCAACTGCACAGGAAGCTGATCAAAGAGCACAGATGATGCTTGCGGCATACAAAGATTTTGCCCAAGAGTACTTAGCTATTCCTCTGTATGCAGGAAAGAAGACAGATTCCGAAAGATTTGCAGGTGCAGATATTACATACACCACAGAAGCTATGATGCAGGATGGAAAAGCACTTCAATTTGCAACATCACATAA
>DHUO01000012.1:6045-7150 GCA_002409215.1 Candidatus Dojkabacteria bacterium UBA5232 | reverse complement strand
TGTTTCCAAACAAGTTGGGGCTTAAGTACAAGAAGTATGGGTGGATTAATTATGGTCCATAGTGATGATAGTGGATTGGTTTTGCCTCCTAAAGTAGCACCGTATCAAGTTGTCATTATCCCTGTGTATCCTAAACCTGAGGATAGAGATGAGGTGAACAAGGAGGTGGGGGAAATAGTAGGTAGTTTAGGTGGTGAGTTTAGAGTTAATGTTGACCATTCAGATAGTAGGATAGGTGAGAAGTTCTACAAATGGGAGAAGAAAGGTGTACCAATTAGGTTAGAGATTGGACCAAGAGATATTGCAAACAAGAGTGTTGTACTTTCAAGAAGAGATACAGGTGAGAAGGTAACGGTTGAGATAGCAAAGCTTTCTGATGAAATTAGAAAACTATTAGATAATATTCAGAAGAATCTTTTTGATAAAGCTAAGAAGAGAATGGATGAGAATACTGTTAGAGTAGAGAGTTATGATGAGTTTAAGAAGGTAATTGAAGAGAAGAAATTTGTTTTAGGATATTGGAGTGGTAGTGCAGAGGATGAGGATACTCTAAAAGCAGAGACTCAAGCTACTGTTAGATGTTTTCCAATGGAGTATGAGGGTGAGTTAGGAAAATGTATTGTTACAGGCAAAGAAAAGTCTAAGTTAGCACTATTCGCAAAATCATATTAGCAACTGATTAGAAGACTACTCAGTTACAGTTTCAATAATGTTTTCCAATACCTTCTCTGTATCTTTTTTCTCCCCTTTCTTTAGATGTTGACATGGGATATTATCCTTGTTGCCATCCAATCTATTTGGGCCTTTACCTGTATCAGCCTTAACCTTATCAAAAAACTTTTGTGCTTCTGGTTGTGTATCAAAATCCTCACAGTTGTAATCGTTGGTATACTTACCACTTCCATCTGTAACAACATTTCCTTCTTTATCCCTTTTCACTTTTGCTTCTTTCCATGTCGAACCTTTAGATAGTTTTCCTAAATCATAATCATTGTTAGTAAGTTCTAAGCCTAGGGCTCCAGTAAGTATTACCAAAGCAGCACCTAAAACATACTTAAATATATTTTTAGATTTCTCACTACCTTCTGATAGTGGTTTGAATTTT
>DHUO01000012.1:1999-5817 GCA_002409215.1 Candidatus Dojkabacteria bacterium UBA5232 | reverse complement strand
TAGAGTATAGTAACCAGAGTACTAATAATATTAGTAGTACAATTAATACTATCCTTACCCACTTCTTGTTCAAGATTTTACTCTCCTGTTCAAGAATGGATTTCTTCTCTTTTTGCTTCTCTTCCATATATTTACAATGAAACATATTAATTTAGATATTAAATGATGGCAATATTCTATTATATTGTCAATGAAGTAGTTCTTCCTTTCTTTTGATATAATTAATACATGCTTTCGGTAAAAAAACTAAATATAAAAATTAATAATCAGAATGTAGTTAAGGACCTAACATACGATTTTTCTGTTAAAGAGGGAGGCCTGTTTGTACTATTAGGACCAAACGGGTGTGGTAAATCAACACTCTTTAAAGCAATAATGGGATTCTCAGGATATGAAGTTAGTGGAGATATACTTCTTAATGGAAAACGCATTAATGACTTAAGTATTGATCAGAGAGTTAAATTAGGCCTTGCATATATGTACCAACATCCACCTGTGATAAAAGGTGTTAAAGTGAAAGATATGCTAGAAGAAAAAGATCTGGATGATGATTTCTGGGATAAATACTCAAAGAATGTAGATGAGCTAGATGCTTCTAAATTCTATAGCAGGTATGTAAACGATGGCTTGTCAGGAGGGGAAATAAAAAGATCTGAACTTTTGACTTTAACAATGTTAGAAAACTCTAAACTTTTTCTTTTTGATGAACCTGATTCAGGTGTAGATTTGGATAACCTAAAAAATATTGGTAAGTATATTAATAATATTGTTAAAGAGAGTAAGAGTATTGGAATAATAATAACCCATACGGGCGATGTGTTGAAATATTTGGATGTACAGAAAGCAGCAATTATGTATGATGGGAAAATTGTTTGTGAGGGAGATCCTGAGAAATTAATTAATTGTATTAAAAAAAGTGGATATCATGAGTGTGTAAATTGTAAGGATTTAGAGAAATGATGAATTTAGATGAATTTTTAGAAAACTATTCAAATATTGGATTTAATCCATATATTGTTGTTAGTGATAATAATCAGATTCCTTTGGAGAGTAATGAAGATAATCTAGATGTGTTGAGTATTAAGAATAAAGAGGTAAATAGATACCTAAAGGAGAAGGAATTAAAAACACAGGAGAATAATTGGAAGGAGTATAGTGGATATTTCATAAGGGCAAAGAAGAATTCTTTTGGATCTGTACAGACATGTTTTTTGACTTCAAGTAAAGGTTTTGAACAGAGGGTTCAGAACATTATTGTTGTTGAGGAGAATGCTCATCTGGAGGTATTTACAGGTTGTTTGTCTAATAGTCATGGGTTGGATAATATCCATAGGGCAATTACAGACATATTCATTGGTAAGAATGCGAAACTAACTTTCAATATGATTCATTCGTGGAGTAGAAGTTCTAAGGTGTATCCTAGTACAAGAGTATATGTAGATGAGGGTGGTACATATATTTCTAACTATGTTGTTTGGGATGAGGTGAGTATGATTTCTGCGAATCCAGTAGTAGAGTTAAAGGATAATGCTAAGACAATTTTACAATCTTTGTCATATATTCATCCTAATTCGGATATTGATTTGGGAGGACATATTAAATTGATTGGAAGTGATTCATCAGGAGAGATTCATTCTAGTGCTGTGAATAATGGAGGTAAGTTTTCAACGAAGACAACGATAGAGGGGTTGGGTGATAATTCTAAGGGGCATATTGATTGTAATGCACTTCTGCTTGATAGTAAGGCTGTTGTTAGTGCAATACCAGAGTTGTACTCGAAAAATGATAAGACGGAATTAACACATGAGGCGTTTTTAGGAAAGATTTCTAATGATGAGATTGAGTATCTACAAACAAAAGGGTTTGAAAGAGAGCACGCAGAGGAGTTAATTGTTAAGGGTTTTGCAAATAAATCAATTGAGAGAATGCCAGATATTGTAAAGGAGAAGATGAGAAATATCCTGGATAAGGCGAAGGAAGGTTTTTAATTAGCGCTTCTATATATTTATTCCTGTTTTTCAATGTATAAAAAAAGGGCAAGGATAATCCCTGCCCTTTAATATACCTATACGTTTAACTACTGCTTTAGTTTCTTCTCAACCTCTTCCTTAGGTAATTTCTTTGTACAGAAGAACCAATCGTAGCAATGCATGTCATCTTCATTTTCCATTCTGTCTTTTGCAACACCACATGAGCCTGCTGGAGGTACGATTACATCATCACCTGGTTGCCAATCTGCTGGTGTAGCGATATTAAACTCATCTGCTGTTTGTAGTGCTTTGAGTACACGGATAAGTTCATCAAAGTTTCTACCTGTGCTTAGTGGGTAATAGATGATTGTTCTAATAATTCCTTTTGGATCAATAATGAATACTGCTCTAACAGCTTTAGTATTACTCTCACCTGGTTGAATCATTCCGTATTTTGAAGCCACTTCCATTGTTATATCCTCAATCAATGGGAATGTTACTTCCACATTCTTCATTCCTTTGTACTCAATCTTCTCTTTGATTGTTCTTAACCATGCGATATGACTGTACAAACCATCAACAGAAAGTCCAACTAATTTGCAATTTAACTCCTCAAACTCTTTCTCTCTTGCTGCAAATGTCATGAATTCTGATGTACATACAGGTGTGAAGTCTGCAGGGTGACTAAAGAGTATTACCCAATTTCCTTCATACTGCTTAGGAAATTCAATATCTCCTTGTGTAGTTACAGCTTTAAATTCTGGAGCTTTATCTCCAATTCTAGGCATCTGTATGACCTCTTCATTGCAATGGCAATCTCCACAGCAACAACAGTTTTTCTTTATTTCTTCCATATTAATTGATTATTTAATTTAGATATTGTGTACCTATATGGTAACAGGAAAGGAGGTTGTAGTAAAGCTAGAGGCTTAAACATCCAACTCTATAACCTTTTTAGAATTATTTTTCCCTAATTTAATATTAATACTTGATTGAGGAATATTAAAATATTTAGAAAGTAGTTTAATTATTTCTAAATTAGCTTTGTTTTGTATAGGTGAGGATTTAATAAAGAGTTTGTATGTTTTCTCATCAATCTTTTCAACTCTAGATTCTTTTTGTTTTGTTTTAACAGATGCTTCAATTATCATTCTATATTATATCCTCTATATTCAATGTTTACTAATGAAAGGGTTTGTAATAGAATGTGCCTATATAAGAGGAAAACTAATATATGGAGAATGAAAAACAACAGGAAATTTGGTGGAGTAGTGATATGCCAGATTTCGAAGATAATACAGTAGAAGAGGTAAGGGAGAAAGGAAATAGGATATCTATTTCTAAATTTGAATCATTAGTCCCTCTCTACAACGCATATTTGGAAGATCCCACAGGAGCTAAGCTTCTTGAAGTTGGAAGGTCTAAAATGTTTGAAAAAGAGCAGGATGATTCTAGGATTTTGAAAAATGCAGAATCAGCCATATACGGTACCCAGATACATCAGCTCCAATACTTTACACAGATATATGAAAGGTGTGCTGAGTTTGGTCAAGAGCCAAGTGAGGTTGATTTTGCAGATACATTTGTATTCAGACCACATGAGTATGACAAGGCGTGGGGGAGGCTTTTGAAGTTGGTAGAAGATAGGGAGGGTTTTTCTAAAGCAGAGAATCTTTGGATGGCTTGGAGACTTAATGGTCATGATTTTACACCGAAGAAAAATGTATATCAGAGGGTGTCTCCTAATAGAATACGCACTATGTGGGAGAGTGAGGAGTTAGCTTTAAAAGTAATGAATGATTTTAGAAAGGCTAGAGAAGGTATGGGAATGGATGATATTAATCCTGA
>DHUO01000012.1:1111-1696 GCA_002409215.1 Candidatus Dojkabacteria bacterium UBA5232 | reverse complement strand
GAGGGGATTGATAAGTTGCAGATATTTTTAACAAAGACTGCAGTATTAACTAACATAGTTCAGAAACTAGGTCCTTTAAATTTTGCACAGGGTGTTTGGGAGATAGGGCATAGTTCACTCAGATTGCCTCATTTAAAGGAGCGTAATTTGGCTAATGTTAATCTTGGGTTTTTGAGTGAGCAGGACTTTAGCTCAATAGGGGATGCTTTAGATTCATATGTTAGGTTTTCATATGTAAATCCTTCTACGCAAGAGAGAATTGATGTGAGCGATCAGGATTTGGGAATTATGGGTAAGGAGGATTCGGATAGAATCATTAACTATATTAAAGGCCTTAATAAATTCTATGGTAAACAGAAGAAGACAGTAGATAGGTTGTTGAAGAGAAGGAGTTCTAATTTTTCTCTTCCAACTTTCCCGTACAAGGATTTTTTTAGGAATGGGAGTGGGAATAGGTTAGATGATGAGGTGGTGCAGGAGAGTTTGTTTTAGTACTGTTATGCTTTCTAATAAGCCTTCATATAAGGTATAATCCCATACTATGAAAGTATTAATTGCAATGAGTGGTGGTGTTGATAGTTCTGT
>DHUO01000012.1:0-887 GCA_002409215.1 Candidatus Dojkabacteria bacterium UBA5232 | reverse complement strand
GCTGTGGAGGATTCGAGGAAGATAGCGAAGAAGTTGGGTATTCCATTTCATGTTTTTGATTTTAGAGAGGTATTCAAAAAGAGGGTAATGAAGTATTTTGTTGATGAGTATTTGGCAGGTAGGACACCTAATCCTTGTGTTGTGTGTAATAAGGAGATTAAGTTTGATGCTTTGTTGGATGAGGTTTTTAATTTAGGGGCTGAATATATTGCTACTGGTCATTATGCACAGATAGAGGAGAGGGATGGGAGATATCTTCTTAAGAGGGGGAAGGGTGGTGTTAAGGATCAGACATATTTTTTGTATAGGCTTGGACAGGATCAGTTGTCTAGGATACTTTTTCCAATTGGTCAGATGGATAAAGATGAGGTTAGGAGGATTGCTAAGGAGAATGATTTGTTTGTTGCAGATAAGGAGGATAGTCAGGAGGTTTGTTTTGTTGATGATAATGATTATGTTGGCTTTATTGAAAGATTTAGTAAGAGGAGAATGCCTAGAGGGAAGTTTGTAGATAGTAGGGGGAATGTACTAGGTGAGCATAGTGGTGTGTATAACTATACGATTGGTCAGAGGAAGGGTTTAGGGGTGAGTAGTAATAGGCCGTTGTTTGTTATAGAGATTGATGTAGAGAGGAATGTTGTTGTTTTAGGTGATGATGAGGATACGTTGGGTAGTAGGTTGGTAGCTAAGGATGTGAATTGGATTATGTTTGATGATTTAGAAAAAGATATGAGGGTTACTGCTAAGATTAGGTCTGGGGCTAAGGAGACATTTTGTACTATTAAACCTGTGAAGGGTGGTAGGGTTGAGGTACTGTTTGATACTCCACAGAGAGCTATTACACCAGGTCAATCGGTTGTGTTTTATGATAATGATTATGTTGTTGG
>DHUO01000014.1:31256-31519 GCA_002409215.1 Candidatus Dojkabacteria bacterium UBA5232 | reverse complement strand
TACAAAATATTGTTGATGGGAGATGCAGAAGTAGAAGTCGAGAAGAAGCTCTTGGAATATGGGTTTCTTCACAATATAGATATTTTGAAGGCGGGTCATCATTGTTCCAAGACAGCCTCTTCAAAAGAGCTGTTAAGTTTCACACGTCCGAGCCTTTCTGTTTGTTCTTGTGGAATCCTTAACAAGTTTGGGCATCCTCACTATGAAACGGTTGAAAACTTTAGAAATTTTAATGTGCAATATTTGGTGACATATGAGGAGGG
>DHUO01000014.1:8509-31042 GCA_002409215.1 Candidatus Dojkabacteria bacterium UBA5232 | reverse complement strand
TGTACCTGTAGCTCAACTGGATAGAGCATTGGTTTGCGGAACCAAAGGTTGTCGGTTCGATTCCGGCCAGGTACGTTTTAGGTCTGACCTATGTTTTATCTGTTTTTTAGGAGAGTTCTGTCGATATAACGGTCAATCTCAAATGTTCGACCCCATTAACCACAGCTTATGTCTGACCTATGTTTTGCCTGTTTTCTAGGAAGGTTCTGTCGATATGATGGTCAACTTCAAATGTTCGACCCCATTAACAAAAGGTTTTACATAATCCGTTTGTTCTGTTTTGCGATGTTGTCTAGGGCTAGGAAACGGTGGTAAAAGGGTACAAACTCTGAGGATATGAACGGGTTTTGTAGGTCTGACCTAGGTCAGACCTGTTTTGTGGTAAAATATGCAAGGAAAGCACCTGTAGCTTAACTGGATAGAGCATCGGTCTTCGGAACCGAGGGTTGGGGGTTCGACTCCCTCCAGGTGCGTGTAGTATTATGTATAAAGTTATGAAAGCCAAGATAAAAAAGATTCTTACAGAAGCGCTAACAGAAATGGGTGTGAATACATCTTCCATAGATATTGTTGTTGAAACACCTAAAGATCCTTCAAACGGTGACTATTCATCAAATGTTGCAATGAGACTTTCTCCTGTTTTGAAGAAGAAACCTTCGGATATAGCGGATGAAATTGTTCAAAAGGTTGACGATGAGGACTTTTCTAAAGTAGAGGTTGTTGCTCCTGGTTTCATTAACTTCTACCTTTCACCAACGTATCTTCTTAAAGAGCTTGAAAAGGTTGTAACGACTCCAGAGGAATATTTCAGCTCTTCATTAAAGAAAGGTCAAAAATTAGCTATTGAATATACAGATGCAAACCCCTTCAAGATACTCCATATAGGTCACCTATACTCCAACACAGTTGGTGAAGCATTCTCAAGACTACAGGAGGCACTAGGCGTTGATGTAAAACGTGTCAACTACCAAGGTGATATAGGTCTTCATGTTGCTAAAACTCTTTGGGGTTTAGAGAAAAAATTAAAAGATGATGGAAACACTTTCTCCGACATTGAAAAATTGCCTTTGGTACATAGGGTAAAATATCTAGGAGATGCATATATTGAAGGTTCTGAAGCATATGACTATTCTGACAATCCAGAAGCAAGAAGTGATATCGATGCAATTAACTATTACATCTTCTATATCACAGCTCCAATTCTAGAGAAAAGGGATTTCAAGAAGTTTGAGGAGCTACAAATGAAAGAGAAATATACAAAAGGAAGACTTTGGTGTTTAGAGTATTTTGAAACGATATACAAAAGGTTGGGAACGAAGTTTGACTACTATTTCTTTGAAAGTGAAGTTGGTGAGGCAGGGTTAAAGATTGTTTTGGATAATGTAGGTAAGGTTTTTAAGGAAGATGATGGAGCTGTAATATATGAGGGTGATGAGAAAAAGAATCTGCATACAAGGGTTTTTGTGAATAAGTATGGGTTGCCTACATATGAATCAAAAGAGATAGGGCTTGCTTTTAAGAAAAAAGAAGTTATGGATTTTGATCTCTCCATTGTTATAACTGCAAATGAACAAAGTGGCTATTTCAAGGTGGTTACAGATGCTCTTAGCAAACTAGATACTGATATTGCCAAAAACACGAAACATTTCTCTCATGGAGTGGTTAAGTTACCAAATTCTCAGAAAATGTCTAGCAGAAGAGGTGGTATTATTTCCGCTGAGTGGCTTCTAGATGAAACTAAGAAAAAAGTGATAGAGAAGATGAGGGGAAATGGGGAGATTTCTACGGAGAGGATAGAAGGTATTGCTGAGAAGATAGCTGTTGGGGCAATTAAGTATGCTTTTTTGAAAGTCGGTGTAGGGAATGATATTGCTTTTGATTTCGAAAAGGCTATTTCATTTGATGGTGATACAGGTCCATATATTCAGTATGTGTATTCAAGGTGCAATTCTCTTTTGAAGGAGTTTAAAGATGATAGGGTTCAAAAGATCTGTTACGGGGAGTGTTTGGTAAATCCTTATGTCGAAGGATTGATGAGGACCCTTAGCAAGTACAGGAGTGTTCTGCTTGATAGTGCTTCAGGCTATTCTCCCTCAACACTTTGTCAATATTTATTCAATCTTTCGCAGAGTTTTAATTCTTTCTATCAGAATGTGAGACTTTCAGATATGGAGGAAGATGAAAGAGGTATTCTTCTTGCAATAGTGAAGGGTGTAATGAATATAGTAGAACACGGTTTAGATATATTAGGAATAGCTGTTGTTGAGAGAATGTAAATAATTTAACTTTACAAAAAATGGAGAAAAAGAAAAGTTTTTTTCAGGAGTATTGGTTGTTGATTGTTGTGATTTTGTACATTCTTCTTCCAGTAGACTTAATTCCTGATAGAGTTCCTTTGTTAGGCACATTAGATGATGCTGGTTTGCTTTTAGTTCATATCTTGACAGAGTATGGTAGGTGGAGAGGGAGGAGTGAAGGGATGAAAACTTCTAGCTCTGAGGTTAGAGAGGGTGAGATTGTTGAGTAGCGGGGTGTAGTTCAGATGGCTAGAACGCTACGTTCGGGACGTAGAGGTCGCTCGTTCAAGTCGAGTCACCCCGATTTGGTATACTATTATATATAAAATTAATGAGTAGGAAATGGGGAAGAAAAAAAACAATAGAATTGCTGTGTTATTAGGTTATTCAGTACTTATTTTATTTGTCTTAGGTATTGGTTTATACCTTTACAAAAATACAAATATTGCAGAAAAAATATCTTATGCGTCTTTTATTTCGAGTCAACAGTCACAATCATTGAATAGTGCTAGGAGGCGTTCCAAATATTCTTTCGAAGCTTTTGAATTTGCTAAAGGTGTAGGTAGTATTGATGATAAGGGTACAGGAGGTAATATTAATGTTGAGGCTATAGGCGACCTTGAGAATAGGGACCGTATGCTTGCAGGCACAGCTCTTGGTGTTGCTACGCTTGTTTGGGATGATAAGGGAGGTGTTCAAGGGCAGTTTGAGCTTAAGGAGGAAATGTCATATTCTAAAGTCTTTGGAGTGAACAGGTTAGGACAGATTGGGGTTGTTCAAGCTCCTATGGATTTAAAAAAGGAAGCAATATCTTACTTATTCGATTTGAATAATCCTGCAATAACTCTTGAACCTTCTAAAGGTTATTCATTAAGAGGAGATTATATAAAATCTGATAAGCAGGAGTATTTTGAAACCATTGTTAAACAACGAGGTCTATCTAAGGATTTCCCTCCTTTAATATTCCGGGATAGTGAAGGAAAATCACTAAACAATTACGGGGATGTTGCAGGGACACAATATGTATCAGAAGCTATCTCTGGTGGTATTGTTTGGTTGTCTTCGAATCAGCATGAGCCAATTGATTTATCAGAAACTATAGCTTCTCAGCTTGGCATACATGAAGGTCCTGGACAACAGATTTATAACATAGATGATAAAAAAAATATTTGGGCTAATGCACGGGCAAAAAATAAGGTAGTGCTAGGTTACTTCGAGTACTTAGAACCGAATCAGTGGAAACTTAGGCAAACGTGGTCACACCAAGATCCGTCGTCGACATATACAATGCTTGGCGCAAGTAATGGAAATTATGCAGTTGTACAGGAGTATAACATTGTTGATTTTATTATTAACGAATCTAGTTTTGTGTATCAAAATAGAAAGGTACCAAGATTGTTCTCTAGTAAGCCTTTCTTATATAGATATAAAATAGAGGATTATCTTAAAGATGTGGTTGATGGGAAGTTGGAAGTTTTCACGATTAAAAGTATCAATAACAGAAATGAGATACTTGCCCTCTATGCTACTGATAAGGTAATAGATTCTTTCATCATGAATTTGGATACTAAAGAAATTAAGCTGTATAGTAACTTACTGAAAACAGGAGCTATCCACTTACCTGATGGGTATGAGTTTTCCCCCTACGCAATGAGTGATGATGGTAGTTTGTACGGTAGTTATAGAATCGGAGATTCTTTCTACTACTATCCAGGTGTTCTAAGGAAGTTATAAGTTGTATTATTTGAAAGTTTATCTATGATAACTGAGAACAAACAATATTCTAATGAAAAAGCAATAGTTTTTGATATGATTGGGACTTTAACAACAAACCCTCATTTAATATCGCAGATTTTCTATCTAACCTTTCCTAGTATTGATACTAAATTAGTTAAGAAATATTATGAAGATTATAAGGTTGATAGAATTGATAGGAAAGCTTTTTGGAGTGGTGTTGGTTTTGATAATTTCTTAACTCAAGAGAAGAGATTTTTAGAGAATATAAACTTCAAACAGGGCGTGCTAGATATGTTAGAAGTACTTAAGAAGCAATATAAATTGGCACTTTTTTCAAATATTCCTAAAGAATGGGGACATTATCTTGAAGAGAAGTTTGGATTTAAAGATATTTTTGATGTGGCGATATTTAGTGGTGATTATGGATTAAAGAAGCCTGATAGGGAGATATATGAGTTGTTGTTAGGAAAGTTTCAATATGTTAATTCTAGCAACATTTATTTTGTTGATGATGATTTAGAAGATTTAAAGACAGGGAAAGAGTTTTTAATGAAGACAGTATGGTTGGAAAGTGATCAGTTAGAGAAAGGTTTCAAAGCAGATTATGTTATTAAAGATATTTTTGAAATTATAAATATTGTTAAGTAATGAAAAAATTGCCTAGAGTGACAAAAAAAGATTTACTCAGTCAAATGTCCGAATTAAAATATTCGGACATTGTTAAGAAAGCAATATCTATTGCAGAGAAAGGGCACCATGGACAATTTAGAGATAGTGGGGCACCTTACATTGAAGAACACATATATTATGCATCTTCTTTGCTTTGTGAGTTGTTTCGTAAAGAGGATGATTTGGAGAGACTTCTTGTGACAACTCTTCTGCATGATGTAGTGGAGGATGCCGATGTTAAGATAGGGGAACTTCGTAAGGAGTTTGGTGATAAAATTGCAGATACAATTCTTCTTCTTTCTAAAACTCCCGAAGAGGAAGGACAGGGTATGACTCAAGAAGAGAAATATGTAGTCACTCAAAATTATCTCAGAAGGTTATCTGAAAATAGGGATGCTGTTATAGTTAAGGTGATTGACAGGATTTCTAATATTAATTGCATAGTGGAGGATACGGTTTTGAAGAAACCTGAGAAGTACAAGAGGTATATTCGTGAGGTCAAAAATCTTTATATCCCTTTGGCGAAGAAATATAACTTTAGGAAGATAGTAAAAATTTTTGAAGGAGAAGTTGATAGAATAGAGAGGTATTTTATATAAAACATTCATTATCTATTCATCAGACCAGGTCTGTACATTGATCCTTTTAGGCATGGTGTTTGTTGAGGTTTTTAATCGAAAATTAATTTTTCTATAAGGTGAGTGAAACAGTTGGAAATTTAGAAAAAATATTTCTTTGTTTTTGTTTACATCTTCTAAACTAAAAAAATATGAATTTGTTCAGAAGATTTCTAAGAGGTGTTTTCCTTTTGGGTTCGACATAATGTTTGAAGGCCGATATTTGAACATGTGCTGTTGGTGACGAACTATGAGCGTGTTAGTTCTTTTTGTCATTGATGTTTCACCGATGCTACTGTAGAAATAGGCGGTTTTAGTTTATAGGGTGAGTTGTTACTTTATACTTTGATGTTAAGCTCTTTAAGGTTTTCTTTGAGATACTTACCAGTGTAACTCTTAGAATTGTTTGTTATGTCAAGGATAGTTCCTTCTGCTACCACCTCGCCACCACTATCTCCGCCTTCTGGTCCAAGATCAATAATCCAGTCAGAATTACGCACTATCTCTAGGTTGTGCTCTACAACAATCACAGTATTCCCTTTGTACACAAGCTCTGCGAGTATTTGTAATAGGTTGTCGACATCATAATAGTGAAGTCCTGTAGTGGGCTCGTCTAATATGTAGAGAGTTTTGCCTGTGGAGATTTTTGATAATTCTTTTGCGAGTTTGACTCGTTGGGATTCTCCACCAGAGAGGGTTAGGGCGGATTGTCCAAGTTCGATATATCCCAATCCAACCTTGTTCAGTATTTCAAGTTTCCTTGTGATGACTGGATGGTTTTTGAAAAACTTGAGAGCTTCTTCTACGGTCATCTGTAATGCTTGCGCAATATTTTTTCCTTTGTAATCAATTTGGAGTACATCTGAATTGTATCTGCTTCCATTGCATTGATCACAAGTGATATATATATCGGACAGGAATTGCATCTCAATTTTTATCTCACCTTCACCTTTGCACTTCTCGCATCTTCCCCCTTTGACGTTGAAACTAAATCTTCCAGGTTTGTATCCTCTTGCTTTTGATTCATTAAGATTGGCGTAGAGGTCACGTATATGGGTAAAGATGCCTGTGTATGTTGCTGGGTTAGATCGTGGTGTCCGGCCTATAGGGGACTGGTCTATGCTGATAACTTTGTCGATATTTTCAACCCCTTCGATACCTTTGTATGTACCTTCAACTAGCTTTGTATGCATGGTTTCATTTGCTAGGGCAGGAACAAGAGTGTTTTCTATCAGAGAGGACTTTCCACTGCCAGAAACACCTGTTACTGAAATGAGCTTACCTAAAGGAAAATTGACATCTATGTTTTTTAAGTTGTTTGTACTTACGCCACTTATCTTGATAGCTCCCTTGTCTTCCCTGTTCTCTGTCTTCTTGTCTTCTTTTTTGATAGTAAGTGTATTACTGAGGTATTTAGCAGTAATGGTATCTGTTTGCTTGACTTGTTCGTATGTCCCTTCTGCTGTGATTTCACCCCCATGTTTACCCGCCATTGGACCAACATCTATAACCCAATCTGCTTGTCTCATAGTTTCTGGGTCATGCTCTACAATAATGAGTGAATTGCCTTCATCTCTTAACTGCTTAAGTGACTCTGTTAGTTTTGAAATATCCCTAGGGTGTAGACCAATCGATGGCTCATCCAATACATATACAACTCCAGAAAGCCCTGTACCTATCTGTGATGCCAATCTAATCCTTTGTGATTCTCCCCCAGAAAGAGTTCCTGCTTGCCTTGACAAGGTTAGGTATTCTAACCCTACATTAATTAGAAAATCTAACCTTGCTAATATTTCTTTAACAATCGGCTCTGCAATTTTTTTCTTATTCCCACTCAATGAAAGATCTTTTAGAAAATTATATGATTCTGTAATGGATATATCTGTGATTACGATAATGTTTTTTTCTTTTATTGTAACTGCAAGAGAGTACGGTTTTAATTTCTTCCCATTACATACAGGACATGTTATCTCTCTCATATATTTCTCATACTCATGCCTTGCGAACTCTGAAGTTGTTTCGTTGTATCTTCTTTCAATTTCTTTAACAACGCCCTCATACTGTGTAGTGTGGCTATTTGTATGTCCGAATCGGTTAGTATATTCGATTTCATAATATTTCTTTGCTCCTTTGCCATAAAATATCAAATCGAAAATCTCTTGTGAATAATCTTTGATCGGTGTTTTTAAGTCAAATTTATGAACTCTAGCAACTTCATTAAGGATTCTTGTCGTCCAACTATCTTTTGTTGTTCTATTACCCCAAGGAAATATGCCTCCTTCACGGATTGTGAGATTTGGATTATACAATAGCTTTATATCAATCTGTTTTAGAAATCCTAATCCTGTACAATTATCACAGGCCCCCTCTGGAGCGTTAAATGAAAAGGAGAGTGGTGTAATTTTGGGATATGATACTCCGCACTTAATGCATGTGTTATGTTCAGAAAAAAGTAATTCTTCTTTGTCAATAAGGACTTTGACCTCACCATCTGATTCGTGGGTGGCTAATTCTATATCATCTGTAAGTCTTTTTTTGAATTCCTTTGATTCAGAATCCTCAGCAGTTAATCGATCTATGACCAAATCAATTGTATGCTTCTTGTTTTCATCGAGATTCAGGTCTTCTATATCATCTAGAAGGTATGTTTCGTTATCAATAATTACCCGAAGGAAGCCTTTAGAGAGTAATTTGTCTAGTAAGAATTTGAACTGTCCCTTCCTGTTTTTTATCAATGGTGAAACAATGGAGATACTTTCCGTGGAACCTTTTATCCTCTTGAGTACTTTTTTTGTAATCTCTTCAATAGTCTGAGATTCAATAGGGATTCCACAATTAGGACAGTGGGGTTGTCCAACATGTCCGTAGAGTAGCCTTAAATAGCTGTATATTTCCGTAATTGTACCTACTGTTGAACGAGGATTTGAACCAGTTGTCTTTTGATCTATTGAAATAGCGGGGGAAAGCCCCGTTATTGAGTCTACATCGGGTTTCTTCATGATGCCCAGGAACTGTCTAGCATAAGAGGAGAGTGACTCAACATATCTCCTTTGTCCCTCTGCATATATAGTATCAAAAGCCAAAGAAGACTTTCCGCAGCCCGAAACTCCAGTTAACACAACTAATTTCTTTTTAGGGATATCAACGGAGATATTCTTAAGATTATTCTCCTTAGCTCCCCTTACTTTAATGAATTCCATAGTTCTTCCAACAGATATTATACCATTAAACGAACCTGGTCGGCGAGTTTTGCTTTATTTGGAAAAGCTTTTTTGGTACTTTTTGTCTGATTTCATTTTACTATACGGCCATTCTTCAGAAATAGGGTGAAATGGTTAGCTTTTCTTGATATAATCGTTGGAACAAACTAACGGGGTTAGTTGTTTAGCTTTGCACCTGTAGCTCAATCTGGATAGAGCAACGCACTCCTAACGCGTAGGTTGTCAGTTCGATTCTGGCCAGGTGCGTATTATTGTATTCGGTATTGGTTAATCAGAAGGTCACCCTTTGTATCAACCTCTAAGGTTGTGATGCTGTTCTTCGAAGCCTCGATATTGTAGAAGAGCATATTCTTTGTTGGAAGCACTTTAGTCTCGTTATCTCCGTCTTTTTCTGCAATATTTAGATACTCCTCTTTTATGTATGAGTAATAATTGGAATTATCAATCCATCCAACGTAATCTCCTTTTTTAGCATTTGTGAACTGTGTAGAGCCTGTTTTCTCAACAGGGTTTTCGGAGTATTTGCTAAAAGTAAAGGTGTATAGAGAATCGTTGCTGTTAAATAGGAAATGTTTATTATTCTTGGAAAAGTCTAATAGCTCTGAAGGATAAGGATTTATCATTATGTAAGTTCCTGAGGTGTTATCATACCAGTATGAAGCAGAGGTGGTTGTGATGAATACACCTGCAATATCGACATTTATATCAAAGTCAGTAATTTTACCTACAGTTTGTGTGTTAAAGGGGGAGTTTGTGAATGGGATGTAATTGGAAGGGTTCTCTCTGTAGTGTTCGATATATTTTTCGTCTTTTTGTAGGCTAATACTACTAATTAGGTATGATTCTCCTGTACCATCTAGTCCCTGCTTCTCAATAGAGTAGGTGTATACGGTATCATCGGGCTTTGAGAGGTCTTTCAGAGTGTATAAATTACCATTTTTATCAGTCCTCCAAATGGATTGCTGATTATTGCTCTGAGATACCATGGAGTAAGTTATTTGTGAGTTAATATTGTATGAGAGTATAGATTCAGGTGAGATTAAAAGCAGGTGTTTGTTGTCTTTTGCCCACTGCAGCTTAAATTCACTTCTTCCTCCTAGGTCAAGAGGTTTAGAGCTTTCTGTTGAAAATTGGGAGGATGTGTTAATTAAATATTTCACTTTTTCATCGCTGTTGGAAAGTGTTAGCAATGCATGGTTTCCATTTGGTGAAAGGAGTATTTCAATGTCTTTGTTATCTGAAACCCATATTTTGCTAGGGTTGTCGAATATGTCTAATAATCCACTTTGTAGTTTATATCTCCAGAGAGCATATGTTCCTTCATCTTCTTGGAGAAGAATTAAGGCTATATTCTCATCTTCACTAATCCAATGAGCAATATATGTTTTTTTAGAATCCCACACAGTATATTTCTCGGGATTTTTCAGAAGCATCCATGGAGTGATAATTGTAGTCGTTTCTGCTAATGCTCTAACATCTTTGCTCCATGTGTGATATTTTTCTCTTTTTAATGCTACACTATGCGAACCTGTATTCACGGCTTTGCTTTTTGATCCTTTTCCAATGAGTTCATTATCTATATATATTTCTACTTGAACAGGTCTGGAGTTTACCGTTATGACACCTCTTCTGTTCACTGCTTTGTTTTGCAAATCAACGGTATAGCCTTTTGCAAGAAAGAACAGTAGAGCAGAGAGGACAACTACTAATATCGAGGTAATAATTGGAAGGTGTTTGGGTATGTCAAAAACTATCTTTTTACTGTTTTTCTTCTTTTTCATTTTGTACTTTAAAGTATAGCATAATAGAAGATAAGTTGTTAAAATACAGGTATGGGAAAGAAAAGAATATTAACAGGTGATAGACCAACTGGAAGGATGCATATTGGTCATCTGAAAGGGACCTTAGAAAATAGGGTTAAATTGCAGGATGAGTATAACTCCTTTATTGAGATTGCAAATATACAGGCTTTAACCGACAACTATATGAATCCACAGAAAGTTCATGATAGTGTTTTTGAACTTCTTTGCGACTACTATGCAGTAGGTATAGATTTTGACAAATCAAATGTATTCATACAAAGTGAGGTTCCTGAGATTCATGAAATTTTTGTATATCTTGCAAACTTTGCAACAATTCAACAGATAAACCATAATCCAACAATTAAGACAGAGATGGTTCAGAATAACTTTGGTAAATCAACACCGTTGGGTTTCTTTATCTATCCAATTCACCAGGTAGCTGATTTAGTATGTGTAGGGGCAGATCTTGTTCCTGTAGGGAAAGATCAAGCACCAATAGTAGAGGATTCTAGGGTAATCATAAGAAAATTCAATAAAGCATACAATACAAATATCCTTCATGAACCGGAGTATCTTTTAGGAGTCCCTAAGAATGTCCCTGGAATTGATGGTGGTGCTAAGATGGGAAAGAGCTTGAATAATGCGATATACCTCTCAGATACAGAAGAGGAATTAAGGAAAAAAGTGTTTAAGGTATATACAGATCCAAACAGAATTCGTGCTACAGACCCAGGTACTGTGGAGGGGAATGTAGCATTCACATACTTAGATTTGTTTGCAATAGACATGGATGAAGTAGAAGGGATGAAAAAGAGATACAGAGAGGGCAATATTAAAGATGTTGAGGTAAAAGAAAGGCTTTTTGAAATAATGAATGAATATCTTTACCCAATTAGAAAAAGGAGAGAAGAGGCTGAGGGAATGAAGGATGAGCTTTTGAAAAAAGCTTTGAAATCAAGCAAGAAAGTTTCTGAGATTTCAAGGGTTACTGCTGATAAGATGAAGAAAGTAATGAAGCTAGACCTTGCATAGTAATTAACTTGTAGTTTTTCTAAGATGATTGGAAAAAAAATAGGTATAGATTTGGGCACCGCAAACTCCGTTGTGTTCGTAGAAGGAGAGGGAATTGTCGTTACGGAACCAACAGTTGTTGCGATTGATTTGGATAATGTGACTGTAATTGCTGTGGGGAAAAGAGCTAAAGAGATGATTGGTAAGACCCCAGATAATATTGTTGCAAAAAGACCTCTTCGTGAAGGAGTGATTGCAGATTCTAGAGTGGCAGAAGCTCTTCTTAGACATTTTTTTGATAAAGCACTGGGCAAAGCGAGGTTTTTCAAGCCTGATGTTGTAATGAGTGTGCCAGCAGGTATTACTTCCGTAGAGGAAAGAGCTGTTTTAAAAGCTGCAAATAATGTTGGTGCTAGGACAATAACTCTACTTCCAGAACCTCTTCTTGCTGCTTTGGGTGCAGGACTGCCAATTCATACATCTTCAGGCAACATGATTGTGAATATGGGTGGTGGTACAACAGAAGTTGCAGTCCTCTCACTTGATGGGATAGTGGAGTATGAGTCACTGAGAGTTAGTGGAGATGCTTTGAATGAATATATTATTTCATATATGCGTAAAAAGAAGGGTGTTTTGATTGGTGAGCAAACCGCAGAAGATATTAAGATAAAGATAGGTTCTGCAGTAGAGGTAAAGGTTCCAAAAGAGATGGAGGTTAGGGGAAGAGATGTTGGTGCGGGTATGCCCAAATCAATAGTTGTGAATTCAAATGATGTTGCTAAAGCAGTTGAATTTCCATTGAAAAATATAATAAGGGCAATAAAAAGTGTTTTGGAGAAGACACCCCCTGAACTATCGGCCGACATTATAGACAGAGGAATGGTTATGAGTGGTGGTACCGCAAAGTTAAGAAATTTAGACAAGCTTTTTGCTAGAGCTACAGGGGTTCCCGCCCATGTTGCTGATGAACCACTATTTTGTGTTGTTAGGGGTACAGGCATAGCTTTAGAGCTATTAGCGAGTGGTGAGAGAAAGTTTTCATTTAACAAAGAGTTTAGAAGATAGTAATATATTCATATGGCAATATTTGAAAAGAAGAAAAAAGAGATGACATTGCAAGAAGTTACAAACCTTCTTGAACAATTAAGACTTCCAACTGCACTTGTCTTTACACCATTGAATTTGCAGTCAGAGAAGAAGAAATTTTTTAATTCTGATACGTACGAACCACATTTTAAGTACAGAATTGTGAAGAATGATAATGATAATATTTTAGATAAGCTTTCAAAAGTTGAAGTCATATCTGATGTTGATCCTCGTATTTCTCAATTCTACATAGATTTAATTGCATCTAAAGAGCAAGCGAATGATTTAATGAATGTTGTTGGTAATAATGAGAAGGTTACTGAGATTTCGAAGGAAAGGTTTGGTATGCCTTCTGATATTCTGTTTAGAAATGCGGCGAGAGTTCTTAGAGGTGTTGTTAAAAACTATAATTTGACGAAGAGTTCTGGGAGGTCGAAAGATCTTTTAGGTTACGATGAAATAGTGAAAGTGTTTGATGGGGTGTTTAATGAGTTAGGGCTAAATGGGTGGGAGGTATACCGGTCAATAAATATATCCAAAAATGGGATTAAGGTTGGTGTTAAAAGAAAACAGGTGCTTGTGAATAGTGCGATTCAGAGGAGTAAATTCAAATTGAAAAAATCAATTGTTCATGAAGTTGGAACACATGTGCTAAGATCTGTGAATGGAAAAAACACAGGTTTCACAGCCTTGGGAAATGCCAATCTGGTAACGTATCTGGATGTTGAGGAGGGGCTTGCAACGTGGAACGAGAATGAAATGAACTTACTAACCGAGAGTGGATTGAAGAAGAAAGCAGCCCTTACTTACGCTATTAAAATAGGTGAGAAGATGTCTTTTAGAGAACTGTACAATGCTTTGTTGGGCTCTCTCCCTAAGTATAGTGCGTTTGATGTTGCATATAGGGTTAAGAGGGGATTATCTGATACATCCAAACCAGGTATTTATGCAAAAGACATTGTGTATTTCAGAGGGTTTAGAAGGGTCCTAAAGAGGTTGGGTGATGACAAGTCCCTTTATCCTCTCCTATATGCTGGAAAGATAGACTTCAAACAGTGTAACTGGGTCAGGGAGGGTTTAATTCCCAAAGCAAAGATAGTTCCATCTAAGGAAATGTGGAATAAAGTGTTTAAGAAAGTTGGAATTTAACAGACCTGGTCGGTAGGTTTATCCTTGTCGGTAGAAGATTCTAAGGCTGTTTTTATGTTTTTTTAACCTTACTATAAGGACCTGGTAGTTAATAATATTTTCACTATTTGGTGCGATGATTGTAGTATGGAACTTTACCATGTTTACAATAGGGGCAACCATAAAGGGAAGATATGCTTTGATATTCAAGATTTGCATGTGTTGAAGAAGATGTTTCTGGATTCATTCTTTTCGACGAAGATAGCTAGCTTTATCTCCCTGTGTATTATGCCGAACCACTATCATCTTTTGGTTGCTGTTAACAGGAAAAAACACCTGAGTCTTAGAATGAGGGATATAAGTAGGAACTATACAACGTATATGAATAAGAAATATGGTTTGGTAGGGAGGCTTTTTCAGGGGCCGTATCAGAAGAAAAGAGTTAGCGACTTCATATATTTCAGGACAGTTGTTCAATATATGAGAGATAACCCTAAAGAATTGTTAAGTAACAAGCACCTTTCTAAGTTGATAGAAAACCAAAATCACATCAAATATTATGACTTCTTTTTGACTACAGAGACTCTCCTATAGTAAGATTAAAAAATGATTAAAAATGCAGTTTAACCATTTCCCTATAAGGGGAAATCTACCGACCAGGTCGATATGCAGAGATAATAGCTTCTGCAATATTTACAGGAGTACCTTTTATTTTTGTTTCGTATGCCTTAAAACCTGGATGGAAACTCCATTCTAAGACAGCCGGTTTACCATCTATTTCCATAAAATCTATTGCTATAAAATCAGCTTCTAATAAGGTAGCTACTTTTTCAGCAATTTCCTTAATTTCAGGGCTTGGATTATTGTACATCTCATAGATTCCTTTATTTACTGTCATAAAGCCAGAGGAGGCCTTTCTTCTCCACCCACCAATTACCTCTCCTAATTTAACAAAAACCCTGTAATCTTGCGCTGTTTCAGAGAATTCTTGCAAAAAGAAGTTCTTTTTATCCTGTCCTTGCAAACTTTCTTGGTTGTAATCCGCTTCATTCTCTATCTTAAAAATATTCTTTTTTATCTTCTCCTGCCCATCAATAATCTCAACTCTATTAACTCCAGAGTACTCTTTCAGGATTAATGGGAAAGCTGTTAAGAAATCTCTCTTGGTAAGGTAATCACCGTTAGTCTTAAAGTAGCTATTAAAATATGGGATATGATTTATTGAACAGAATTGAGCCATGGCAATCTTGTTGTAATAAGGGAATTTCTTAATTGCTTTGGCATTTTGCACCAATATTTTATTGTCAGGATTATCTCTGTTATATAGATCAGCAAAATCAATAATATATCTCTTATAGTGATATTCTTTGTCGTTATGTAATGAATGCCCCCTAAAAATGATATGGGTATATTGAGTTATATCTCTTCCATTAGCTTTTATTACAGTGTTTCCATCGTTAAAGATGAACTCAAGCTCATCATTATATATGAAATCACATTCAATATTTTCTTTTTCCAGTTCTTCTAATATCCTTGCAGAGCCAGTAGGGATGGTAAGATTTTTACCAATATCACCCCTTTGTTTCTTATCTATGATAAGGTATTTCATATTCTGTTTCTCCTATAATAATATTAAAATTCTATTAAAATCGACAATTTATCCTTATCTAATAAAGATAATATTGCCGACCAGGTCAGATTAATTTTATTTTATTAATCTGTTTTTTATACTTCTTAATAGTCCTCATCTCATCACTCTCTGCCAATTCTTTATTAACAATTAACATATCAATATTATTAAATCCTAAACCTGTTTTCTTAACATCTTCCCAATCTCTGTGATGTATTATTATCACATCTAATGAAGCATTAACTTTAAGTCCTTCTATGGCTTTCCATTTCTCTAAATCTTTATTAATATTTAATCCATTAATCCTCATTTCTCCCTCTTTATATTCCCCAACAACATCATCTTTGCCAATATACGGTTTAAGAAGTGTTGATTTCCTAAGAAGGGTAGGGATATCTTCAAGCATAGTGCCAACCACCACAATCTTCTTTGTTTCATTATCTTTTAGCAACTTCTTCACAAATATATCTGCTACATACGATCTATCTTCTCCTAAAACAGGGAAGAGATTAAGATATGCCTCTGGCATTGTATTCACCTCCAATATTGCACCATTCTCTGTTGTTAGTGGTTTGGTAATATCCTTGCACAGGACATCTATGCCTAGTACAAAGGCATGAATTGATTGGGCAATGCTTTCAACTATATATTTAATTTCAGGCGATACAGAGTCTGTGAAGTCCTCTGTGATACCTCCCTGGCTCATACTAGCAACTTTTCTCACTAGCACCTTCTCATCTTTTTTAGGAATGCTTTCTAAAGAGAGTTTTTGTTCTTCAAGGTAGTTAAGTAGTGGTTCATCTATATTGATTGGTTTAAGTGTGTGTGAGGGGCTTGTGATGTCTCTTTGTGGATCGCTATTGGTCTGGTTAATTAACTCTTCAATTGAACTTTTCCCGTCTCCAGTTATGAATGCAGGTATTCTTTTTGTAGCTACTTCTAATTTCCCATCAATGACAAGTAGTCTGTAGTCTTCACCAGCTACTTGTTCTTGTATCATTATCTTTTTCTGCCAATCTTGTCTAAGTTTCTGGTTAATGGCTTTCTGTGCGAATTCATATGCTTCTTTGGCATCTTCGATTGTGTTAATTCCTACTACTACACCGTTCCCACCTGTTAGGCCTGTTGGTTTTATAACTACGGGTTTGTTATATTCTGACCATACTTCATCTATTTGACTCTTGCTATCTAAAGTCTCCCATTTAGGAATAGGTAGGCCGAGTCTTGATATCATTAAGTTTGTTGACCATTTGTCTTTCTGTATTTCCTTGGCAATTTTAGAATCTTGGCTTGAGGATATGGAGTAGATTATCTCAGAGCCTTTCCCACATCCTACGGTGTGGTGTCGGTTATATGTTTTTGCATATCCAGGTTTTTCTGTCTGCAAGATTTCCTCATCAATTATGGTGGGAGTAATTTCATATCCTAATTTATATGCAGCATTCATTATGGGAATTGTTGACATGGAGGCAACCCTTTGTTTAATTAACACCTCTACAACATACTCTTTACACTTTTCATATGTCATATCATTCTTTGCTAATTTCTGTATGTATTCAGCAGCCTCTCTCCAAAGGAATGGTATTTTCGTTTCAATGTAGAGGAATCCTTGTGTAAAGTAGTATTTCTCTATGAATATTGGGTGATATCCATTAATTAAATCTAAAAGTTTCTTAACATCATCATTCTCTTCTGTCTTAACTATGACAGTTGAGTAGGGGGATATTAAGTTTAGACCTTGGAGTACTTGTGCTTCTTTCATTTGTTAAGCCTTAAGAATTTAGATATTTATCTCTGATGTATTCCATAATTGGGACAGCAACCTTTACCTGTTCTCCCTTATCAACTTTGTAGTGGAGTCTAAGGCCAGGGTTGTAGTTTATTTCATTAACAGCACACTTTTCTGGTTTAGTTATATCTTTTGCAATGATATCGACACCACCAAATTCAGAGCCTACTGCTTTGACAGCTTTGATAGCTAGCTGTTTGTAGTAGTCGTGGACTTGGTTTGCACACTCTTCTGTCGTGCCACCTGTTGTTAAATTGCAGTTATATCTAAGTATGACTTCTTGATCTTTTTGAGGTATGAAATCTAAGTTCATATCCTCTCTTTGTAGTTTGAGAGTCACCTCATTATCTATGACTATCGGTAGCATTATGTTCTTTTTTCTCCTCTCGTTCTCCTTTTCTATGAGTTCTCTTATTGTACTCTGGCCATCACCAACCACATGTGCAGCTTTTCTTCTAACAATACCAATTACTTTCTCCCCGAGTGTTAAGAATCTGTAATTTTCACCATGTATGAATTCTTCACCAATAACCTTCTTGCTATCAGATGGTGCATGTGATGTTTCAAATGCATTCTTGAAAGCATTTAATACCTGCTGTTCGTTTTGTGGGAGTATTGAAACACCCTTACCACCTAGCTGTTGGGTGGGCTTGATTACTATATCTTTGTGATTATTGAAGAACTTAATAGCATCAATCTCACATGTCAAAATCTCCTGTTTGGGTGTTGCAATACCGTGTTTTTCCAACACAAGATGGGTTAGATTCTTTCTCTTGCAAATTGTTGTACTTGGGGTAGGGACAAGTGGAGTGACAGTATTGATTATATACCAATGTTTATTCTCAATTGAGAACTTAGCCATTAACCCATGAACCAATATTTCATATTTAAGACCTAAAATGTCAGCAGCCTCGATATAGTATGAAAGATGAATATTACCTGCAATTTTCAAAAAGTTTTTCTCCATATTAATTCTTAAATGTTTTACTAGTATCAATTAAATATCCTTTTAACTCTCCTCTTCCGATTATTAAATGATACTCTGAATCTTCAATAACTACTACCTCCATCTCCTTTTCCTCTCCAGAGATCTTTACTTTGATTTCTATAACAGGTCTAACTTTAATCTCACCATCATCTACAATTTTAGCAACTCTTTTTATTCCTTCTTCAAGGGTAAGTTTCTTTTCATTCTCATCAATGTACTCCTGTGCCTCTTTTAGAGAATCAAACTTCTTAGGAATCTCAAGAGTATCAAAATACTTTATAGTGCTTAGAAAACCAATACGATTAGCAAAAACCTCTGAGATTCTAGATGTTAAAACACCTGTATCCATGAATGCTCTTGCATACTCCTTATTCCCTTTTTTCTTTTTGCCAATATTTCTGTGATATACCAATATTCTTTCATTAATGTTAACAACTTTTCTTCCACTAATCTCTTCAATGTTCTCTTCAACCTCTCCCCCAAAAATACTCTTTGCAATCCTTATTCCCTTCTGGATGCTTTCAACCTCTACATCTTTTACCTTCTCAAGCCTCCATCTCAAACCAGCTTTGTTTGCTACCTGGATACCAAGCCCTGGTCTTGCATTTAGTTCGAATACAATTGGGCCATGATCGGCATCTAAAGCTATATCAACACCAAGATAGCCGAGTTTGGATACTCTTTGACACTTGAGTGCTATTTTAAGAATATTATCCCAGTCAGGAATATGAATTCCCCTTAGAGGTTTGTTTTCTTTGAGATCTGTTGTAACCTCAATATCTTCGTATGTATCACTAAGAGGGGAAGATGTATCCATTTGCATGGCGTGTGTGGTTATTCCTGTTGCAATGTCAATTCCTGCACATATCGCTCCAGAGTGGAGGTTTGCTGTACCATTTGATCTCTTTGTTGGTATTCTAGTCATGGCCATAATCGGCACACCGTTAAAACAGATTACCCTTATATCAGGAACACCTTTGTATGAGTACTGTTTGAGAAGTGAATCAGTTCGCACACGCTCCTCAATGATTGCTATATCCTTCTTGTTACCCATGGAGAATCGGCCATCTAAAATATTCTCAATGTGCAAGATAATATCGTTTTTGCTCATAATTCCACCACTAGGCCTAATCCATGCCATCTCTCCTTTTTTCTTTCCGTAGAAGACAACAATTCCATTCCCACCTGTACCTTGATTAGGTTTGATAACAAAGCTTCTTGGTAGGGAGTCCCAATCTAGGAACTTCAGCTGTTGCTTTGTTCTGATTAGCTTGTATACCTCCGGTGTTCTAATCCCTTCTTTTGCAAGAATCTTCTTTGTCAGAATCTTATTATCAGCAATCCTCTTTGCAGAAGGACTATTGTACGGTCTTACATACTCCTGATTCCTTCTATTTAATCCAAGGATATCCTTAAATTTACTTCTTTGAATCATCATCTTTCTCCTTTACTACTGATCTAAATCTAACATAGTCCTTTAGTCGAAGGCCTTTGAACTGTCCGATTAGAAGATTAACGATTATTAATACTACTATTATCCAGAGATTGTTTATTGCATATTCGGAGATATACTCTCTTGTTATGATAAACCAGCCAGCAGATGCTACCAACACAGTACTAACGAGATTCATAATAGAGGTCTTAGGTGATTTCTGAACAAACTGCTTTATGAAAAAATCAGAAAGTCCTGCGATTGAAATCAAAGCTAGGGCAGGGACATTTGAAATATTCTCTAGACCTAATCCATATTTTTTGATGATAATAATGAAGGCTATCAGGCCAATTGTTAATAAACAGTAGTTAATAGCAATTCTAGTAATATAGTGCATCCTAATTCTTTTAAGGACAGAGTAGGAAAGTAGGGAAATCAATATCACAAGTAGCGTAATTGAAAGCCCATATTTTAATCCTGTGTATGAATAAGATATAGCCAAGATAATAGGAGCATAAATGCCGTAACTCTTTGTACCGAACATATATCTAAAAACACTTACAATTGTAGCCACTATCGTTATGGCAACAAGCAACTCTAAAGTCCCTTTAGATATACCATTTTGAATCAACCAGTCTGTAAATGGAGAATAATTCACAGTATTAAAATGACAATTTAATTAGTTTGTAAAGGCAGATTTACAGTAGGTATTATACCATTTTTACGCACAAAACGGTAGGGTCTATGTACAGACCTGGTCGGTAAGTTTATCCTTATCCAAACAATATTTTCCTTTACTTTTAATCAGATTTTAATCTTTCTATGGGTAGTGGACTTGCAATTTGGGTAGCTAATTGGTGTAATGTGTGGATATGAAAGGACAGAAGGTTCTAATTTTTACGGCAAGTGCAGGTGCTGGGCATGTGTCTTGTGCGAATGCCTTCAAAGAGGCTTTCTTGCAGAGATTTCCTAATGGGGAGGTTGAAATAGTGGATATGTATATGCTTTCCAAGCTTACTGCTGGCTATCCACGTCTTTACTCACTAATTGGTAAGTTCTATCCATTTGAGTTGATATATAACTTTTTCCATAGAATGATAGATAGGTTTAGTTGGTTTGCTAAGATTGCCAGTATTGTAACTGTTTGGCCTCTGTTTCGCCCAACAATGAAACTTCTTAATGAGTATAATCCGGATATTGTTGTGGGAAATAACACATTGCTAATTCCAGTTTTAGATAAGTGTAGGAAAGAGAAGGAGTTTAAGTATATCGTTACCGTAACCGATATCATAACTGTATGTAGGTGGTGGGCTAGTCCTGTTGCAGATAAGGTTTTTGTTCCTACTCAAGAAGCTGAGCAAACACTGAAGGGATATACCCCTAATTGCAATATTGTGAGAGACTACTTCTCCTTTAGGGAAATTACTCCTTTATCAGAGCAGGAACGAGTAGATCTGTACAAGGAGTTTTTCTCAGAGGCAAGTTTTTCGAAAGATAAACCAATAATATTAATAACAGGAGGAGGTTTTTCTACACGAGAGATTGTTAAAAATATGACACCTCTTTTTCTCTCTCCTCACTATCAATTTGTAATCTTAACGGGTAGAGACAAGAAGCTATATGAAGGACTAAATGCAAGGTTTGGTGATAAGAATAATATTTTGATACTAGGATTCACACATAGGAATCTTGACTTAATGGCAATTTCAGATATTGTAATATCGAAGTTTGGTTCTGTAAGTGTAGTAGAGATAGAGGAGTTGAACAAAAAGGCTCTCTTTACACGACCTGTGGGATATCAGGAGTATGGGAATATAGAGTATGTTAAAAGGAATGATAATTTTGTATACATTGGAAGAAATCTTAGATATATCAGAGAAGAGATAGCGGATCTCTTCTACAACGACTTAGCCCCGTCAACCGCACATATTAAAAATGCTAAGGACATAATCACCTACATTTTCTCTAAATAAGTGGTAAAATCAGGGAATGCAACCTCTAGTTTACGCAAAGCAACTGTAAATTGGTGGTTGCAACTGCTGGAATAGGGGTAAAATCAGCCATTAAATTTAATAAATATTAATATGAGTTTTAGAAAGAACTTAGAGTACCTCAGAAAAGGTAAGAAGCTCTCCCAGGAGGACTTAGGATACAAACTAGGAGTATCCAGACAATCTGTTTCTAAATGGGAGTCAGGGGCAGCATACCCAGAAACAGATAAGATGCTTGCAATGTGTAAGCTTTTTGATTGCACTCTTGATGAATTGATGAATCAGAATATGCAAGAGGAGCAGATAGAGGAGACTCGAAAATACACATTCAATGACTTTATTAAAAGTGTAACAAGTATTGTAGATAGGAGTGTAAGGATGATTTCTTCCATGAAAGCAAAATCATTAATCCGATTTATATTCGAACTAGCTATCCTTTTCATCCTGATACTATTAATTAGGATGCCTTTTAACTATATCTATCAAGCTGGAGCAAATATCTTCACACAAGGAGCAAATAGGTATTTTGATATTTTGTTGGCATTCTGGAAATTCTTAATAGATATAGTATATCTTGTAGTTGCTGTTGTGTCCTTCGTGTATATATACAAAGTAAGATTCTTAGATGCTTTTGAAGATGATAGTAAGACAGAGAAGATTGATGATAGTAAAGATTCCCCTGAAACGAAAGTAGAGTCCTCTGTTGTAAAAAATCAAACAAAGAGCGAAAAAAAAGACATTTCAGTAAAGTATGACTTTGGAATATTCTCACTCTTAGGGAAGGCGATTCTCTTTCTCTTTAAGTGCTTTGTAGCCTTCTGTTCTCTTTTTGTAGTCTTTTTCTTCCTTGGTTCTGTTGCAGGCCTAGTTATTCAGATTTCATGGCTTTTCCAAGGAATATATTTCTGGAGTATATTACTTTTCCTTCTTTCTTTAATTACCTTCCTTGGTATGCTAATTACTGTTCTGTATAACTTTATCTTTAACAGAAAGACAGCATGGAGAAAAGTTTTAACTGTTCTTTTGTCAACATTGGTTGGTTTTGGGATTAGTGCAGGTCTTGGATTGCTAGAGCTTAAGGAATTTTCTGTTGTGTCTGGGTATAGTTCAAATATTGTTTTAGATAAGGAAATAA
>DHUO01000014.1:2798-8212 GCA_002409215.1 Candidatus Dojkabacteria bacterium UBA5232 | reverse complement strand
GGTAATGATAGGATTGATATTAATGTACATGGGTCCAATAGTAGAGTGTCTTTTAAGGAGGTATATAACATACTTCTTCATGACCTTAAGAGGAAGGAGATTAATTCCAACTATAGTAGGATATTTGATGGTGAGATTACGGTATTTACAAGTAAAGAGAATATAGAGAAGATAAGGGAAAATCTAGATGTTCAAATGAATATGTATGTACCTGCTAATAGTTCTTGTATGTGTACCAAGGAGGAGGCAGGTGGGTTTTGTGAGTGTGAGTAGTAATTGTGGTAGAAAATAGTGGGTAAAAGGTTGTCATACTTCAGGTACTGCCTTAACAGGTTCTCCCCTAACTTCCTGTGAAAAAAACATATAGGTACTTAATAGTAAAGAAAAAGACCACCTTTCGGTGGTCTTCCTTAAGCTTAAGTCCAATCTTAGTAAACTACTCTAATTCAACAGTAGCACCAATCTCTTCAAACTTAGCCTTAATAGCTTCTGCATCTTCCTTCTTAACATCCTCTTTAACAACCTGAGGTGCACCATCCACAAGATCCTTAGCTTCCTTCAAACCAAGCTCTGTAATCTCTCTAACAACCTTGATTGCACCAATCTTGTTAGAACCACCATCCTTAAGAACGATGTTAAAAGTACTCTTCTCTTCCTCTGCTGGAGCTGCTTCTGCTGGAGCTGCTGCAACTGCAACTGGTGCTGCTGCTGAAACTCCGAACTTGTCTTCCATAACCTTTACGAGGTCTGCAAGTTCTAAAACAGACATCTTCTCAACAATCTCGAGAACTTTCTTACCATCTGCAGATAGCTCTGGTAATGCTTTTGTTTCCTCTGCCATGTTTGTAAATATTTAAATTAAATAATTGTTTCTAATTAAGCCTTCTTTTCAGAAATGCCCTTAAGAACCATAGTTAAACCTCTAATATTTCCAGTAACTGCATTCATAAAACCAGATACAGGTGCAGAAATACTTCCAACTAACTTGCCAAGCAATACATCCTTAGATGGAATCTCTGCTAGTTGCATCACTCTCTCTTCAGAAAGGAATACTCCATCAAAAACACCACCCTTAGCATCTAAAAGCTTACTCTCCTTCTGTGTTTCTTTAACCAACTTTGCTGGGCCTGTAGGGTCCTCATCAAAGTAAATAATAGCTGTAGGTCCATCAATGTCTTGTGCCTCTAATGGTTGATTCTCTTCTTGTAGAGCTACCTTAAAAATGCTGTTTTTAACAACTGCATAGTTAGCATCAAGATCTTTTAACTCTACCTTTAGCTTTGTAACTGTTGCAGTATCAATTTTGTCAGAGTTAACCAAAAGATATCCAGATTTATTTTTCAATATATCTTTATACTTTTCTAGCAACTCTGTTTTTTGAGAACGAGTTTTTGCCATATCCGTATTTATTTAATTAATTTGAATTAACATCTATCTCGCAAGGATTTACTTTTTACCTTGTTTCTTCGATAAATGAACTAGGTGGATTATATATGATGGAGTAGGGAAGGTCAAGTATTATATATTTATTGAAACTTTATATTCTTTGTTAAAATATTATAAAGTTATGAACTATTATTAAAACTTCTTGTAGTACAAACCCTGTTTTAAGTTCCTCATAATATTATCGGTCTCAGAGTTATATACAGCATCTTTTACAAAATCAGTACTCTCTAATAATTTTTTTAGCATCTCTTTAGATTTATCTCCCCAATTTTTACTATTCAAACCCTCACTATTCATCTTGTTTAAATAGTAGTTTCTTTGTGAATTAATAGTTTTCAATCCAATGAGTAACCTTTTATTCACTCTCCCATCCTCATTTAATATTTTGTCATAGAATGGATCTAAATCTACCAAATATATCCTTTCTTCATTACATGAATAGGCGAATTGTACAGGTCTAAATATGTCTGTTAGAAAAAGAGAATCTTTCTCTGCTGAAAGATATTTACACATACTGTGTTTGGTAATATTTGTTAACCACTTATCCATTTGGGTGTAGAAATTATTTGTGTCGTCGCACCAAGATACTTGATCGTGTAAAGGTAAGCATACACCCACTATATATTCAGACATTAAGCATAACCCTTGTCCTTTAGATCCTTCTTTTGTGTGAATGTTTGATACAACAAAATTATAGTTGGGAATTCCAAAATCAAAATCTTCTAATTCTTTTGTAAGATTTCTTAGATTCTTAGCAACTTCAAAATGATTAGAATCAATAGTGAATCTCCTATTCTCAGATAGGGAAGGGGGGCGAATTACAAAAGATTTATCTCCAACATTCTTAACTGTAAGGCGAGTATCAACTTCTCCTCCCTCTTGAATATAGGACCAATCATCTTTACTGTAATCAAAACAATCGACATAATAATGCTCTTCTTCCATACTTAATTATACCACACACTATGAGTTGGTGCTATATGCCTTCCTTACTTCTTATTGTTAAAAATGATTTTTGTATCGTGTAGTTCTATCTTCTTATCGACATCATCCATAGTATCGACATAATTCATCATCTTATCCGTTGCTAAATTTAGGAAATCGTGAGCTTTGTAATATATCTGTTCTACTGTTGGGATAGGGAAAGAAACATCAGCAATTGAAGCTTTACTTGCCTTTAGACTACCACTCTCATCTTTTTGTAGTATTATACCAATCCAAGGAGTTTTTAACCCAGCTACCTTTGTTTGGAGGTATAGCATCCATATGTCACTCTTGGGTTGTACACATGCATCTAATACTTTAATGCCCGTTGGCGCATCGGCGTACTCTCTTAGTAATACTAAGACTTCTTCAACAGAGAATTCTATATAGCTATTCTTTTCATCATCTAACATATTTTCTAGCTTACCTTTAACAGATTCTTCTATCCTATCAACATTTGATAGGGCATTGTAGCAGACCATTTCTTTCTTCTCTATCTCAAAGTCATTTTTCCAAGTAATATATTTAGCAACTGAAGCAATACTGGTAACTCCAAATATTGATCCTACAATCAAAGCTATTATTTTTGCTTTACTCATATAATTTTTAAAATAATTTAATTAAATAATACTTTCTGTGACCATCTCTTCAAATGCATCTTCTAATTCACCTTCTATAATATCAAAAAGCTCTTTATGATTATTCAAATTCAAAAAAAGCTTGCTAACTTGCATATTCACATACTCTGTCATTTTCAATCCACCCTCCTTACCTTTTAATCTATGTAGAGTGTCGATTAACCAACCAAATGCTTTAATCAAAAACTTTGGAATATGTATGATCTGTCTCTTTTTGGGATTAATCTTTTTAATAAACTCGTTCCAGCTAAGGTTCTGTGTAGCTATGGGGTAGATATTACTAACAATATTATCACTCAAAGCTCCCTTTACTGCTCTGGCAACCTGTTTGACAGTAACGACAGCAGTTCCTCCATTCATAAAAAGAGTAGGGCCAGAGAGGTGTAAATACTTAACAAGTGGTTTAAAGAGAGGCTTTCTTCCTTTGATTGCACCAATGACATAGGGGAGTTGGAGAACTACAACAGAGAAAGTATCATCAGCTAACTTCATACACTCATCTTCCTGTTCAACCCTAGATTTAATATATGGATGATGTTTTGTTAACTCCCATTCAGGGTTTTGTCTAGCAAAATGTGCAAAGTATGATGTAATTATTATTCCTTTTTGTACACCAACTCTCTTTGCAGCTTTTGTAATCTTGAGTGTAGTATCAACATTTGCTTTCCTAAAGAATTCTAAGGCTGGAGCTTTAGGTATATATCTATCATCAACACCAGCAGCGAAGATGAAATAATCATAGCCTGATAGTAATTCCTCTGTTTCTTTATCGTCTATCTTTTCCAAATCAGCGAAGGTAAATGAGGCACCTTTTATGTAATCATTCTCTTGGACATTTTCATCTTTAGATACACAGGTAACTTCGTAGTTATTTTCAAGGAGTTCTTTTGTAATAAGGCAACCTATAAAGCCAGTTCCACCAAACACCATTACTTTTTTCTTCTTATTACTCAATTCTAACTTCTTTTCCTTCATACCAATTTAATGTGTCTTCTATTGTTTTGTATATATCTCTTGTCTTATAGCCTAACTCTTTCTTGGCTTTACTACTATCTGTAGCATAGTTAGAGTTCAGGACATCTATTGCATACTCTGTAAACACAGGCTCTCTTTTTAATATTTTGTAGAAGAACTCTGCAATAGGGGCAAGGAACTTAACTATACATGTAGGAGCTTTGAATTTTGGTATAGGTGTTTTAGTAATTTTTGCTAATGCTAGGAATAGTTCAAATATTGTTATTTTATGCCCAGCAAGTAGATATCCCTCACCAGTTCTGCCTTTTTCTAAAGCAAGAATCATACCTTGTGCTACATCTCTCACATCTGCAAAGTTATATCCTCCTTCAACATAGAAGACTTTGGAGTATTTTCTAGCATCACGAATTAAACTTCCAACTTCTGAGTGTTTGAAGTCAAAAGGTCCGATAATGCCTGCAGGATATACCACTACTGTGCTTAGTCCTTCTTTTGTTGCATCTATGACAGCTCTTGTTGCCATTATTTTAGTTTTTGCATATTCCCCTTTAACATTTTTAATTTTTGCTAATTTCTCAATTATGGGTATACCTTTAGGTGGTTCGTAGAGGGCATGAACAGAGCTTGTGTAGAGGAGTCTTTTTACTTTAGCTCTTTTGCATGCTTCTATGACATTTTTAGTGCCATCTACATTTACGCTGTAAAGTAGGTCTTCATTACCGGGTACTATTGATATTATTCCAGCTAGATGGCATACATATTCAGCTTTTTTGAATACTTCAGTTAAGAAGTCTAGATCTCGAATGTCGCCTTGGAAGTATTTGATTGGTAGGTTGGCAATAGCTTTGTCTGTAGAGGGATCTCTATCTATTACTCCAACCTCATATCCTTTGTTAAGTAGGGTTCTGACAAGTACATTGCCTATATGTCCTGAACCTCCAGTTACTATTACCATGTTTATATTATATGCAGTTATACAGAGTAGTCAATTTTATTGACATCTTTTCAACTGTACGCTATCATGTACATATTAAAATGTACGAGGTATTGTAATGACAACGATTAATATTACACAAGCTAGAAAAAACCTGTTTTCTCTAGTAGATGATGTAAATGAGGGTTTTAATCCTGTTAATATTGTTAATAATAGGGGGGCAAGTGCAGTCCTTATCTCAGAACAGGATTGGAGGGATATACAGGAGACATTGTACTTAACCTCTCTGCCTAACTTTGTGAAAGATGTAAAGAAGATGAAAGATAGTAAGAAAGAAGAATGGAAGGAGTATGATGATGAGGAGGAGTGGTAATGTACAAAGTCTTTTTATCCAAGAAAGCATATAAAGATTGTAAATTGCTTAAACGCTCTGGATT
>DHUO01000014.1:0-2590 GCA_002409215.1 Candidatus Dojkabacteria bacterium UBA5232 | reverse complement strand
ATCCTTTTCAAAATCCGCCTAGATATGAGAGATTGAGAGGGGAGTTAGATGGCTATTACTCCAGAAGAATTAACATACAACATAGATTAGTATATTCTGTAGATATGAAAAACAGAAAGGTATATATTTACAGAATGTGGACTCGTTATGAATAGAGTATTTATTCTTTGCTATATACTACCTTTACACTTTGTCCCATTGTAGGTGCAACATGCATTTTCTCTATTGCAAACTCTGGTGTTTTGCCAATAACCTCAGCAATTGCTTCTACTGCTACATGAATATTCTCGATTAGCTTTTCATTTTCTAAATCTAATTTACCAACACTCATATGTACTACTCCAGAAGGATCGCATGCAAATGTTTGTTTTCCTTTTTTGTATTCTGATACTGCTGAAGTAATATCCTCAGTTACGGTATCATTCTTAGGACTTGGCATTAATCCCTTTGGTCCTAACTCTTTTCCTAATACAGCAATTTTAGGCATTACATCAGGTGTTGCAATTGCAACATCAAAATCAATTTTTCCAGCTTTGATATCTTTTATTAGATTGTCTAAACCAACAATGTCTGCACCTGCTTTCTTAGCCTCTTGCTCTTTTTCAGGTGTACAGAATACTGCAATCTTTACATCTTTTTGAGAGGTAGTATTTGGTAGTGAGATAGCTCCTTTTAATGATTTAGGATCTTTGTCTTTGGGTAGTTTCAAATCAACATGGATTTCTAGTGAACCGACAAACTTGGAGTATGATAGTTCTTTTACTTTCTCAACACCATCTGTTAATGAGTATGATGTACTCTTGTCTAAGTTTTTAATTGAGTTTTTGTAGTTTTTTCCTCTTTTCATATATTTATTCTACTTATTTAATATCAGTATCAATACCCATTTGTTTTGCAGTACCTGCAACAATTTTTGCTGCTTGTTCTGGATCTGAAGTGTTAAGATCTGGTAGCTTTATTTCAACAATCTTCATAATTTGTTCTTTGGATAGCTTACCAACTTTCTCAAGGTTTGGTTTTCCTGAGCCTTTTTTAATGTTTAACTCTCTTCTGATTAATTCGGAAGTAGGGGGAGTTTTAGTAATGAAACTAAAAGTTCTGTCCTCATAGATAGTTAGGATTACAGGAGTCAAGATTCCGTTGTTTTCTCTTGTCTGTTCATTGAATTGATTACAGAACTCTCCTGTGTTAATACCGTAAGGGGCTAGGGTAGGACCAATAGGTGGTGCCATTGTAGCTCCTCCTGCAGGTATTACAATTTTTATTACTTTTTTAATCTCTTTTGCCATATATTTATATATTTAACTAAAGCTTTGTTACTTGAGAAAGCTCCAATTCTACTGGCGCTTCTCTACCTAAGAATGAGATGAGGACTTTTATCTTACCCTTAGCTGTATCTATTTCTTCAACACTTCCTATGAAGTCTGCAAATGCACCTTCGGTAATTTTTACTGCTTCTCCAACGCTAAATGATGTCTGGAATGAAGGTTGTTCAACTTCCATGAATTTAGTAATTGCTTTTACTTCACTTTCTGCTAGTGGCTTTGGATATCTATCTGTCTTAACAAAACCTCTTACACCTTCAGTATTTTGAACTAAATCCCATGTCTTGGTATCTAATTCCATTTTAATTAGGACATATCCTGGGAAGATCTTCTCTTCCTTTACTTCCTGTTTTCCTTTCTTAACAAAGATTTTTTTCTGTACAGGAACTAAAATCTCTACAATCTTATCTTCCATACCAGTAGCTTCAGTTCTTTGCTTTATCTCTTTTTGAATGCTGTTTTCATATCCTGTCCTGATATTAAGAACATACCATTTTGCATTAGGATTATCTTTCTTAACTTCAGCCTTTTTTACAACTTTCTTTGTTACTTTTTTAACTGTTGTTTTCTTTTTCTTCTCTTCCATTGTTTTCTAATTAAATATTAAGGAACCAATCTCTAATTTTAGCAAACCCTATGTCTAAGGTAAGCATCATTAGTGCGATTATAACAGAGATGACTAAGACATAAATAGTCATATTAAGAATCTCTTTCCACGTAGGCCACTTAACTTGTTTTAACTCTATTTTTATTTGTCTAAATATATTTTTCATATTTTTATCTTTTGGCAGGCCCACACCGACTCGAACGGTGAACTACGGTTTTGGAGACCGCTGTTTTACCATTGAAACTATGGGCCCCTCAAGGTAAAGAGCGATGTACTACTGTTTAACCTTAGTTTCTTTGTGTGCTGTATGTGCCTTACAAGTCTTACAGTACTTGTTTAATTCTATTTTATCTTTAACATTTCTAGTTTTATATACAGTGTAGTTTTTACTCTCACACTTTGTACATTTAAAAGCTATAATGTCTCTTTTAACTTTTGCCATTCCCTCAGAAAATGAAAATTAGAATATTTAGTATGGGAAATACTTTGGTATTATATGGTAAATTATGAAGAAGGTCAAATATTTAATCTAGATCTCCATAGGACCTTTAGGTGTCCCTTTTATAGATTGATCTGTATTATCAAAAGAGTTATTACTATACTCTACGTTTACAGAAGTGTGTGGAGTGTAATAATCTTCTTCTATGGCACCTCTAAG
>DHUO01000022.1:32806-32936 GCA_002409215.1 Candidatus Dojkabacteria bacterium UBA5232 | reverse complement strand
GTAGGGGAATTAAAGGTAAAGATTTTCTTTCTGTTTCTAGAAGTGTTCTAGCAAAGATGAGAAGGAGTTTGGAGAAGGAGGAAACAATTACTCTAAAGAATATCTGTGAGGTTGATGGAATAGGGGAGGT
>DHUO01000022.1:31601-32514 GCA_002409215.1 Candidatus Dojkabacteria bacterium UBA5232 | reverse complement strand
CTTTTTCTTAACTCTAGGTTTGAAGTAATTAGTAAAAAGGTAATATGTATAGGGACTCTAGATGGTGTGAGTGTCCTTCCTAGAGATATAATAATTCCAGCATTGGAATTAAATGCTAGTAGTGTCGTGATTGCACATAATCATCCATCTGGAGATAGTACTCCAAGTAATGAGGATATTGAGTTGACTAGGCGTATGAATACTGCATTGGAGCTTGTGGGTTTGACACTTCTTGACCATATTGTAGTTGCAAAGGATGGTTGGCAGAGGGTTGAGATATAGAAGAATGAAAGACCTTACTATTAGGATAATCCAACCTCCTAAATTGTCAAAAGAGCAGAAAACAAAAATATCAAAAGATTCTGTACATAAAAGGATAGGTTTAACACAAAAACAATACTTGGATAACAATGTAATCAAAGAAAACGAAAAGGAGTTTGTAGAGCAATTTACGGAACTGGGATACAAAATTAAGTGGATAACAAAGAGAAAAAAGAATCTTAAAACAGGACAAATACTTCCCAACAATGATTTTGTATGGAATGAAATAGAGTGGGAATGTAAAAGTATTTCCAACCCAAAATACTCCTCTATATCCAGAAGGTTGAGAATTCCTACATTGCAAGGTAAAAAGAATATCTTTCTAGATATGCGAGATAAGACCCTCTCCGTAAAACTCTATAAACAATTGGCTAGTTTTAATGTAAGAAAACGAAAAAGAAGAATAGAACGATTAGTCATTTGGGATAAGAAAGGGGTGAAAGAAATAGACTTACTAGAAGAAAAGTAGGGCGACGTTCCTCCGTTTTACCTATATTATTTCAATAGTGTCTCTGAACCTTTCAGTTCGAGGCATTTCGGTATTTTGCAACCGCACAGAGGGTCTACCCTACTTCCTACCTACATTATACCA
>DHUO01000022.1:16150-31394 GCA_002409215.1 Candidatus Dojkabacteria bacterium UBA5232 | reverse complement strand
AAAACATACATGTATAATCCAACCGTTTAATATATCTCATATATTTCTGACCAATCCTGGGTAGAAATACCCTTCAGAAATATTAACTAAAAGGAAAGGAATACACATATGGCAGAAGCCAAAAAAGAGGTCTCTCAGAAGACAGAGACTAAAAACAACAGTCTTCCAATGCCCGAACTTCTAGATCTTCTTAAAGCAGGAGCGCACTTTGGTCACAAAAAGAGTGCATGGAATCCTCGAATGAAGAAGTACATCTACGAAGAAAGAAATGGTATCCATATCATAGACTTAGTTAAAACAATGAACAACCTAGAAGTTGCCATTGAGAAACTACAAAACTATGCAAACCATGGAAATATCCTCATTGTTGGTACAAAAGGACAAGCAGCAACAATTGTTGAAGAAGTGGCTAGGAAAAACGGTATGTTCTACATTAACAGAAGATGGCCAGGAGGTCTTTTCACAAACTTTGATGTAATTAAAAGAAGTGTCAAGTCGTTGGTTAAGATGGAAGAGCAAATTGCAAGAGGTGGTGAAGGTTTAGTCAAAAAGGAAATTCTTGTACTTCAAAAAGATGTCGACAGACTAAACAAGATGTATGAAGGTATTAAATTCATGGACAAACTTCCAGAAGCAATCATTGTAATTGATAGTGAGGTAGAAAAGAATGCAATTAGAGAGGCAATAAATATGAGAATCCCAATCATTGGCCTCATAGACACAAACTGTAATCCAGATATCATGGACTACCCAATTCCAGCAAACGATGATTCATTAAAGAGTCTTGCTCTTTTTGTTGAGCTTTTTGGTAAGGCAGTCAAGGGAACTAAATCAGCACAAGCTTTAGTTACACTAAGAACTGATAATAGTGCTATGTTAGAAAGACTTCAGATTGCAACAGCAGAGGAAAAAGAAAGGCAGGCGAAGATGCAGGCTGAAGATAAAGAAAGAATGAAAGCATTGAGAGAAGGAAAGGTAAGTGCGCAGAGTGGATCTGTTGTTAGGGTTGTAAAGAAGGAGAAGAATATTGATGCAGAAATAGAAGAGGCAGAGAAAGTAAAAGAGGAGGTAGATAAGAAGAGTATGGAGGATTTAGGACTTTCAAGTAGGATTGTTAAGGCATTGGAGGAAAACGGAGTAAAATCTGTAGTTGCACTAAAGAAAATGTCCAAAGATGAACTCTTGGAGCTCAAGGGTATTGGTGAGAAAGCTGTAAAGGATATTCAGAAGGCAATAAAGTAAATAATTTTTAAGAATTAGAGATATGGCAAAGATAACAGTTGATGATATTAAAACATTAAGAGAAAAGACCTCTTCGGGTATGGCTCTTTGTAAAGAAGCGTTGGTAAAGACAGATGGAGATATGAAAAAGGCTGTTGAATATATTAACGAAAGAAGTGATGTCATAGGAAGACTTAGAGATTTAACAGGTGCAAAGATTGGACTTTGCAAGATTGCATATAAAGATGCAGAGAAAGATTTTGAAAAGGCTGTTGAGTTAATTAAAGAGAGAGGTTGGGACCAGCCAATTGAAGGAGACCCTGATGCAAAATATGAAGGGGTAATAGAGTCCTATGTTCATGGAAAGGATCAAAAGCTTGTTGCCTTGGCAGAGATAACTTGTAAGACAGACTTTGTTGCAAAGAATGAAGAGTTTAGAGAGTTTGCACATGAGGTTGTACTTCAAGTTGCAGCAATGAAACCAGAATTCATCTCAAGAGATACAATTGAACAGAAAGATATAGATTCACTTAGAGAAACCTTCACTAAAGAGCTTGAGGAAGAAAAGAAACCAAAAGATATGGTTGAGAAGATAGTAGAGGGGAAGTTGAATAAATATTTTGCAGAGAAATGTCTTTTAGATCAGAAATGGTTTAAGGATGAATCTAAGACAATAAAAGAACTTTTAGATGAAACTACACAGAAGATGGGTGAGCCATTAACAATTAAGAGGATTCTTGTGTGGGAGTTAGGGAAGAAATAGTTAAATAAATAAAAATATGGAAGATATTCCAGAAATAGAAAAGATTTCGGAATCTTCTGCCCCAATTAAAGATTCTAATTTTAGTATGGATTTTGAAATCCCTGCTGAAAGTATAGACTCTATCTACGAATCTTTGTTAAATAAAGGAAGTGGTATGATGTGCCATCTTTTGATGAAGCACCCTTTGAAAGAAATCTACCTGTTTGCATCCTCAGAGGATGGTAAGAGTTTTGATTTGGTATCAAATATTGTCCCAGTTACTACAGCTTATTGGGGAAAGATGGGGGATATAGTATATATGTCCGATCAAATAGCACTGAGTGTTCTTGATGATGAAAGCATTGGAGAACTGGAGGATTTGGGAGGAGCATATATTATTCCAGGACAGAAGGGCTCTCAATTTGTCATATCTGTTGATGATGAGGGTCAACTACTCTCTATCTCAACAGGCGAGATAATCCAGTATAGTGATGAGATAGAGGCAGGATTAAAGCCAGATAGGTTGTTGGAATCTCCAGAGCTAACCAAAGAGAATTTAGAGGTGTATTTACGTGAACTAGTTAATCTAACTATGTCAGCAACAGCTGAATTCTATGCAGAAAAAAGCTTTAAGAAGGTATATGCTCCAATTTTGAAAATATCGGAATTAGAAGAGCTTGAAGAGGCGGAGGACTATTCAATGGGTGTAGGTGATAGGAATGCACTCATAAAGAAGATAGAGGTTGGTGAGAAACTAAATCTAACATTTGATGATGTCGGAGGACAGAAAGAGGCAAAAGATATCCTTCAACAATGTTCGCTTGGATTTAAGAATCCTGAGGTATATCAGAAATGGGGTACGAAATTTCCCAAAGGTATACTACTGTACGGTCCTCCAGGGACAGGCAAAACATTAATGGCGAAGGTGTTGGCTTCTTCTGCAGATGCAAGGTTTTTGAATGTTCGATGGGCTGATATTGCCTCTGGATGGTACGGGGAATCAGAAAGGGCTCTAAAGGATATTTTTGATAATGCTAGGAAAGGTAAAAAGAGAACAATTATATTCTTTGATGAGATAGATACACTTGCACCACCTAGGAGTGATGCCTATGAGGGTTCTCAGAAAGTTGTTGGAACACTCCTAAGTGAAATGGATGGTCTTAGGGATTCAAGTAACATTCTTGTAGTTGGTGCAACGAATAATCCAGCAGGAGTAGATGGAGCATTGAAAAGAGGTGGAAGGTTTGACTTTATGATTAAAGTAGATCTCCCAGATGAGAAGGCAAGGTTGGAGATTTTTAGTATTCATATGCGTAAAGCTAATGAATACAGTGGTAGAATTCTCTTTGGAGATATTAATTGGGATACTGTTGCTCAATATACGAAGAACTTTAATGGAAGTGATATCGCAGAGGTCGTTAGAAGAGTTTTAGAGGAGAAAGCGAAGCAGGAGCTTCATGGTGGAGATCCTGAGCGTGTTAATACGGATGATTTGATTGAGACAATTCAAGGATATAAACCTAAAACTCCAAAGAAAAGAGATTTTGGCTTCTTAGTAAATGAATAGGTACTTTTTAGAATATAGACATCTCCTAAAACTTCATATACAATAGACATACTTAATATTGTTGGGATATTAGTATGGATATAAATATTTTTAAAACAGACATCTCCAAATGTATAGATCATGTCAAGGAAGACCTTTCTCAAATTAGGACAGGAAGAGCAACACCTGAGTTAGTTGAAGAAATCATGGTCAATGCATACGGTACACAATCTCCAGTAAAAAATCTTGCAAGTATTAGTGCAATGGATGCTAAGACGTTGAGTATACAGCCTTGGGATAAGACAATATTAGAAGAGATAGCTAAGGGAGTGAGTTCTGCAAATTTAGGTTTCTCTTCCGTTATGGAGGGTGATAGAGTGATTGTAAAGATACCTGATTTAACAAACGAGAGAAGGCAGGAGTATGTAAAAATTATGAAAGAAAGAATTGAAGATGGTAGGGTTGCTGTTAGGCAGGTAAGACAGAAGTTTATGCAGGGTATTGATGAAGAGCAGAAATCAGGTCTCTCTGAAGATCAGGCTGATATGCAAAGAGATGAAGCAGAGAAGATTGTTAAGGATGCAAATGAACAGATTGAAAACTTAAGAGATCTCAAAGAGAAAGATTTACTTACTATCTAACCTAACTATGCAAACAATACTTCCCGTTATCATAAACATAGTAATAGTTCTTTTAGTAATAGGAGTATTGACCTTCATACATGAATTAGGGCATTTTCTTGCAGCTAAAGCGGTAGGGGCAAAGGTATTGGAGTTTGCTCTGGGTTTTGGACCTAAGATTTTCTCAAAGAAGGTAGGAGAGACTACGTACAGCCTTAGAGCATTACCTTTTGGTGGGTATGTGAAAATATTGGGAGATGGAGATCCGATTGAAGAGAAGGTAGAGGAGGGTGATGGGGAGAGAAATTTGAGTAAGAAACCTAAATGGCAACAGATTATTGTTATGCTTGCTGGTGTAACAATGAATATCCTTTTAGCTATTGTTGTCTATTACATTGTTCTTGCAAGTAATGGATGGAAGGTTATGCTGAATAGTGATTTTGAGAATTTTAAGCCGTTGGGAGCCAAGATTGCAAAAGAGGTGGAGGGTGAGGTTAAGTATGTTGAGGTGGTTAAAGATGGGGGTGCATATCAAGCAGGGGTGCCAGAGAAAGGTGTTGTGAAGGAAATTAACGGAGAGAGGTTAATATATTCAACAGATGTTAGTAGGATTGTAAAAGATAAAAAGGGTGAAGATGTAATAGTAAATATATGTACGGAGGAAGATAATTGTCAGAATTATACTGTGCGAGTTTCAGATGAAGGTAAGGTAGGTATGGTGCTTCCTGTGAACTATCTGATTACTCTTTCGTATGCTGAGAATAAAGTGTTTTCAGGATTTGCTCACATTGTTAATAATATTTCTTTAGTTGGGAAGGCATTTGGAGGGATATTGGGTAGGGCGAAACAGACGGGTGATTATACAGAGCTTTCTCATTCTGTTTCTGGTCCTGTTGGTATTTATTTCGTTATAGATTATTTTAAACAGTTTGGTTTTCTTTCATTATTAGGTGTTATTGCTGAACTTTCATTGTCATTGGCAGTAATTAATCTTTTACCTATTCCTGCACTTGATGGTGGTAGGGTATTTATATTAATGATTGAAGGTATTTTAAGGAAAGATCTTGATGAGAAAATAGAGGGGGCTATTATTAATATTAGTTTTATTTTTCTTATTATTCTGATACTATTTATAATAATAAAAGATATTGTTAATATAGATAGTCTTAAGAATATATTTAATTAAAATTAATTATTATAAATATGGCGAATGTTAGAATTGCGGTTAGCAAGAAGGGTACATTAATAGCGATGATAGCATTAGTTTTATTATTAGGTGGGGGAGGTGGATATCTATTATGGAGAGTTAACCAGAAGGATACTGTAGCTCCTACAGATAGTGATGCTTCGGAGTACGAAGGTATTGAGTGTACAAACTATAGTGAGGATTGTAGTGATAGTGGTAAATATCCGAGGGATGAGAATGGTAATTGTCCCAACGAGGGAACCGCAGGGATTTGCCAGTACCCCCATCAACAATATTGCTGTAGATACCAACAAAAGCTAGTTGCATATAACATAACATATTTAGCTGGAAGTGGTGGGACAGTTAGTCCGAGTGGAAAACAGAGTGTGAAGCCAAAGGGGAGTATTTCCTCTACGGCCACACCCAATAGTGGATATGAATTTGTAAAATGGAGTGATGAGAAAACAACTGCTTCAAGAACAGATTCCAATGTTCAAGCAGATGCAACATATACGGCTACTTTTCGAGCCTTACAGGTAGAAGCCTTCACTCTTACATATACTGCAGGTACAGGTGGTTCGATATCAGGAACAACTCCACAGACAGTAAATAAGGGGGCAAGTGGTACTCAAGTGACTGCCGTTCCAAGTGCAGGGTACGTATTTGATAAGTGGAGCGATGGGAAAACAACTGCTTCAAGGACAGATTCTAACGTTCAAGCCAATGCAACATATACTGCTAGTTTTAAAAAGGCTGCAGTAGATACATTTACTTTGACATATATTGCAGGTGAGGGAGGAAGTATAAATGGTAGTTCTTCCCAGACAGTAACTAAGGGTGGTAACGGTTCACCAGTCACAGCAGTAGCCAATGATGGGTATGTCTTTGATGGATGGAGTGATGATCCTGCTAAGGGAGCCACTAGAACAGATAAAAATGTTCAAGCAAGTGCAACATATACTGCTAGTTTTAAAACGAATGCTGCTTGTGGGGATGGTATGTGTACAGGGAGTGAGGATAGTTTTAATTGTCCTGCGGATTGTGGGGCCCCATCTTCGGGTAAGGTCCCAGAAACAGCAATATTTGACAATACAAGAGATACCATTATCTTTGGTGTTGTCATCTTGGTAATAGGTATGGCTTGGACATGGATCTCCACACTGCCTAAGAGAGCATATACATCAATGAAAACAATATCTAAGGCACCATCAGAGTATGTTTCTAATGTTAAGATTAAAAAAGAGAAAAATATTAGAGAATCAAGAAGAAATAGGTTGGAAAGAAGGATAAAATAAATTAAATAACTGCTCGTATAATGAATAATAGGAAGACAGTAATTGTTACCTTACTCTTAGTCTTTCTCCTTGTTGGAGGTGCTGGAGGGTATCTACTCTGGAGAGTAAATCAAAAAGAGACAGTAGCACCTGTAGACAGTGATGCAGGACTTTTGGAGCCTGGGGAAGATGAGAAATGTGCAGGGGGGAGTATAACAGTAACTTTTTCTGAATTAGAATCTAAAGAGGGTTCTTTGCAAGTTACAACATCTTTAAGTAAGGTAAAAAAAGATTCGGGAAGTAATCATATAACCCAGACATTTACCAATTCATGTGATAAAGTGGATACCATTAAAGCTGTTCCTAAACCAGGATACTCTTTTGCATTTTGGCATGACGTTAAGAGGGGTAAAAAGAACAGTTCGCAAGAAATTACAGTAAAGTACTCAGATTTTGAAGGTGTGGATCAACCAACTCTAAGAGCAGTATATGAACCGGGTTTCTTAGTTTCATATACCCCTGTTTGTCAAGGATATACAGGGGATTTAGGAACTCTTCTCACATGCTCTGATCCTGCAGGAGGTAGAGTGTCAGGAGATAGAACTTGTTTTAATCAGAGGATAGGAAGAGGAGAAGTGGGTAAACCTGTATACATAGTTAAACGAACAGGAGAGGAGTGTATATTTAAAAGATGGGAGTCAGAGAAAGGAGAGGATTTAGGGAATAAAGATCTACATGTAGCAGAAAAGGTAGAAGCGGATCTTAAAATAAAGGCTGTATTTGAAAAAGTATATACTGGTTCTAACTTTTCTCTTAAATATTCTTCAAAAGGTGAGGGTAGTTTGAAAGTTGATGGTAAAGAAGTGAAAGCATATCCAGTTACAGTTCAATATATATCAGGAAAACCATATCCACATGTACCTAAGATTGAAGCAGTGGCTAAACAAGGTTGGGTATTTGATCGTTGGGAGAGTAATATGTCAGGTTCTTCTTTGAGTGATCCTGCTACAAATCCAAGACATGATGTAGCAGTAGAGAAGGATTTAGATATAATAGCGATATATAAACAGAGGGGTGGGTCTGATCCAGTAAAACCTGATATACCACAACCTCCTAAACCACCAGAGAAACCAGTGAATGATGGTACAGATGATAAGATGCCACAGACATCAGCTTTTTCAGATAGGTCACTGTACATAATAACAGTAGGAGCATTGGTACTATCCTTAGGTATGGTATGGCAATATATACCTAAACATATATTTAAGAAGTTTGGAAAGAAGAAATAGTTCTTGCATTGTTTTATGTAATAGAATATATTTAGTTAGATAAGATATATCGTTTTAACATGGGTAATATTAAATTTAATGCTAGTAAGAAGACTACTATTATATTATTAGTAGTTTTATTTTTTGTTATAGGTGGTAGTGGTGGTTATCTATTATGGAGAGTTAATCAATCTAAGACAGTAGCTCCTACTGATAGTAGTGCGGGGGGAAGTATAACACCTCCAGGAAATTCTAATTGCTACTGTCCACCAGGTGGTCCAGACAAGCCAACTTGTACTTGTGGATGTGAAGGACAACCTTCTTGCCATGTAAGTGGTGCAGATTGTGGTGGCTTATGTTGTATATGGCCACAGGTTGCTTGGTATCTTAATGGTCCAGAACCAGGCTGTGCATGTGCCAATAGAAGAACAAAGGTGCCCGAAAATACCAAACTTGAATGTCATGATAAAGTGCCTAGAAAAGATCCTCCTGCTTGTCCTCAAGGATATATAGATATACACAGACCAGCGAATGACCCTGATACAGGAGAACCAGTAAAGTATGAACCCCTTAACTATAGCCTTGAAGATATTCCCAAGACGATTCTAGATAGTTTGTATGAACGTAAGAATAGTGAGCCAAGATGTAAGCCAAATGGTACTGATGAATTCTGTTTTACTCAGTATGCAGGAGAGATAAGATGTGATCCTTGCCAAAACCCATATTGCATAAGAAGAATATGTAAAAAAGCCCCAGAACCACCTCAACCCCAATGTGGAGATAGAGAAGTAAATCAAGCTAGTGAAGAATGTGATCCTCCAGGTTCAGTTTGTACTAAGAATGGAAAACAGGGAGTGTGCGATGACTTTTGTAAATGTCCAGTAGTAGTGGATCCACCACGTGTAGAGAAATGTGATGGTATTGGCAAGGGTACTGATATTTCATTTGTTCCATCCACGGTAAAGAAGGATGCTACCATTAACTACAAATATACAATGGGAGATAGTAAGGGTATAGACTTGAAGTCTGTAAGTGTTCTTGTAAATCACTCTTCATTTGATGTTGAGAAAAACCTCACTCCAGATACTGGTACTCCTAAAAAAGCTACAGTAGATGGTAAATTGGATACCTCTAAAGTAGGTAATTACCATGTCTTAATTGCTTGGAAGAGACCAGGAGAAAGTAGTTTTAGTGAACTTTGTCAGATGAGAGGTAACTTCACAGTAGAAGATGTAGGTGCTCCTAAGTGGGATGTTGGGAAAACTGCTAGTGAAGAATGTATAGTAGATAGTGCAGGAGAATCAATTGCTAAATTAACATATACCATAACAATTAAGAACAATGGTAATGCAACAGGTACCATAACTAATGTCACAGACAAATTAGACTCCAAGGTAGTAGGTGGTTCTGTCACAGATATCTCCGATGGTGGTACATACTCTTCTTCAGACAGAAGTATTAAATGGGGATCATTTAATATAGCTGCAGGCCAAACAAAGACCCTAACATACTCATTTACTGTTAGAAAAGATGCCTTTGGTGTATATGACAATGTTGTAATAGTCAAACCAAGTGATGGAACAGATTATATTGCCAATGCAAGTATCACAGCAGATTGTGTAGAGGAGCCATATCAACCTCCTGTGGAAGGTGGTAAAGTCCCTGAGACAGGTCTCTTCGATGAATCAGAGAACTTAGTCATAATGGGAGGTATACTCTTGTTCTTAGGCTTAGGTTGGACATGGTTAAACAGAACATATGAGATAGTTAATGGTAAGTTGGTACAAAGAAGTAAAGAGAGATTTGAAAAAAGAGTAGTCAAAAACTAAAGAATTGTGATATAATTCCCAAGTATTAATTTAAAGGAGGTACTATGTCAGTTATCGTACATTCTAATGAAAATATAGATAGTGCATTAAGAAGACTTCATAGAGAAGTTCTAAGAGAAAAGATCTTAGAAACATACAAAAACAAGTCTTACAGAATCCACAAGGCAGATCTTGAAATTGCCAAGAGAAAAGAATGGGCAAAGAGAAAAAGAAGAAGAAGAGCTGCTGCAAGAAGAGCTAGATAATTTTAGCTACACATCACAATGTCTTTAATAGAAACTCTTAGAAAAGATATGTTTTCTGCTACCAAAGAGGGTAATGCAGAGAAGGTAGATATACTTAAAATGGCTATGGCTTCAATTAAGAATGCACAAGTAGCATCAGAAGATGAATTAAGTGATGCTGATATGGAGAAGATTCTACGAAAAGAGGTAAAAAAGATAGAGGACTCAATTGTGCAGTACACTCAAATGGGTAGAGATGACTTACTACAAAGAGAAAAACATCAACTAGAAGTATTGCAAGAGTATCTTCCTGAACAGATGAGTGAAGAGGAGATTGAAAAAGTAGTTAAGAGCAAGATAGATGAATTAAAACCAGAGGGTATGAAAGATATGGGGAAAGTAATGGGTATTGTGATGAAAGAGTTAGGTGGGAATGCAGATGGTAATACTGTTAGGGAAATGGTACAAAAACACATTCAATAGTATGAAAATAGAGATACATAACTGGGAAATACTGAAGAAATATATTCCAGAAATTACCTTTTCCGAAACAAAGTTATTAAAAACACTCCAAAAGCATTTTTCTGTATACAATATTTTAGAGCTGGGTATAATCTTTGTTGAAGATGAGTATATACACTCACTCAATAAAGAGTATAGAAAGAAGGATTATGTCACCGACGTGTTATCTTTTTCCATTACAACAGAGCCATTAGCAGGAGAAGTGTACATTGCTCCATGTTACGTTTCTAAAACCTCCCCAAAAGACAAATTAGTAGAAAATATACTGCGAAATATCATCCATGGCATACTGCATGTTGTAGGGTATAATCATAAAGAGTACTTCACAGAAGAAACAGAAAAGAAAGAAAAAATGTTTGTAAAGCAGGAGGGGATATTGAAGGAGATATATGAATATTTAGATTAAAAAGTTTGTGTCTCTGTAAATATTTATGGTATAATATAGATAGTGGAGGAGATACTCACTCATTATTGGTATGAGAAACGAGGTCTCCTCTCTTTATTTCATTTTTATAACTGTTTTTCCTCTTACTAGTAGTAGTTTGCCAATTCTTTTCATATTCTTCCTAATACTTAGATGCTTTATTACCTGTTCTTCAATATCAGAGAGTGACATTGACGTAAAAGAGGTGTCTAATATAATATTTCTTTTGTTTTGGTCAGTAGCTCTCCAAATAATATATTTCACAGATAAGGGGTTATTCCCTATTATAGTTTTTACTTCCCATTGACATCCTTTCCAACAAAAGTCATATGTAGGAAACCCTTTTCTTTCCCTTATGAATTCTTGTATGGGCTCTATAGACACTAATCTTTTGATAAGATTAATTTCTGCCTTGGTTAGTTCTACAGGGTAAGAGTTTCCTTTCGTTAGAGGTTTATGTTTTCTAAGAAGGTCCTTCGGAATTTTCAACGTTTTAATCTTTTTATACTCTTTTTTGAGTCTGGGATTATAATCAAGAATAATATTGCTTTTCTTTTTCATCTTTATCCCTTCTCACAAAATTATCTCCTATCATCATTCTAAGATATAAAAATGAACGGGAGATTAACTATTTATGAATATTCCAAAACACACTTTCCTAAATATAAGGTATAATAAAATCAGATGAAACTAATAACAGGACTAGGCAATCCAGGAACAAAATACAATAAAACAAGACATAATACAGGATTCCTTTTTCTAGACATATTAAGAGAAAAATTCCTTTTTCAGAAAGAATATACCGTAACAGAGTGGGAAGAAGAAAAAACATTCATGTCTCAACTCTCTTTTCTTAAAAAAGGTTCTAAGGTAATTGCCATACTTCAAAAACCTTTGACATATATGAATAATTCAGGACAAGCAGTTGGCAAGATAGTTAAAAAATACGATATAGATGTAGCAGAAGACCTAATACTAATTCATGATGATTTAGATTTAGCTTTAGGAAAATACAAACTACAACACGGGAAATCACCACACGGACACAACGGTGTAAAAGATGTTGAGGATAGGTTAAAAACAAAAGATTTCTTTAGATTAAGAATAGGTATTGAAAGTAGAACGAATAAGCATATCTCTGGGGAGGATTTTGTATTAATGAAATTCACAGAAGATGAACAGATGATATTAAACGAAGTTCTAGAAGAATCTGCTAAATCACTCCTTTTAGAGATACTTCTTTAGACATATGAATGATTTCACTAAGCGATTAATAAAGAAAACTACTCACATTAAGCAGGAAATATTGGATAAGAAAGTTCTGAGTGGTATAGATGAGCAGTACTACGAATTCTCTGCGGAGTTTTTAGGTAAGCTTCTTGATAAATCTGTTTGGCTAAGCACAACCCTCCATAGTAATGAAGATATTAAAGAGAATACAACATCTCTTTCTGTTGGTAAGCACTTTAATATCGATTCTCTTTTAGATTTAGGATATACAAGAGTTGAGAGAGTATGGAGTGAGGGAGAGTTCTCAGTATTAGGGGATGTTGTAATCATCTGGCCATTTAGTATGAAGAATATTGTTAGATTAAGTATTCTTGGTGAGGAGATAGAGAGTATAGATATAGTAGATAGTGAGAGTAGAAAGAAACTGGAGTCTGTGCAGAGTAGGGTGCTTGTTGATCTCAATTCAGATCTTTTGGTAGGTAATGAAGAGAATCAAGATAGTATAAAACTGCGATTAAGTGTTGATTTAGGGGAAGATAGTAGAGAGAGTGTGAATCTAGGAGTTAGGAGAATCCCTGGGCTGGAGATATATTCTTCGAAAAGGGCTGTTCATGAGATTATAAAGAATTTTAAGGGTAGAGGATATGAAGTCCTCTATCTAACCAACAACTATGAAAGATATAATTTGGAGGTGGAGGATGAGCTAAAGGAGAATATAGACTATGTATATCTAAATGATATTGAATATTCAAAGATTGTAAAAAGAGGGTTTCTGTTTAATGCTGGGAAGTTAATTGTTTTGACAGATATGGAGGTTTTGGGAGAGGTAGATCTTTCTGAATTTTGGAGTAAGAACATGAGTATGGATCCGGGTTCTGTTGAAATATTGAAGAAAATAATTCCAGGGGATTACGTTGTTCATGAAGATCACGGTATTGGGAAGTATGTGGATATACAGATGAGAGAGTGTGGCTACTACATTCAGATAGCATACAAGGGGAAGGATAGACTTCTTGTACCTCTAACGGCCTCTGAGAAGCTCACAAAGTATATTGGTGCAGGGAAGGCGCAGCCAATACTGACAGGTTTAAATAGTGGTGCTTGGAGGAGAATATCTGCAAGCGCCAAGGAGAGGGCTCAGAGTATTGCTAAAGAACTCCTCCAGCTATATGCCCTGCGAGAAACATCTAATATTGAACCTTCTCTAGTAGATGAGGGACAGTTAAGTGATTTTGATACTTTTGTGAGTAATTTTGAATACAAGGATACAGATGATCAATTACTTGCAACTAAACAGTTGGTGGATGATTTGCAGAGTGGAAAGCCCATGGACAGGCTTTTGGTTGGTGATGTAGGGTATGGAAAGACAGAGATAGCAATGAGGGCTATGTACGCTGTTGCAAATGAAGGAAAGCAGGTTGCACTCCTAGCTCCAACGACAGTACTTGTATCTCAGCATCTTTCTGTTTTAAGAAAGAGATTTGAAAATACACCGTTTAACATTCAAGCTATTTCAAGGATGGCTACTGAGAAAGAAAAGCAGGAGATAGTTAAAGGTTTGGCTAATGGGAGTGTAGATATCATTATTGGGACCCATTCCCTTTTGAGTGATGACATTCATTTCAAAGATTTAGGGTTGTTGGTGATTGATGAGGAGCAGAAATTTGGTGTAAAGCAGAAGGAGAAAATTAAGAGCAAGAAGCTTAATACGAATGTACTTTCCTTAACGGCCACACCAATTCCTAGGACTTTGAATATGGCTTTGTTAGGAATTAGGGATATTTCTGTTTTAGCAACTCCTCCTAGTGGAAGAATGGAGATACTGAACCATTTTGGGAAGTTTAATTGGGATGTTGTGCGCGAGGCGATACAGAAGGAATTGGATAGAGGGGGACAGGTGTACTTTCTGCATAACAGGGTTGAGACAATACAGAATGTATATGAGAAATTGGACAAGTTGTTTCCACATGTAAAGACGACCATTGTCCATGGGCAGATGGGTGTTCAAACTTTGTCGAAAAACATGGAAACTTTTTTGAGTGGGGAGTCTAAGATACTCCTTTGTACCACCATTATCGAGAATGGTTTGGATATACCGACCGTTAATACTTTGATTGTTGATGATGCAACTATGTTGGGGCTCTCTCAGATGTATCAAATTCGTGGAAGGATAGGGCGTTCAAAAGTACAAGCCTATGCATACTTCCTTTATGATACTTTAAGAGGGGATTCAGCTTTAAGGTTGGAAGCATTAAAGAACTCGCAAGAGTTAGGTTCCGGATTTCTCCTTTCTAACAGGGATTTGGAGATTAGAGGGGCAGGGGATATATTAGGTAAGAATCAATCTGGAGCCATTAACTCAGTTGGTTATGGCCTATACTCTCAAATGCTTGCAGAAGCAGTTACAGACCTGGTCGGCGAGTTTTCACCTGTTGGATAAGGGTTTGGATGGTGTTTTTTGAGTTTTTTAATCTTTCTATGGGTGCATGACCGATAGAGATATTAAAAAAACCGTTTTTTGTTGAATTTCTCCTTATCTAGTAAACCTAATCTCGCCGACCAGGTCTGTTAAATGGAATGGGTAAATAATTTTCCCTTGGCAAGGGTCAATATTTAGACTAGCATGTAATCATGTCTTCAGTACTCTATCAAAAATATAGGTCGCAAGACTTCGACCAATTAATAGGGCAGGATAATGTAATTAACTTGCTTAAAAATGCAGTAAAGAAGGAACAGATAGCACATGCATATCTTTTTGTTGGTTCCCGAGGTACAGGAAAGACATCAGCAGCAAGAATATTTGCGAAGGCAATTAACTGCACGAATCCTAAGAAGAGTGGCAATCCATGCTTGGAGTGTGAGAATTGTAAAGCAATAGCTGATGGTAGATTTTTAGACTTAGTGGAGATAGATGCAGCATCAAACAGAGGAATAGATCAGATTAGAGAGCTAAAAGAGAGGATAGAGTTTTCACCAGTAGAGGGTAAATACAAGGTATATATCATTGATGAAGTACATATGCTCACCACAGAGGCTTTTAATGCGCTCCTTAAGACTTTGGAAGAACCACCAGCACATGTCGTTTTCATTTTGGCCACAACCGATGTACATAAACTGCCCCCAACTATCCTTTCAAGATGTCAGAGATATGACTTTAG
>DHUO01000022.1:0-15926 GCA_002409215.1 Candidatus Dojkabacteria bacterium UBA5232 | reverse complement strand
AAAGATGATGCCCTTTCAATTATTGTCAAAAATGCAAAGGGTAGCTACAGAGATGCTCTTTCAATTCTTGATGTTGTATATAGTGGACAGGAGGAGAACAAGCATGAGATAACGCTTGAGGAAGTGCAAATGACATTAGGTTTACCTGATTCTGAAAAAGTGGTTCTGCTTTTGAGATATCTTTTGGATGGTGATGGGGCCCAAGCACTTAGTATCATAGAGGGTTTAGAGGTCGATGGTGTAAATCTCCAACAATTTACAACATTTGTCCTAGACTATCTACGAGGTATTCTCTCACAGAAGATAAAGAATGAGTTTGAGAAGGATTTCCCATTTGACAAGGAGGGAGATATTAAAGATTTCCATAAATTAATTAATCTGTTCTTGGAAGCAGAGAATAAGATAAGGTATGCTAATAACCAAGCATTGGTATTGCAGATGATAATTCCGGAGATGATGAAACCTAATGCAAAGAGTGAGATAAAGATGGTAAATAGGGATGTTAAGAAAAATCTTCCAGTAGCAGAAGAGAAGAAGGAGGTTGAAAAGGAAGAGTCAAAGGGTAATGAAGTTGCTTCCCAAACTGTAACAGTTGATGATATTAAGAAACAATGGGATAGATTCATTGATGCGATTAAGCCATTTAATCATCATCTGTATGCGTTTGTTGGTGGTGGTCAAATTAGATCTTTTGAAGGTGGTACGTTGCATTTGGAAGTTCCGTTTAATTTCCATAAGGAAAGAATTGAGGCACCAAAGAGTAAAAATATAATATGTGAAGTGTTTTCTGATGTTTACGGTATACCTTGTAAGATAGAGTGTTATGTTAATCCTGCAATAAAGCCAGTAGAGAAGTCTGATGCTGATGAGGTACTAAAGAATCTTCCCGTGATTCCTAAGAAGGAGGTTAGTGAAAAACCTAAGAAGAGAACAGCTAAGGATATAGAGGCGATATTTGAAGGGATTTAGAAAAAATGGTATAATGTAATATGAAGAAATGTAATATGTCTAAGGGTTTTAGAGCTTTTCTAATTGTGTGTTTAGTTCTTGTATTGACCCCTGTCCTTCTGTATTTCCCGTATAAATATCTAAAAAAGTATGTTTCATCTACGATAAAGTATTTCTCAGGCACTCATGCTAAATTTGAAGGTAGATATGATTCTGGGTTTAATAAAACTCTTTCGGAGAATATAGATAAGTATACTGAAGCAGAAGAATTAGGAGATGGAAGGAAGTATACATGTGTGAATAAGTATTACGGTAGGGATAGTAAATATGTGTATGCATATGTTATGTGTAATACTTTTGGTAAAGGTAGGGATGCGGGTGGATACGGTGTACCTGTTAGGTTTGAGTATGACAAGGATACTTTAGAAATTAAATCACATATGTGGCCAAAAGATGGATCTCTTCATGATTCTTCTCTTAGGGAGATGTTTCCATATTCTGTGTATATCCGATATGTTAAGACTTCTTATGATGGTGAAGGGATAAATGAGTTGGATAGACAGTGCCAAGAGAAGTATGTATCAAAAGGGGGAGTTTTGGAGTAGGGTTTAGTTTTCTAAAAATTTCTTAACAGCATTTTTATATTCATCTTGTGCAGATAGGCATGTATCAATTAAGTAACCTTTCTCATTTTCATACTCACTTAAACCTCTGTAATAGTACTGTTTGTTTTCATTTTGGATAATAAAGGGAATAATAGAATGTTTTAAACACTCCTTAAACATAATTATTCTACCAACTCTTCCATTACCATCTTGAAAAGGATGTATTTTTTCAAATTCAAAATGTAATTGTATTATATCCTCAATCTTTATCTCATTCTTTGCATTGTAGCTATCTAGTAACTTCTTCATTTCTTTAGATACATCTTTAGGATTAGTAGTATCTTTTCCACCAACAGTATTTGCTAATTTTTTGTATTTACCAACATTAAACCAATCTTTTTTTTCATCAGAAGTATTACTTTTAAGGATTGAGTGGAACTTTTTAATCATTTCTTCTGTTAATTTTTCTTTAGCAATATCTAACATATAGTCGAACATGGAGAGTTGGTTTTTCATTTCGATAATGTCATCGATATTCATCTGTCCACTTGTAAGTAGTGTGTTGTTATGGAATATACCTCTAGTGTCTTCTTCACTTAGAGTACTGCCTTCTATTTTATTTGTATTGTATGAAAACTTTACAGCACTGTATTCATAGAGGTTACCACTTAGTTTGGAGGCTTTCTGATCTTGGAGGATTTCTAGTATGTTATGTTTGTTTTCCATCTTATATTATACCATTTTAGAGGAATCTATGAGCTTAAATCCTCCTTAATATCTTTAATATTGTATAATATTATGTTTTACCTCCTAGCCGTAGTTTTTACAAAATTTTAAAACAAATGATCAATTTCAAAAAACAGATCTTAAAAATGGCTCAAGAGGATCAGTCTCTTAGAAATAACTATCTAAAAACTTTAACAGATAAGAGTTTTGAAAAAATGAGAGAAAAAGATGAAGAGAATAGGGAGAAATTTAAGAAAATATTTAAAGAAAGAGGATATATATCATCCAAGTATGGTAAAGATGTTCAATTAGCAGCATTTTTGATTGTTCAGCATATGCCCAAAGAGGAGCACCTCTTTATGAAAAAATATCTTTCTTTAATGAAAGAAGATTTAGAAAATATCAATACTCTAAACTATGCACAATTAGTAGATAGAGTAAGGATATATGAAGGTAAGAAGCAGTTATATGGTACACAATTTGAGTTGGTTGAAGGAAGAGAAGGTGTGTATAAAGTTAAAGAGATATATGATTTTAAAAGAGTAAATGAGAGGAGAGAGAAAATAGGTTTGGGAAAATTAGAGGAATATGTTGAAGAACTAGTAAAGGAAAGAGACATTAAGATAACTTTGTAATGTTCTCTTTATTTCTTGATTGTGAGATATAAAGAATAATATAATAAATATTATGGCAACTTTATTAAAATGGAACGAATCAAATAAAATTAAGAGTGAGCATACCTCACTAGAAGTAAAACAGGTATATGGGTGGATTGTAACAAAGGATGGGCATTTAGTATTAGTTTCGAAAGATAATGTGAAATGGCAATTTCCTGGAGGAAAACCCAATTCAGGAGAAAGTTTGTTAGAAACTTTAACTCGTGAAGTTTTCGAAGAAACATCATTAGATATTTCTAATATGAAAAAAGAATTTTTTGGTTATTATGAAATAGTCTCAGAAGACAAACCATCTTATCTGCAAATTAGATACCTTGTTGTATGTGATAAAGACTCTAATGAGTTGAAACTAGGTATAAGTAACGAAGATGAAATTCAGAGAAGCGAAGATGTCGTAAAGTATGTAAATTGTTACAATATTAAGGATACACTTAAACTAATACCTTGGTTAGGAGAAACGGAAGAATATAAAACATTCTTGAGGATTTGTAAGAATCTTCTAAAATAAGTGATGTAACATAGAAAAATGTATACATATCTCTTCTATCAATTTTTAATGTATAATACCCATGCATATCTAAATTATATTTTTTCATAAAAATGGCATTACCAAATCCAATAGAATTAATAAAAATGCAAAATGAGGCTAAAAAGATGCAGAATAAGATGAGAGAGAGAAAGGTAAAAGGTGAATCTAAGAATGGAATGATTACAATATACATGAATGGAGCACAAGAGTTTGAGGATGTACATATTGATGAAGAGTACTTAGATCCAGATATGATGGATCAGATTAGAAAAGGATTTAAGGAGGCATTCAAAGACTATCAAAAGAAACTTCAAAAAGAGATGGTTCAGGATATTGATTTGGATCAAATTAAAAGTATGTTTGGTAAGTAATTATGTCAATATTACCCAAAAGTGTACAAAAGGTAATAGATGAGTTTGGAAGATTACCAGGAGTTGGTCCTAAATCTGCTTCTAGAATGGCATATCACTATCTTAGGTCTCCCAACCAAGATGCAACGAAACTAGCAAATGCTCTTGTTGAAATGGATGAGAGCGTAGTTAATTGCACAAAGTGTTTTAATGTTGCAGATCAAAAGGAGTGTAATATATGTTCTAGTCCCTTAAGGAAAAAAGACAGATTATGTGTAGTAGAGGAACCTTTAGATGTTGTGGCTTTTGAGAATTCAGGAGTATATGATGGAGTATATTTCGTACTTGGTGGAGTAATATCTCCTGCGGATGGTATTACTTCTGAAGAATTAAGATTTAAGGAATTAAAGGAGAGAGTTGTTGAATTGCTCAGCGATGTGGATGAATTAGAGATTATCATTGCAACAAATCCAAGTTTAGAAGGAGAGGCAACAGCTAGCTACATATATGATCTGTTTAAAACTTTGCTAAAAGAGGGTAAACTAAAGATAACGAGATTGGCAATGGGATTGCCAACCGGTGCAGACTTAGAGTATGCAGATAGATTAACTTTGAAGAAAGCATTGGAAGGAAGGAGGGATTTTTAATGAAACTCTACTCAACATTAGATAGGGAAATTGTTAAGATTGAGCCCAACAAGAAGGGTGTAATCACGATGTACAATTGTGGACCTACAGTGTACTTTAGAATGCATCTTGGAAATATCCGAGCATATGTTAACTGGGACATTCTTCATAGAGCATTACTCTATCTAGGTTACAAAGTTGAAAGGGTAATGAATATTACAGATGTTGGACATATGACTTCACAAGATGATTTTGGTGATGATTTCGGTACAGACAAGATGGATAGACAAGCAGAAAGAGAGGGCTTGCAACCCATTGATATCGCAAATAAATATATTGATACGGTACTAGATGACTACAGGAAACTAAATATCTTAGCACCTAATGGTAAAGAAATTCCTGCTGGGATGAATTTTGAGACTGTTTCAGAGTACGGTTGGACTAGGGCAACAGAGTACATTGAAGAGATGATTGAGATTGTGAAGAAGATGGAGGGAAGGGGATATACATACGAGACAAAACAGGCAATATATTTTGATGTAACAAAAGTTCCTGACTACAACATTTTTACAGGTCAAGATTTAAGTGAGAAAAAGATTGGTGTGAGAGAAGAGGTTGGCGTTGATCCAGAGAAGAGAAATCCAGCTGATTTTGTACTTTGGATGAAAAAAGTTGGTAAGTATGAGGATCACATAATGAATTGGTCATCACCTTGGGGAGACGGTTTCCCCGGTTGGCATATTGAATGTTCAGCAATGGGTACTGCAATATTAGGTGAAAGCTTTGATATTCACACAGGTGGTATAGATCATATTCCAGTACATCACTCAAATGAAAGAGCTCAGAATATTGGAGCTTTTGGTCATCCAGTTGTTAAGTATTGGATACATAATGAATGGTTGGTAAACAAGGATAATGAGAAGCTTTCAAAAAGCAAAGGTGCGGATACATTGCCTGAAGTTTTAGAGTTAGGGTATGAAGCAATGGATGTTAGGTATCTTTTCCTTTCTGTTAATTACCGTGCAAAAATGAACTTCTCCATAGATGCATTAGATGGAGCAAGAAATTCAAGGCTTGCATTACTTAAAAAGATTAAAGAGTTAGGAAGCAAGGTAGGTAAGGTATTACCTGCATATGTTGAGCTTTTCAAAAAAGATCTTGAAAACAATCTTAATATGTCTGGAGTATTGGCATTGATTAATGAGTTGTTAAAATCTGATCAGAAGGATGAGGATAAGTTGGCAACAATATTGGATTTTGATAAGGTTTTGGCTTTGAATCTCGATTCAATTCTTAATGAAGAAAAGGGGAATGGTCAAGTAATGGATGATAGATTAGATGAACTTTTAGAAAAAAGATTGGAAGCAAAAAGGCAAAAGGATTATGCTTTGGCGGATAGTGTAAGGGATGAAATTAAGGAATTGGGATATTTAGTTTCGGACACTCCTGAAGGTCAAGTTGTAAGTAAAATATAATGAGTCAAAATACAGTTTCAATAAAATTAAGTTTAGATGAGTGTTTAGGTTTGGAGAAACTCTTTAGGGATGCTGGTTGGAGGAAGGAACCGATGGATAATGAATATGTTGTTTTTAGGATGGATAATGATAATGGTTCTGTTGCTATCTTGTACACCAGCAGGAAATTAGTTTTTCAAGGTAATGAGGAGTTTGATGACATTATTTCTAAAATTCAAGGAGGAGTTCAAGTTAAGAAAGTTGGCGTTAAGCCACATATTGGTGTTGATGAGGTTGGAAAAGGTGACTATTTTGGTCCACTTGTGGTAGTTGCTTGTTTTGTTAATGAGGAGTTTGCAGAGAAATTTACAAAACTTGGTGTAGGGGATTCAAAAAAGTTTTCGGATGCGAAAATTATGAAAATGTATGAGCAGATGAAGGATTATGAGTACTACTATCCTTCAATCGTTATGCCAGAGGAGTATAATGAGTTGGTCGAGCAGATGGGTAATGTCGGATTACTTTTGGCAAGGCAACACTCCAAAGTTATTGAAATGGGATTGAAAGATTTGAATGAAAAGGGAATTAAGTGTGATAGTGTAGTAATTGATCAGTTTTCAAACAAGGAGAGTAGGGTGAAGGATGAACTTGGAGACTTGGGAAAAGCAGCAAATTTTAAACAGTATCACAAAGGAGAATCTGATATTGCAGTTGCTTGTGCCTCTATCTTAGCTAGGGGTATATTTTTAGAAGAGATGGAGAAGATGGGAGAGGAGTATTATTTCAAATTTCCAAAAGGTGCATCTCATGTTATTGAACAGGCAAAGGATTTTGTTGCAAAGCATGGAGCTAGTGAGCTTAAGAAGGTTGCAAAAGTCTCATTTAGGACAACAAAGCAGGTTCTTTCTGATTTATTGTAAGTGGCCATAGTAAGATTAAAAAAAGGTAAAAACGCAAGATTAATCTCCTTCTGATAAGGATAAATCTACCGACCAGGTCTGATTAATTTATGCTATACTTATCTATGAAATATGCGATAACTGTGAAGGGTCTAAGGAAGACATTCAATGTTGCAAAGAAGAATGTTGTTGCTGTTAATGACCTTAGTTTCAATGTTCCAGAGGGAGAATTGGTTGGCTTTATTGGCAAAAATGGAGCAGGGAAAACAACTACTTTGAAGTGTCTTTCTGGCTTGCTAGTTCCTGATAAAGGTGATGTGGAGGTTCTGGGATATATTCCTTCAGAGAGGAACTACGATTTTCTACAAAAAATATCTATGGTTATGGGGAATAGGAGTCAACTATGGTGGGAGTTACCTGCTAATGAGACCTTTTTGCTGAATAAGGAGATATATCAAATAGATGACATTAAGTATAAGAATATTCTTAATGAAATGGTTAGAAGGTTAGATATTAAGGATTTGTTAGACATTCCTGTTATGAAGCTTTCTCTAGGAGAAAGGATGAAATGTGAACTTATAGCGTCTCTTCTTCATACTCCAGAGTTGATTTTTTTAGATGAGCCTACGTTGGGATTGGATGTAATATCTCAGAAAAATCTAAGAGATTTCCTTGCAGAGTACCATCAGAATTATCATTCAACTATAATCCTCACTAGTCATAATATGGAGGATATAAAAGACTTATGTAAGAGAGTGATAGTGATTGACAGTGGATCTATTCTCTATGATGGTGAGCTCACTACGCTAACATCTAAGTTTCCAGGGGTATCTTTAGAGGAGGTTGTAAGAAACATGCTTGTATCTTAGCTTCTTGGAGTGTCCCATAGGAAGATTAAAAACCTATTAAAAGTGAGGAATAATATCTTAGCGATAAGGAAAAATATACCGACCAGGTCTGTACATGTGGTATAATTGTCGGCACGGGAGAGGTGCCTGAGCGGTCGAAAGGGACGGTCTTGAAAACCGTTGTACAGTCTCTGTACCCAGGGTTCGAATCCCTGTCTCTCCGCCAGATATAAATAATAAAAAATTGACGTAAAAAATAAAATTAAAAAGCATTAGTATGAAAAAGTTATTTGCCTTATTAGCAATCGCAAGTTTTATAACATTTGGATCATCCAATGTAGCATATGCACAAGAAGAACAAGCCAAAGCCAATACAACAGATACAGAAGCTGCGGTAAAGCCCAATGCAGAAAATGAAGCAGTAGCCGCTGAATCAGTTGCAGCCGAGGTCGAAGAAGAAACTGCAGCTGAAAAATCTTTTAATCAGGTTTTGAAAGATAAATTTATTGAAGGTGGTGTTCCATGGATGACTCCTATTTTATTAGCATTAATTTTAGGCTTAGGATTAGTTATTGAAAGAATTATTTATTTAAATCTTTCCACAACAAATACAACGAAACTATTAAATGGAATTGAAGAAACCTTAAAAAAAGGTGATGTTGAAGCCGCTAAAACACTTTGTCGTAACACCAGGGGTCCTGTTGCCAGTGTGTTTTATCAAGGGTTGGATCGTTATGATCAAAGTTTAGACGAAATCGAAAAAGCCGTTGTTTCCTATGGTGGCGTGCAAACAGCTCGTTTAGAAACCAATATGTCTTGGATAGGCTTTTGCATTTCAGTTGCTCCCTCATTAGGTTTTTTAGGAACGGTTGTTGGGATGGTTCAAGCATTCGACGATATTGAAAAAGCAGGCGATATTTCTCCTACCATTGTTGCAGGTGGTATGAAAGTGGCTCTTATTACGACTGTATTCGGTTTGATAGTGGCACTTCTTCTTCAAGTATTTTATTCTTATTTAGTTTCTAAAATAGATAGTTTAACCAATACCATGGAAGATGCTACCATCAATTATATGGATATCGTTGTAAAATACAAACAATAAACTAATAAAGTTTTCCTTTATTAACATATTAAAAAATTATAACGATGGATAAATTGATAAAAAGAATAGCAAATATTTCGGTATTAATAATAACAATAGCTGCAATATCAGCTTCATTCATCTATTTATTTTCCGAGAAAGAAGCTGCACTAAATTGGTGTTTCAACATTTTATATCTTTTAGTTATCATAGTAATAATATTACTTGTTTTATTCGCTGTGATAGGAATTTTTTCTAATAAAAAGCAACTGTTCAAAACACTTCTTTTATTAGGCTGCTGTGTAGTACTTATTGTTATCGGATATTTTCTAGCACCTTCGGAATTAAGCGATATTGCTTTACGTCTTGAAGTAGCTCCTACTGTATACAAATGGGTAGGTACTGCTATGAATGTAACTTATTTAGCTTTTTTTGGTGTAATATTAGCATTCATAAGTTCAATTATTTATGTCAAAATTAAAAATTAAATATTATGGCAAAGAAAACACCGGGATTAAATACGGGGTCAATGGCCGACATTTCATTTCTGCTTTTGACATTCTTCCTGTTGACTTCTTCCATTAATACGGATCAAGGGATACAAAGAAGATTGCCTCCTCCTTTACAGGAAAATCAAGAGGTCCCAAAAATGAATCAACGCAATGTATTGCGTATTTTAGTGAATATGCATGACCAATTATTGGTTAACGGTGAAGTATTATCGGATGTACGTCAATTAAAAAATATCACTAAAGATTTTATTGCAAATCCTACTGAAGATCCGCATCGTTCGGAAAAACAATCTAAATACATTGATGATTTAGGCGAGAATGCCATGGTTTCGAAAGGTGTGGTATCACTGCAAAACGACAGGAGTACCTCCTACGCTATGTATATGGCCGTTCAAAACCAGTTGACGTTGGCATTTAGTGAATTACGCCAAGAATATTCACAACAGCGCTTTGGAAAATCATATGATAAACTAACGGAAACACAAAAAAAAGGAATACAAAAAATTTACCCTATCAGTATTTCCGAAGCTGAACCGTCAAATTATGGAGGGAAAAAATAATTATGGGAAGATTTAAAAAAGAAGGTAAAAAAGATGTCCCCGAACTAAATATGGGGTCCATGTCGGATATTATTTTCATGTTTTTGTTTTTCTTTATGGTGATTACTACTATGCGTGAATCCTCACTTTTTGTAGTTATTCAAATTCCAAAAGCTACTGAAGTACAAAAATTAGAAAAGAAAGCATTGGTTTCAAGCATTAATATTGGCAGACCGAATCAGAATCACATAAAAAGATTAGGCCCAGAACCACGTATCCAATTAAACGACCAATTTGCCGAATATACCGACATCATTGAATTTGTTGAAGCCGAAAAACAACGTCGTAACGAACTTGATCGTACCATGATTACTTGGTCGCTCAAAGTCGACGAAAAGGTTAAAATGGGAATTGTTACCGACGTGAAACAAGAGCTGCGGAAAGCAAGTGCATTTAAAGTGAATTATGCCACACGCAAAGATATTACTAAGTAAATTATATATATTTATTTAATCATAAAAAAAGCCACTCTATATGATAGTGGCTTTTTTTTATGGTATTGTCCAATACTTATAACAACATCATAAAATTTCGCTAAACTTAAGAAAAACAAGAGTATTTATGTATTTAATGTCTTATAAGCACTCTTAATTTTTTCCTTAAAAAAACAAACTACATTAATTTACATTTTGTAAAAAAGAGAAGATAACAAATCTCTATTCGTTATTTTCTTCTTTTTCTTCGATTGGTTTTTCAGTTTTCTTAGAATTTGATTCCTCAACAACAAGTTTTTTGTCATTTAATTCATAGCCGTTTAGTTTTTCGATAGCCTCTCTGGCCTCATCTTCGTCTGGCATTTCAACAAAACCATAACCTTTACTTCTCCTACGGACTTTATCATAAATGATATAAGCTTTCTCGACGCTTCCGTACTGTTTAAATAATTCTTCCAAATCCTTTTTACGAGATCTAAAAGGAATGTTTGCTACAAAAATTAACATAATTATAAAAGTTTAAAGTTTATTTTTCCCCAACTACTATTCCCAGTTTCAATAAAATATCATCATTTATATCATACCTGGCATCTGCATATACAATGGTTAAATCACCTGCTTTATCAAAAATAAAAGCATAATTTTTTTCACGCGCATATTCTTCAATAGCGGTAAAAACTCTGTCTTGAATAGGTTTTACCAATTCTTCTCTTTTCTTAAATAAATCTCCATCCGTTCCAAAACGTTTTTTTTGCAATTCTTTGGCTTCTTTTTCGGCATCAATAATTTCTTGTTGTCGTTTTTGCTTGGTTTCTTCCGGTAGTACAACAACATCTTGTTGATACTTTTTATACATTTCATCAATCTTTTTGAATTTGGCTTCAATTTCTTTTTGCCATTCAACGGATAACTTGTCTAATTCGGCTTGTGCTTCCAAATAACTGGGAATGTTATTTAACAAATATTCAGAATCGATATAGGCATATTTTTGCGCAATGGCTCCAAATACTGTTAACACAATAATGGTGGCTGTTAAAACTAATTTTTTCATATCAAATATATTTTAAGTTAATACTAGTACATTTTTTATTCAATGGATTGGTTAATAGAAAAATGGAATTGGCTTCCTGAAGAAGTTGGGCTTCCGGGTATTTGATCAAAACCATAGCCCCAATCTAATCCAAACATTCCAAACATAGGTAAATGTATACGAGCGCCAAAACCAGCCGATCGATACATATCGAAAGGTTTATAGGTTTTTACATTCAACCAACTGTTTCCGGCTTCAAGAAATGCCAATAAATAAATGGTAGCCGATGGATTTAAACTGATGGGATAGCGTAACTCAAAGGTTAATTTCTGATAAATTGTACCCCCAATTGCGGTTCCTGTTGCATCGGTAGGTGTGAGTGATTCATCCACATAACCTCTCATACCTACGATTTCTCGACCGTCGGAAATATAGGTAGAAGATAATCCACTTCCTCCTAAATAAAATCGTTCGAATGGACTTGAACCTAAAGAAGAATTATAATAACCCAAAAAGCCAAACTTTCCTCTAACACTCAATACTAAGTTATCAATTATATTTAAATAATAAGAAACGTTAAATTTCCATTTATGATATTCAAGCCATTTATACTTATCCTGAGATTTCATTTGAGTATAATCCTTTTGTGTAAACAAAGAATAAGGAGGTGTTAATTGTAAAGAGAACAACAAATCCGATCCATTTCGAGGATAAATAATGGCATCTAATGAATTTCTGTTTAATGAAAAATTATAACTCAACCCATGGGAATAACCATCCGTAAAAATAAAATAAGGATAGTTTCTAACATCGTAATACTGATATGCAATAAAATTCGCCATATTAAAATAATCGTCAGGTATTTTCAAGCGATTACTTAATCCCACGGAAGCGCTGGTGATACGAATATGCTGATAAGATGTACTGGTTTCAGATTGTCCGTTGGTATAGTTTGTATGCGAAAAAGAAAGGGTTAAAGCATTGGGTTTTTTCCCTCCCAACCATGGTTCGGTAAATGAAAATCCGTATTGACGGTAATACGTATTGGCATAAATCTTAAAGGATAATTTTTGTCCGTCCCCACTCGGTATAGGAGTCCAAGCTTCTTTTTTAAAGAACTTTCTGAAGGAAAAGTTATTAAATGAAACTCCTATACTGGCTATAAATTGATTACTGCCCCATCCTACGGATAATTCCAATTGATCGGAAGATGCTTCTTCGACGATATATTCCAAATCAACACTTCCATCGGCTTCATTGGCTTTGGGTATTACATTCATTTTTTCTTGATTAAAATAACCAAGTTGTAAAAGTTGACGTTGGGAACGTATGACGTCCGAACGACTAAACTTATCGCCGGGCAGTGTGCTTAATTCTCTTAATATGACTTCATCGCCCGTACGAGTATTGCCCGAAACACTTACTTTGTTAATGGTAGCCTGATTGCGTTCAACAATACGGATTTCAATATCGATCGAATCGCCTTCTACCAGCTTTTCGATGGGGACTGCATTAAAAAACAAATACCCATCATCCAAATAGAGTGTACTTACATCCATACCTTCGGGATTCATACTTAAGTTTCTTTCTAATAAAACCGAATTATACACATCCCCTTTTTTGATGTTGAGTATTTTGCTTAATAAATCCGAACTATATTTGGTATTCCCGACCCAACTTATATTTCGGAAGTAATATTTTTTTCCTTCATATAAATGAATATCGATGTTAATATCTTTACTATTATTCAGATAAAAAGTATCTTTTACTATGTAGGCATCTCTATAGCCTAATTCATTACATTTCGAAATTATATTTTGTTTATCCGTTTCATAATCCTGTTCGTTAAAACGAGAAGGTTTAAAACGTATACGCACTCTATCTTGAAAATAATGCAAGAGTAAATCAGCTAAATCTTTATCTTTATATGCTCCATAATTTTTAACATAGTCCACAATAGCAGTATCTATTTTATTTAAAGGTCGAAACATTAATTTCGATTTTATTTCGGTCATAGATGATCGTAATTTCATTACATCTATATTATCTACGCCATAAAAAGCCACATCGCTTACTTTGGTTTTCTTGCCTCTATTTACATCTATTAATAATGTAACCAAATTTCGATTAAGACTATCTCTTTCTTCAATCACATCCACTTCGACAAAATAAAAACCTTTTTCAACATAGTAATCGCGTACAATATTCTTAACAACCGATTTTAAATTTTCATTCACGACTTTTCCTTGTGAAAGATTTATTCTGTCATCAAACTCATCGATATCGGATTTTCGCACCCCTTTATAGGCAAAATAAGCCAAGCGAGGAACTTCTTCCAAATATATATCCAGAAATATCAGATTTCCTTCAATTTTGGTAGCAGTAATCCGTATGTTATCTTCATACAAACCCATTTTAGACAGTCTCTCGATGGTTTTACTGATTCTATCCCCCGGAATTTTAATGACATCGCCCACAGCAAAATTTAAACTTCTCGGATCACATGTTGCATTCCCGCTAAAGGTAATACCTCCTACTTCATATTCCTTAGGATTCAGATAATTTAAGGATATATACGTATCATGTTGTAAATTCACCTGTGATATTACATTTGTTTTCAGAAAACCTAGAACTAAAACGATAAAAAGGAACTTTGCTATACGCATATAATATTTATCTCAATCAATTTGTGAAATTTAAATTTACCTATATTTAACGAGAATGTGGTGTAATTATTTTATAGATTACGTTAATTGTTCATTTGTTTTACCATATCTTCGTGTTCGCTGTTGAAAGTCATAAATCGCTTTCAACAATTCATTCTTATCAAAATCAGGCCATAAAACTTCGGTAAAATACAATTCGGTATATGCAATCTGCCAAAGTAAGAAATTACTGATTCTATACTCATTGCTTGTGCGAATCAATAAGTCGGGGTCAGGTATTTGTAAGTCATATGTCTGTAGATAGTTTTCAAAGGTATCTTCGTTGATATCTTCTATATTTAATGTATTGTTTTTTATATCATTTGCCAATGTTCGGGCAGCATGAGTAATTTCCCAACGAGCACCGTAACTTAGAGCAATAATCAGTGTAAGAGCCGTATTATTTTTGGTTTTATCTATCAAAGTTAGCATGCCGTTTCGGCATTCTTCACTAAGCATCTCTAAATTACCGATTGCTTTCACACAGATATTGTTTTTATGCAGATTATCCGATTCGGTTTGATAAAAATACATAAACAATTCCATTAAAGCATTGACTTCTTGAGAATCACGTTTCCAGTTTTCGGTGGAGAAGGCATAGATTGTTAAATACTTAATACCAATATCTCCACAAGCTTCAATAGTTTGTTTAACAGCTTCCACTCCTTTTTGATGTCCAAAAATACGATCTTTTCCTTGGCGTTGTGCCCAACGCCCGTTACCGTCCATAATAATTGCAATATGTTGTGGAATGGTTTTAGTGTTAATATCGTTGATGGAAATCATAAATTGCGCTTTTTTTTACCTGTATTTCCGTCTTTTCTTATTCACAGGAATGGGTTTCCCCATCGAAGGACACGCTTTTTGATAGTTTAATTTAAAGGTGAAGGTAACCACGGCATACGAAAACCAGTCTTTCGTTTGAGCATTTCCGCGGGCGGTTCCCGGTTTATGTTTTTCAAATTCATCTACCGGATCGGCCAGTTCAGCTACCACAGGATGACGATATACCCTTAATACTGTATCGGATACATAAGTTGTACTGACATCATCAATATAGTCGGTAAAGGTCATTCTCATCCCCCATTCTACGCCTATTGAATAATATTTTAAAAAGTTATAGCGCATTCCCAAACCAAAAGGGATACTAAGTCCAATAAGGGAGTAAGGTTCTTTCTCATATCCGGGTTGATTTAAGCCTTGGCCTTCGGTTCCCAACATTTGCAAATCGTACCAATTCCCATCGGATGCTTTTGCTTGTGGATTAAATGAAAAAATGCCTATGCCGGCAAACAAATAAGGGGCAAAGGCATTACGGCCGGCTTCATTGTATAAACGCATGAAATTGAGTTCTAATTGAGCCGATATTTCTGAAATAGGAGAAACAAAGCTTAAATTTCGAGCTTTGGCTTCATCGGTTTTTCCATATTCAGCATCGTTGGCACCAATACTGCCAAATAATACCGTCGATTTAAAAGCTAAAAGTGGATTTATATTATAGCGATATATCACACCTCCGGCCGGTTTAGATCCTTTAAATACACCCGTCGGATTGATATCACCCATATAAAACGATACACCGCCACACAGGCCTACTTCTGAGACCTGTGCCTGTGATATACCCATTATACATACCAAGAAAAATGTAAATAAAAATGGTCGTTTCATTATAATGAATTTTTGGTGCAAAGGTAATGTTTTTTTTTTAATGTTTAAACACTAAGCCGAAAAAAACATATTTTTTATAATCATTTGTTATTTAGCGAATATTCTTTTTTATTACCTGACAACAATTTAGTTTTCATTTGCTGTACTTCCTCCTATTGAATATTTTATCTATTTAATCACTATTGTCCAATAAAATTCAACGGATTCTGAGCGTAACGAAGTGAAGCGAAGAATC
>DHUO01000028.1 GCA_002409215.1 Candidatus Dojkabacteria bacterium UBA5232 | reverse complement strand
TGAAAGCATATAAGTGTGAAGCCAATCTCAAGATTAAATATACTTGTGTGACTTGATCACACGGAAGGTCTGTGGGAGACTACCACATTGATAGGCTCTATGTGTGAGTGTAGCAATACACTTAGCAGAGGAGTACTAATTGACCAAAAGCTTCTTTGATTTTTCATTACTTTCTGTTCGGTTTTGAGTGTACAATGTACACCAATTGCTCTTTAGAATTAAGTCCTGAGCTTTTCGTAAGAAAAGGTCAGGCAAGAGGGATGAATCTGGTATACATCCTTTTTGCCTGGCGATTGTAGTGGAGTGGAACTACCTGACTCCATCCCGAACTCAGAAGTAAAACACTCTAACGCCGAAAATACTTAAACCGCGAGGTTTTGGAAAGATAGGTTGTTGCCAGGACTTTTTTGAATATATAAACCCACTAGAAATAGTGGGTTTTTTCTTCTTTGAACTTTAATTTTTAAAAGTTAAATGTTTTTTCGATTAGATAACATTATGCAACTACAAGTAGATTGTTCTAATCTTTAATCAATGATATAACCAACGGGATATGAATTGGATAGAAATACTCACAAAAGGCAGATATCCTCTCTTTGTACTATCTACATTTCTAGATGGAGAATCTGCAAATTTCGTAGGATCAACCCTAGCAGGGAACGGAATTTTTAACATTTTCATAATATATGCAATCAGTGTCTTCTTGGAAACCTCTCTAGACATAATATATTATCTAATTGGAAGAAAGCTTCCATTAAAAAAGACATTGAATAAATTAGTGAAAAGTCAGAAGGGTAGGGAACTACAAAAAAGGATAGATTCTCTTTGTAATTCAAAACCATATATGGCAGCTTTTGTCATTAAGCACTCAGGTCCTATCTCCATACCAGGATTAATATATTTTGGAGGACTAAAAGCCCTACAACCGTTACGATTCTTTGCTATCTCCCTCACAATCGCAGTATTAAAAGGAGCGATAGTATCATTTCTAGGATATATGGTTGGGAAAGGGTTTAGTATCTTCAAAGAAATATATGGAGTTATGCATCTAATCCTCATCATATCAACTTTAGCGATATTAATATATTTTGCTGTAAGGGTTTTTCCTAAGGCAATAAAGGTTAAAAAACCGAAATTGCAACCGTAAGTTTCCCAAAAGCAACTGTAAATTGGTGGTTGCAACCCTTTATTTTTGTTAATATCCAAGAATTAAATTAAACAAACTCCATATGATAACACTCAAGGATGTAAAAAAATCTTTTGATCTAAACAAAAGTAAGATAGAAGTATTAAAAGGTATAAACCTAGACATAGCAGATGACCAATTTGTAGCCCTAATGGGCCCATCAGGATCTGGAAAATCTACACTCTTAGGAATACTTGCAGGTATAGATTCTCCAACATCAGGTGAAATATACATATACGGAAAAGATATCTCTAAGAAAAATGAAGATCAATTAGCACGGTTTAGAAATGAAAATGTTGGGATAGTATTCCAAGCATACAATCTAATTCCTAGCTTAAATGCAATACAGAATGTCAAAGCACCTCTATATGCATCCAAAACAAAAATGACTTCAGTAGAGATAGATAAAAGGGCAAGAGAGATGCTTAACATGGTAGGTCTTTCACATAGAGAAACTCATAAACCAGGGGAGATGTCAGGAGGTGAACAACAAAGAGTTGCAATTGCAAGAGCATTGATTAACAACCCTAAAATTTTAATAGCAGATGAACCGACAGGGAATCTTGATGCTAAAACAGGTAAAGATATTTTAGATCTGTTCTTGAAGATAAATAAGGAGATGCATTTAACAATAATCATGGCAACACATAATAATGAAATAGCAGACTTAGCTGATAGAGTAATTAAAATTTCTGATGGAGTAATTGAAAATGAATAAAATAACATTCTTTTTAGAAAAAACCAAATCATCAATTAAATACTTAGGAATGACAGCGGTGATAATTTCTCTTTCTGTAATGTTCTCATCTCTATGTGTTATGTCTCTACTATCACTTTCTAATACTCTACAAGATTCTCTAAATGACGACCCTAGGAAATCCGTAGGTGGAGATATGTCAATTACCCCAATGGAGCAAACAGAGGAAAATTTTAATCTTGTTAAAAACAGATTGGAGAAGATTAAGGCAGAAGGGTTAATCAAGGAGTATACATACACAAGTGTTGCTTCTAATTACAGAGGTTATAATCTGGGAAAATATAGATCTACACTTGTAGGATATGAAGATAGTAGATTCCCATTAGAAGGGGTTAAGGAGGTTTTAACACCTAACTTCTCGATGAGTGAACTTGAGAATGTAGAGAATGGAGCAGTTTTGTCAGATATGGTTGCTAAGCGTGAAAATTTGAAGGTAGGTGATACCTTCATTATTCATCCTTCTGATATGTACGATATGCATCAGTTGGAACTTATTGGGATTATAGATTCTACAATATCTTCTGCTAATAATATCTATGTGAATAAGAGTGTCTTAGGTAAAGATAAGGCTTATACATTCTATGTTGATGCCACAGGAGAGAATCTTGATAAGGTAAGAGTTCAAGTAGCGAGTGTTTTCCCTGCTGGTAGTAAATCAACTATTAGTATTTGGGATGTAGCACAGGCAGAAAAGAATAGTACAAGAGGCTCTATTAAAGTCTTTACATTAATAAAGGGTTTAAGTGTATTAGGCTTGTTTGTAGGAAGTTTTGGTATTGCTAGTGCAGTTAATACAATTGTTATCAAAAGAAGAAAAGAGATTGGTATTATGAAGTCTATTGGCTTTACCAAAAGAGATATTTCAACTATGTTAATTTCTGAAGTTGCAATTATTTCAATAATCGGGAGTGTAGTAGGGGTGTTGTTGGGATATGCATTCTTTAGGTATTTGTTAGGCATAATTACTGTTGGTGAGATGGCAATATTTAATTTTAATGAAGGCTTAGATCTTTTAGCAGCAGCTCTTTCATTAGTCGTTAGTATTATCTCCTCAATTATCTTTGCATATATTTCAATTGGTAATGTTGCGAGACTCAAGGCAATTCATGCTCTGAGAGATCAAGATTTAGTACCTAAAGAGAGAAAGAAGGGTGGAGAGATTTTCAGATTTATTCTTGTTGGGGCTATCTTTTGTGGTATTAGTATATTTTTAACTAAATCGTTAACTTATGGACTTGGTGCTGTTGGCTTGGCTTCTGTTGCTCTCTTAATATTCTCTTTATTGTTTAGATTGATATTTTTCTTAATTTTAAGAATTCGTATAAGGAGTCGTAATTTTGTTGAATTTTCATGGGATAGTTTGAGGCAGAGTTATAAGAAGTTGATTTTTGCAATGATTGCAATATTTATAGGTATGTTTACTGTTAATTTCATTATTACTTTGATAAATACGGCGAGTAGTGAATATAAAGGGAGGAGACAGGAGATAAAAATGGAGAAGAATGTTGCCATAACTACTCTTGTTGATGGGAATGAGTTTGGAGATAAGGATATTTTGGAGATGGAGGAGGTAAAAGATGGGTTTGTGATATATAAAGCGAAGGGTGATTCTGTTAAGGATAGTGCAGGGAATAATGAGTTGATAGCTGTTAATTTTGATGAAATAAAGGGTTTGTTGAGTGTCATTAAGGGTGATACTACAGGGGCTTTATCTTTTGTTTTCCAAGCGTATGATGGTAGTTATCAAGGTTTGTATAAAGTAGGTGATACATTGGTATTTGAGAAAGATGGAGAGGTTTTGAATCTTTCTGTATCAGGTTTATTTTCCTTTTCTGATTTTCGAAGAGATTACATAAAACAGCTTCCAAATGGGATATATGTGAGAAGAGAAACTTTTGTAAAAATGATGAAAGGAAAGTATGTTAAGGAGTTTTGGTTGAGTGTTGAGAAGAAAGATTATGATGCTTTTTATGAAAAAGTGTCTAAGCTTCCCAATACATTGGTAGAAAGCTCTTTTAAACTTGAAGATGAGATGAATGTTATGTTGGATACAATGGTGAGATTTTCCGTTAGTGTTGCATCTTTGGCTTTGTTGGCTGGGGTTATTCTGATAATCATTGTTACTGTTTTGGATGTGACAAGTAGGAGTAGGGATTTTGCAATTTACAAGACTTTGGGTTTTGTGCAGGGGGAGGTGACATGGATGGTTTTGTTGGAGTATGGTGTGATGACTGTTCTTACTTCTGTTTTTGCTTCTTTGATGGCTTATGTGGTGTCGGAGGTTTTGAACAAGCATGGCGAGAAGTTGTTTGGGTTTGTGATAAATCAGAAGTTGCAATTTGATTTGAAGTCGAGTGTTTTGTGGAATGTTTGTTTGATAGGGCTTGTTTTGGCACTGGTGTATGTTGTTTCTAGAAAACCGTTAAAGGTAAAGCCAACAGAGGTTCTAAGATATGAGTAGCTAGGAGCTAGAGGTCAGACCTAGGTCTGACCTCAGTTCCGAAACAGTTCGTTGTCAAAAGGTACAATCTTAGTACGGTCTCCTTTGTTTGAGTTTTTTAGTTGGAAAAAGTTTGTCTTTGTTTTGGTTTGTCCTCACCTCGAAATCCTTACCTAGTACAATCATAGAGGCGCTAAGCTAGGTGTTACAGAAGGTCAGACCTAGGTCTGACCTATATCTGCCGTACAGCAGTTAGTGCTTCTTGGGGGTTTTGAATGATGTTGATTTTGATGTCTTCTAAAGATAGGAGAGGGTAATCGTTTCCGTACACTTGGAACTCATCTCCTGTAAAAACGACATTCTTTAGAGGGATATCTAGCATCTTAGCTAATCTTTGTGTGTTATCTGCTTTATTATTACCTTTTGCAAGTATATCAATCGTTGTTCTCCCTGATGCAAAGACATCAAACTTTCCTTTGAATATCTCGTCAAGACGATTTTTAGCTGGTTGTCTTTTAATTTTATCTGGATCCCATGCCTCCCGTACTTCTTTTGAAGCCTCTTTACCGAAACAATCTATGCTAATATATGCCCCCTTATCCAAAATCTGCTCCTCCTTTACAGATTCGATTCCATACATCTCCCACTGGATGGTCTCGAGAGCTTCGTAAATGTAATCCTTGTCTTCTTGTACCATCTCTTCTGCTTCGTATATCAATTTGAGGCTCTCATCTCTCCATTGGTAGATGAGTGTTCCGTATTGTGGACATATGAGGATGTTTTCGAGTAGTGAAGGGTGTTCAACTGGAATATTCTTAACAAATAGCTCAACAATCTGTTCTTTTGTCCTTCCGCCACTCATTACAGCTAAGTAATTCTCTTTGAGTAGCCTTGCTACTTCATTAAGCATTTCTTCGGAAGGGACACATACTGGTCGAGCTAATGTTTTGTCGTAATCGAAAATTAGTAGCTTCTTCATGTGTTGAGTATAGCAAGTAAAGGAGAGAAGAGGAACGGCCGAGAGAAAAAACTCTAAGGCTTAGGTTGGTTGCAGGTAGGTAGTCTTGCTGTTTTCTCTTTTGAAAAGATATGTTACGTAAAAAGTCACTCTAAACTGTTTGAAAGGGTTGACTTTAAGATTGAATATAACATTGGGTTTTTACAGGCCCTTTTTTCTCTTGGAGGGACTTTGTCTAAGAGTGTTGGGTTTGATTGTGAGGATGTTCAAGTTTTCATCTAGTTGGATTAGCAATGTTCTCGCTAGTGCAAAATCTTTGAACAAAAAGTCTGAAAAACTTTCTATGTTATAATGAAGGTGAATAAATTTACACTTTTCTCTCAAAAATGGAACTTGAAAGCTATGGGGTTCTATGTGTGGAGGGTGGAGATCAGGTTGGCAAGGGTGATGCGACCTCGAGGATACTCAATGAACTTGAATCAGAACATGTGAATATTACATACTCCTCCTTCCCTGTGTATGCTACACCTGTGGGTACAGTCATTAGATCTCTTTTGAAAAATGGGTGCTCTGAAGATGTCTTAAGCGCCGAAAGTAACTTGGATGTCAGAATGGCGCTTTTTGCGTTAAACAGGTTAGAGTTCATGGATGTGTATTTGAGTGATGAGAAGTATCGAGATACGCTTTTGGTCCTTGATAGGAGCCCATACAGTAATGCTGTGACAATAGGGTATGGAATATCATTTCAGAGCGATTGGAATAGAGAGGAAGTACGAGGATATATTGATAAAGCAACAAATTATGACTCTTTGCTGATCTCCAAACTGGGGTTGGATAGGTGTGTTGTACAATTAAAATCAGAAGAAGATGAATGGAGGAATATCCGAGGAGAGGGGACAGATCACTATGAAAAGAAAGATGTGCAAGAGAGGTGTAGTGAGGTGTATTCAATGTACAAAGATATTGTTGGTCCTGGATGGAATGAGGTTGTGACAAAGAGTAATGATTGTTGGAGGAGCAGGGATGATATTTGGGGAGATATAGAAAATATCCTTTGGAATACATATGGAGCAATGGGTGAGATAAGGCAGGGAGATAGGTATGATATTGGTTTTAAGGAAATTGTGGAGGGTATGTATCCGAAAGCTGTGTATGACAAGAAGTCCTACTCCATATATAACAAAGCTTTGAAGGGGAATGTAAAGGACTTAATGTACTCGGAAGGTCTTAAATTAGGTGAACAAGTTGCTAATAGCTGTATCAATATTAGGTTTAAGAGCCCTCTGGTGAGGGATGAGTTTAGAAGGGTGGTCTTGGAAGTTCCCGAAGTGATGAATGTTTTTGCATATTTCTTAGGTGGAAGCTTTGTAGATAAACTTAAAAGAGGGTTGGAGTTATGACAAAAAAGGAATTGGCAGATCTTCTGCTATCTGAAACAGAGAAACTCTTTCCAGAAGCTACCACAGAGCTTGCTAATTGGAATGACGACTTTCAGTTTTTGGTTTGTATCATACTTTCGGCTCAGACAACTGATAAGCAGGTCAATAAGGTAACAACGGAATTGTTTAAGAAATTCTCAACTGCAAGGAAACTTTCAAATGCAAAGCAGGAGGATTTAGAATATACCCTGGGGGGTATCAACTATTTTAGAACTAAGTCTAAGCATATTAAAGCAATGGCTAAGATTTTGGATGAGAAATATGAAGGACAACCTCCTAGGACAGTCAAGGAGCTAGTTGAATTGCCTGGGGTGGGATACAAGACCGCAAATGTTTTTTTGAATGATAGATACAAGGCCAATCAAGGTATTGCTGTTGATACTCATGTTTTAAGAGTGGCAAGAGCATATGGTTTAACAAAGAATACAGATGCTACAAAGGTCGCTCATGATTTAGAAAAACTTTACCCTAAAAAGGTTTGGTACAAGGTGAATTCGACATTTGTGTTGTATGGTAGGTATATTTTGAAAGCTAAGAAGCCTGATATGGATAGGGTGGTGTTGAAAGAGTTTCTAAGGTAGGGATTGTCTGTTTAACCTTGCCCCATTTACCTTTTTGTCTTCTTTTAGTATAATACCATGTTGAAATCTTGAACTTTTGTTAGTTTGGTCGCTATGCAAAATTTCTTAAGAAGATTTTAACCTTGCACATTAACAATTGCACTTAGAGCATTAAAGAAAGGAGTTTAAAATGAGAAAGCCACTAATATTCTTGGTAGCTTTTATGATATTGCTGATGCTTGGTTTGCCAATGGCAACTTATGCGGAGCAGGAAGTGTGTCCTAGTGGTAATGGATGGGTAAAGTATGAAAACCTTAGTGGTCATACTTTTACTGTGACTATTCCAGAAGGATACATGTTGGTTTCAATTTGTTATAAAGCAGGTAGGTTAGTGGAGTACATTAATTTTGATCCTCCTATTGTTGGTCCTTCAACATATGTGTTGGAGATTCAAGGACAAAATGAGTTATCACACGTAAGTGTGTTGATTTTACCTTGGAGTACACCAACCCCGACATCAACTTGTACTGCAACACCTACTTTGACACCAACAGCAACGTGGACTGTAACACCTACAGATGTACCAACGGTAACACCAACGGATGTGCCAACAG
>DHUO01000008.1 GCA_002409215.1 Candidatus Dojkabacteria bacterium UBA5232 | reverse complement strand
TTTTTGTATTTTTCTGGATTCACATATACATCATATATTGCTTTGGCTGTTTCTTGTTCATTTAAACCATCTACAAGCAGAGATGTTTCTGAGAATATCTCTTCATATACAGGGCTTTTGTGGAGTATTGTTGGTACTTTTGCCCTTAGTGCTTCCCCTGTTGATATTCCGAATCCTTCATAGAGAGCTAGGTGGATATATGCGAATGAGTTGTGTAGTAGTGAGTATGCGTATTTGTCTTCATAGAAGCCTGTGAATATTACATGTTTTTGTAGGTTGTTTTCTTTGATATATTCTATTAACTCTTGTACTTCAGGCTTTTCTGTATTTTGGAACTGTCCTCCTGCAATAACTAGGTACGGGGCTTTTGTTAGATCTGCACCATTTTGTTTTCTTAGGTTTAAGAATTCTTTGTATGCTTTAATTACCCCTATTGAGTTTTTACTTCTGTTTATTCCACCACCTAGATATATTAGGTATTGTCTTTCTTTGTAGTCAGAGGGGAGGTATTTGTCTAGGGATATGTTTCTTTCTTCAACTGTTATACCAAGGTATGTTACCTCTACTTGCTCAGATGGATATTGTGGATAGTATTTGAGGTAGTCATTTTTGGTTGTTTGGGAGTTAGAGAGTATGTATTTGCATTTTGTAGATTTGTTCATTGCATTCCAGTATTGTACTTTCCTTATTTGATTGTGTATTGGTGATTGTTGGGAGTACATATTGAAGAGTGCAAGGTTCATATCATGAACAAAGAGTATTGTTGGCATTATGTCTGCTGGATAGTTACGCCAGAAGTATGGGGAGAAGAATATGGAATCTTTTCTCCTTATCTTTTTTATTACTGGTAGTACTTGAGTGAAATACCATATGTTATTTTTATAGTCATTTATTTTGTATTCACCAATATCTACTAATTGGGCGTTTTTGTATTTAGAGATGTCTTTATCTAATGTGGATATTTTGTTTTTAAACCTTAATATACTAAATTGGATAGTTGCATTGTTTTTAAGGAGTGCAAGAATTATATTCTTTGTGTACTGTCCAACACCTGCAAAAGCAAATTGGTCTTGGGTTGTTGTAGCATCGATTATAATATGCATATCAATATATTACCTTTTTCTATTTAAAAAGTCTTCTTTTTTCTTATTACTTCGGTGAGAGTTTTAAACATAAGAGTACCAATTGCTGTAGAGTAAATGAGTTTAAGGAGTTCATCCTTCTTAGTTAAATTCTTGTTCTCTTTTGTCTCTAAAAATCTTCTTGCATATGTAGCATACCTACGATTGAATTTATCACCAGGAAGTCTGGTTCCATCTCCTCTGTTAATTAAAATGTCTTCTGCTGATATTGCTTGAAAAGCTTTTCCATAATATCTGTCAAAAAGCATTTCAGACCTATCTAAATGAAATTTATTTGTAATTAGTTTAACATTTCCATTTTCCAAGAAGCCTAGTTTTTCTAAAATTTCAGAGCAATATACTGCATTTGTTGATGTGTCTGTGGATTGATCTTCTACAATAACTCTTGACTCATCTACTCCGTAGTGATTCACAAGATTTTCTTTCATTAGCAAAGCTTCTGAGTAATCACCGTATTTAGTACCTACTTCTATCCCCCCAGAGAGTATTATGACAGGAGAGCCTCCCTGCCAAAGAGACTCGTAGTAGGTTGAAACTGCTGCAAGTTGCCTTATCCTTGGGAGTTTAGTTATTCTAGGAGTCCCATTAAATCCCTCCCCAATACCTCCTTGTAAAACAACTATAGCTTCATCAAAAGAACCTCTTAATTGTTCGATATTGTCTTGAGTATCATATATTGTTCTTTCATTTTCCATACTTTGTAGTTTGTTAAATTACCTATTTTGTTCTGAATACTCTTCCCCTTCTTTTTTAATCTCTGATACATACTCTACTAACATTTCATGTGTTGTTGGTGCTTGTTCAAACTTAGTATTAATCAATTGATTAGATGGAGATATTACTGGTCTTGGTGGTAAATCATTCTTCTCAACTGGAATAATTGGTTTCTCTATACCCTGAGCTTTAAGAATCTCTAATGCAAATTCATATCTGGAAATGTAATCAGAACTACATACATGATATATACCTGGCTCTATTTTAGATTCTACTGCCCCTTCTATTTTCTCCGTTAAATATCCAACATATGTAGGACAACCTAATTCATCTTTCACAATTGTTAAGGGTTTTTCTTCTGTAGCTTCTGTGTCTGTTACAAATTTAATAAAGTTCTTTGCACCAGGGCCAAATAACCAAGAGGTTCTAAATATATAGTTTATACCTCCTGTTTCTTCAATATACTCCTCTCCTTTTCTTTTACTCTTAGCATAGTTATTTAACGGATTGAACTCTCTACTATCTTCATCGTATGCACCATCACCAAACACTTCATTTGTTGAGATATGTATGAATGGAATCTGTAACTCCTTAGATATCTCTGCCATATATTGGGGAGCTTTAGCATTTACAGTATTTGCTAATTCAGGTTTTGATTCTGCTTCATTTACATTTGTATATGCTGCACAGTTTATTACAAAATCAGGGTTTTGTTCGTAAACAAAAACTTTCAATTCTTTTTCATTTGTAATATCTTTTCCTACAATGTTGTTATCTTCATTATCAAACATATCTGTTTTAACAACTTCATATCCTTTTTCAGTAAAATGTTTAGAAAGATACGCACCTAACATTCCATTTGCACCGAATACTAAAATCTTTTTATTCATTTTGCATATTACTTAATTTAAACAGGTCATTATCACTTAACTCGCCAAGCAATGGAGCTTTAGCATCTTTATCTGAAAGCACTGGAGTGTCTGTTCCCCAAGGAATATTTACATCAGGATCATTCCATCTAAAAGATCTCTCACTTGCTTTGTCATATTTACCACTAACTTTGTATTCAAACTCTACATTATCTGTTAAAGCTAAGAATCCATGAGCGAAACCTTTTGGGATGAAGAAACCTGTATGATTATCCTCTGTTAGTTCAACCATATGGAATTGTCCATATGTTGGAGAATCTGTTCTGATATCGACTGCAATATCTATGGCCTTTCCTCTTACAACTCTAACAAATTTATCTTGTGCATACGGTTCTATCTGCCAATGCATTCCTCTAAGTACACCTTCTGAGGAGTGAGAGTGATTATCTTTGACCCAATCTGTAGGTAGTCCAGCCTCTCTAAATTTATCTTCATCATATGTTTCTTCAAAATATCCCCTATCGTCAAAATATGCTTTGAAAGTTACTACAACTAGATCTGGTATATGTTCTACTTTTTGAAATTCCATAGTATATGCTCTAACAAATTATCCTATATTATACCAAGAAGGGATGTTATCTGAAACTGTTAATGTTTTTAACAGAAAAGAATTTGCAGATAGGGAAAAGAAGATATATAATGGTTGTAATCATGAGGGAGAATACGAGCCTGCACTTACGAGGTGCTGAGTAACGCCTCCCATTATTTTTTCTTTAGCAAGTTTCTGTCATAGAATAGTTGCCTCTTGTAAGGTTCAAACTCTTCCAGTAATTTTGATTGTGTGTAACGGTTTGGTATTAATATTGATTCAAGCTTATTCTTCTCTCCCATAAATTTATACAAACAATGAAAATCACCATCTCCTGAAACAAAAATCCCCTTGTCAAACTCTTTAAATAATATTGCAGAAGAATAAAGAACAAGTTCAGCATCAATATTACCCTTAGGTTTACCACCCTGTCCTCGTACTGTTGGCTTGAAAATTATATTGTATCCATATTGTCTAAATTTCTTATACATACCTTCATTCTTTTTAATATATCCCAGGAAAAGAAATGCCTTACTAACACGAAGTTTGTCCGTTAAATATCTATGGAAGCTTCCCATATCTAACTTCCAACCATGATATATGACTTTACCCATGTGAGATATATCTTTTGAAGTACCTAAATTAAGGTTTTGACTGTCTATGAAAGCATAGATTTTAGGATATTTCTGATTTGACACACCTAAATTATACATACCTTTCAAAGAAGCAACAAGGACAAAAGCCTTACAAATAAAGACTTTTCATTAACTTGTAATCCTATTTTGCTAACTCCACCTTAGAATCATCACCTATAAACATGGTGTCTGCTTTAGGATGTGTATCTTTTGTAGTAACTTCTGCATTCCAACCTATTAAACAGCTATCTAACCTTTGATTCAGATTATGAATATTACAATTTCCCATCAATATGCTATTTTCAATCTCTGCATCTTTAACTACACTACCCTCTCCTATTGATGTAAATGGTCCAATATATGCATTTTCTATGGTCACATTGTCTGCGATAGAGATAGGGCCTCGTAGAACAGAGTTTTTAACAACAGAGCCCTTACCTATCTCAATATCACCCTCCATTTTACTATCCTTTACTTTACCCTCACACTTATCCAAACACTCTCTTTCAAGTATCAA
>DHUO01000013.1:10251-10388 GCA_002409215.1 Candidatus Dojkabacteria bacterium UBA5232 | reverse complement strand
ACGGATGTGCCAACAGCAACTCCAACGGATATACCAACGGTAACACCAACGGATGTGCCAACAGCAACTCCAACGGAAGTACCAACGGTAACTCCTACGGATGTACCAACAGCAACTCCAACGGATATACCAACGGT
>DHUO01000013.1:2972-9933 GCA_002409215.1 Candidatus Dojkabacteria bacterium UBA5232 | reverse complement strand
ACCAACGGATGTGCCAACAGTAACTCCTACGGATATACCAACGTTAACACCAACGGATATACCAACGGTAACACCAACGGATGTACCAACAGCAACTCCAACGGATATACCAACGGTAACTCCTACAGATGTACCAACGGCAACTCCAACGGAAGTGCCAACGGTCACACCCACTGAACCACCAACAGAGACACCTGTAAATACTCCTACTCCCAATATCATTATTGATGTAGGAACAGGAGCAAACAATGGTGGTATAAAGGAAGGAATATTCTTAGGAATACTATTTTCCCTTTGTCTTTTTGGAGGTGCTTATATCTTTTTTCGTCTCAAAAAGACGAGTAATAGATAAGGTATTCTTTTCCATTACAGTTGCTCTTCTTTTAATGTCTCTTCAAAAGCCCTATAAAGCTTATGAAGTAATGGATATAAAGGAGTCAAACACTATTATCTATGAAGAGCCTGTTCTCTCTTCACCAACAAAAACGGAAGAACCAACCGGTGTTGTAGGGGTGATAGCTACTGTAGCTAACACACCAAGTCCAACACCAATTCCGATTGTAAAGTTGGAAGAAGGTATATACAATACTATCTTCAGAGGAGCTCAAACGGCAAAAAATGTACAAATAGAAAACTGTACTCTTCCATGCAGTGGAGAACAAATTGAAAAAAAACTTCAATTTAACCCAGACATATGGAGAGCCGTTATAGATCAAAGTGTTATGTATGTTCACTCAGGAAGGTTCACTTATAGTCAAGACGACTATGAATTTGGTGAAATCTTTCGTGAGAATTATAATGCTGGTACCTTAATAGGTACAGAGCTGTGTTTTGAGGAATCCCTCTGTTATTCAATAATTGATTACAAGGTTCCCAATACACAGGAAATAAGAGTCTCATCATCTGAAATATTTCCACAGCAAGAAATTAACGATTATATTATCGTTACCTGTGAGAATCCTTTCGATGGGAACTCATTAAAGTTGATTATGCTCATAAGGCTAATCAACTAAAGTGCAAGTGGAAAGGTCTTTGCGACCAATATAAAAGACCTTTCCGAGATTCTTCATAATTCAAAACAGGGATTTATTATTAAGAAGAGTATTTTCTAATCCTACCTTTTGTTTTTGTTTCTATATTTTTTGTATATTAGTATAATTAGCAGTAGTATTATCACTACAATTAACCAAAGAAAGGATAATGGGAACTAGTACTATGGATAGGGCAAGAAACAGTATTAGGAGATAGTTTTTTGGATGTAGTTTCCTCTGTACGGCAGTTTTCATATTTATACTATATATAATACTATCAAAAGTACTTATCTTGTACAAGTAAAAAACAGTAATGACTATATTATTTTGTTCTTTTTCTATCATTATTATCTTTTTTGCAAAAATACGCATATGTATGATATACTCCTATCTGTTAGCATATTAATATTAGTTGTATGTCTGTCTAGCTAACAAGAAGGCATCACCAAAGGATAATCCTATGGAAGAAACAAAAAAGATCGCTACAAAGAAAGTAGCAAAAGTTAAAGATAACAAAGCCCTATATTCACAAATTGATTCATTTCTCTCAGATGAAGCAAATCAAGTAAAAACCTTTAATAGAGGTGATATTGTTGAAGGAGATGTAGTAGATGTGAGAGATGGTATGGTAATTGTAGATATTGGTTATAAATCAGAAGGAATTGTAGCAGGAAGAGAATTAAAGAGTGATACATTAGATTGGAGAGAACTAAAACCAGGAGAGAAAGTATTGGTATATGTTGTTAAGCCTGAAGATGATGAAGGACAGTTAATTCTCTCTATTAGAAGGACACAGCAAGCAAGTACATGGTTAACACTTGATAAGGCGAAGAAAGATAATGATGTTGTCGAAACAGTTGTTGTTGAGGCAAATAACGGTGGGCTTATAGTCGAGATTGGTAAAGGTATTAGAGGCTTTATCCCAACATCACAATTAGATGCTTCTAGGGTGTATTTAGATGGTATAAGGCAGGTTGGAAAAGATATTTCATCTAAAGTACAGAAGAGATTAAACTCCTTAGTAGGAGATAAGATTCAGACTAGAATCATTGAATTGGATAGAGAAAAGAACAGAATTATCCTTTCTGAGAAGATGGTGACACAATCTAGAGACTTGGAGCAGAGAGAGAAAACATTGAGTAAGGTTAAGGAGGGTGATGTATTGGAAGGAATTGTTAGTGGTATTACACCTTTTGGAATCTTTGTTAATGCAGAAGGACTTGAAGGATTGGTTCACCTCTCAGAACTTTCCTGGGATAAGGTTGAAGATATCGGCAGTTTGTATGGAGTAGGTAGCAAGGTAAATGTAATGGTAATAGGTGTTTCTGATGGTGGTAAAAGAGTTGCATATAGTGTTAAAAGACTTCTTAAAGATCCATGGGCAGAGGCAATTGCTAAATACAAAATGGGTGACGTTGTTCAAGGTAAGGTTCAGAAAGTTGTTCCTTACGGAGCATTTGTTAGAATTGCAGAGGGTTTAAATGGGTTAATACATATTTCAGAATTATCAGATAAACTAGTAAAAGATCCTGCAGATATTGTTAAGGTGGGAGAAGATGTTGATGTAAAGATTCTCTCAATCTCTTCAACAGAAAGGCATTTAGGTTTAAGTCTTAAAGCTGCAAAATATGGAGCTTCTAAACCTAAGGCAGAGGAGAAAAAGGTCGAAATTTCTGAAGAGGAGTTAGCAGATGCAGTAGATAGTGCAGTGGAAGAGGAGATTTCTGAAAAGAAATAATCCTTTCTCTATGTAGTATAATTAAGCATGCTTAATACAAAAAGGAAAAAAGAAAATATCCTTCTTTCAAGGGTTAGTGGTAATGTAGTTATCTCGTTGCGAACGGCTTCGTTTGTTTCGGACTTCTTGAAAGAGAAAGGTGTGTCTGTAAAGTCTCTTTTGGTAGGGATTGTATTGAATACAGAATCCTTGGCAAGAAGGGTGATTGATCAAATGAAGATTTCTGAAGTGGATATTTTGGATAAGGTTATAGGTAAGAGAGGTATTGAAATCACGGGTAATTCCTCCCTGTCTCGGGATATTGTATTAACAGAAGATGTTAAATATGTAGTAGATAGGGCATTTTTAACAGCACAGAAAGCTAATCATATATATGTAGGTACAGAGCATTTGATGCTTTCACTCTTGGAGGGTAATTTTAGAGAGCTTAAAGGTTTAGAATCTTTAGGACTGACATATGAGAAGTTTCAAGAAGCCCTTTTTAAGGTTGCAATATATCCTGTTGGTTTTCTACCTAGAGGTTTTGATATGCAGAATGAAGGAGGAATAATTGATTTTCTAGGAACAGATTTGGTTGAATTAGCAAAGCTTGGGCAGTTAGATCCTGTCATTGGAAGAGAGGAGGAGATAGATCAGTTGGTGAATATTTTAAGCAGAAGGAAGAAGAATAATCCAATAATTCTTGGACAGGCAGGTGTTGGAAAGACAGTTTTAGTTGAAGGTCTTGCGCAGAGAATAGCTGATGGGGTAGTAAATCCATCACTTAGAGATGCAAAGATTGTTTCTTTGGATGTTTCAGCTATTATGGCAGGGAGTAAGATGAGGGGTGATGTGGAAGAGAAGGTAATGGCAATCATTGATGAGATTGCAAATTCGGATAATACAATACTTTTCATAGATGAAATCTCTTCAATAGTATCTCCGGGAATTCCTGGTAGTTCTTCGGATATTGCATCTGTTCTAAAACCAGCCTTAACAAGAGAGGACTTTAGAGTAATAGGTGCGACAACAACAGAGGAATATAGTGCATACTTTGAGTCAGATAATGCTTTGGCAAGAAGGTTCCAGCCTCTGTACTTAGAGGAGCTTTCGGTTTTAAGTACGATTAAGGTTTTAGATAAGATTAGGCCCATATTAGAGGATCATCATAAAGTTAAGATAGGCGATGAAGCAATCAAGTATTCAGCCAACCTCACAGATAGGTATGTCGCAGATAGATATCTACCAGACAAAGCAATAGATGCTCTTGATGAAGCAGCTGCATCTAAGAGATTAGATGTTGAATCAGACTTTGCTGATATACAGGCGATGAAGAATATTCTTAGAGATATGAGGGGTAAGAAAGAGAAATTAATAACTGGTGGAGAAATGGAAGAGGCTTTGAGAGTACAGAGGAAAGAGGAAGTCATTTTGGAAAAGATTGGTGAGCGTGAGAAAAAGATGAAGTTAGCAAAAATGCAGAAGGTTAATGAGATAAATGCTGATGATGTAAGAGAGGTGATTTCAAAGTGGACAGGTATTCCAGTAAATACACTTGGTAGTAAGGAGAAAAATGCATTGTTAAATCTAGAAAAAGAATTAAAGAAGCAAATAATCGGACAGGATGAGGCTTGCTCTATCGTTTCAAGTGCGATTAAGAGGGCAAGAACAGGAATCATTGATGCTGGTAGGCCTTGGGCATCTTTTCTTTTCTTGGGTCCAACTGGTGTGGGGAAGACTGAGTTGGCAAAAGTCTTAACAAACGAGCTTTTTGGCAAAGAGGATAATCTTGTGCAGGTAGATATGAGTGAAATGATGGAGATGCATAGTGTTTCTAAGCTAATTGGTTCTCCTCCAGGATATGTTGGTTTTCAAGAGGGAGGTTGGTTGACTGAGAAAGTTCGAAGACATCCACACTCCGTTATTCTCTTTGATGAAGTTGAGAAGGCACATCCAGAGGTTTTGAATGTCTTGTTGCAGATATTGGAGTATGGACATTTAACAGATGGTAGAGGTAGAAGGGTGAATTTCAAGAATACAGTTATTATATTAACCTCAAATATTGGTGCAGAGGAGATAAGGAAGGATAGGGTGTTGGGTTTTGGTGCAAAAGATAGTAGAGGAGAGAGGAAAGATACTGAGATAGATAGTGCATATAATAGTATGAAGCAGACTTTGTTGGGCGAGTTACAAAATACTCTGAGACCTGAATTATTAAATCGTCTTGATGATATGGTGATTTTTAGATCTTTGACAAGAAGGGATGCAAGAAAGATTGTTGGACTTCTTGTTGAGAATCTAAATAGAAGACTGGAAGAGGAAAACATGAGAGTGAAGTTGGATAGTAAGGCGGTGGGATATATAGCAAAAGAGGCTTTTAGTGAGGAGTATGGTGCTAGGCCGTTGAGAAGGTTTGTGCAGGATAGTGTAGAGAATCTTCTTGCAGAATATATCCTTACCCATGGTGATGGTACAAAATCAAAGAAGATTGTGGAATTGAATGTTGTCTTAGAGGATGGAAAGTTAGTAATTTTAGAAGATAAAGAATAATGAAATACATCTGTTCTTCTTGCAATACTGAATTTTTGAAGTGGTCGGGCAAATGTTCTGCTTGTGGAGAATGGGGGACATTGGAAGAGATGGAAGATATTCCAGTTGTTTCAAATAGTAACAAGCCTGTAGAGGCTTCAAGTTATGAATCAATTAAGAGCTTCATTGCTAAAAAAGGCAAAAACATTCCTCAGAACAAGATAAGTACAGGATATATAGAGTTTGATAGGGTCCTTGGTAGTGGTCTTGTTCCGGGTGAAGTTGTCCTTCTTAGTGGTGAACCGGGTGTTGGTAAGTCCACAATGTTGATGCAAATAGTTTTGAATTTCTGTAGTAAAGGTAAGGTGTTGTATGTTTGTGGTGAAGAATCTCCATCGCAATTAAATGAAAGGCTAGAGAGGTTATCGGGAAGTCCGAAAGGAAAAAAGATTGAGAATTTTGTTGTTACAGAAGATACGATTGCCGAAAACATTACTGCCTTAGTAGAGGCTGAGAATTTTGAGCTTGTAGTTGTTGATTCTATACAAAGTATGTCTTCTCTGCAATCTAAAGGTTATCCAGGAAGTATATCTCAGGTTAGATTGTCAGGTGCTTTGCTAACGAGAGCAGGTAAAAAGACAGGAATTCCCATTTTTATTGTCGGACAGATAAATAAAGGGGGAGATATTGCGGGACCCAAGGTTTTAGAGCATATTGTGGATTGTGTTTTGTATATGGAAGGAGATCAATATAATCAGTATCGTATAGTAAGAAGTATGAAGAATAGGTTTGGGTCTACCAATGAAATAGGGGTCTTTGAAATGAGGGGGGATGGGTTGAATGAAGTTGGAAATCCATCGCTATTATTCTTGGAGACAAGTAGCGAGTCTTCCGGTAGTGCTATAGGTGCAGTTATACAGGGTTCTAGAGTTGTGTTTGTTGAAGTGCAGGCGCTAGTTGTTGAAAGGGAGAGTGAGGGTGGACCTTTGAGAAGGGTTGCTAATGGTATTAAGAAGCCAAGATTGGATATGCTTTGTGCAGTTATGTCTAGGAAGGGTCGTGTATTCTTAGGGAACAAGGATGTATTTGTGAATGTTGTAGGGGGTCTCACAATCTCCGATCCAGCAATTGATTTAGCTATTTGTGCTGCAATTAAATCTTCTGTTGAGGACAAACCCCTGTCTAAAGGCACAATATATTTTGGAGAGGTGGGCTTAACAGGTGAGATTAGGGGAACATGGGGAGTTGATGCAATCATTAAAGAAGCAGAAAGGAGTGGTTATACAGATTTGATTGTGGGAAGGATGAAGGTTGGTGCATCCAAGAAGGTTGATGTTAAGAAGGTTTACAAAGTTAGTAGTATATAGATAAAGTTTCCATAAGAAAGTGTTGCTATGTAAAGGGATACGCTCTTTCTTTGCGCGAACTATCCACAACCTACGTAACATCCGTTTCATGTGTGGTCATTGCGTAACATCGAGAAAGACAGCAGTCAACTTCTCCTGGCAAGACAGGAGAACAGAAGAATCGACAAGATGTGGATTATATATATAGGCTTGACAGATACGTTCGTAAGAGGTATAATCCTTTATTGTTCTTTACAAGTGTGTGGATATCTTAGGTTTCTCCCTTTGTCTGGGGTGTTACAAGCACAACTGGGCAACAGGAAAAGCCTAAGATTTTT
>DHUO01000013.1:0-2892 GCA_002409215.1 Candidatus Dojkabacteria bacterium UBA5232 | reverse complement strand
TGTGGATATCTTAGGTTTCTCCCTTTGTCTGGGGTGTTACAAGCACAACTGGGCAACAGGAAAAGCCTAAGATTTTTATCTTTTTCTTATTTAGATTTAACTATATAGATTTCAATAAGAAGGAGGGAAAACATCTTGTATGTTCTTCGAAACTATTCCCTTACAGGAGTAGAACCCGGGGTCGGTTGGGGCAGTACCGATCCCTTCTTCTTTTTTCATTAGATTTTTGAGAATTGACATCTTCATTTGATTTCAATATACTTCAAATATCAAATGGCTAATTGCCCGATTTCATTTTATTTTCCCTTAAGGAAACATGGTTAAAAAAAGCAAAACGATTAAAGAGTATGAAGCAATGACTCTTGCAGATATTCGTAAAGAAGCACAAGAATTAAAGTTAGAAAACTTTATGGAGCTTCCAAAACGAGAATTAATTATTGAAGTACTAAAAAAGAGATCCAACGAAGAAGGTTTTGTAGAGGTTAGTGGGATTCTTGAAGTTATGAAGGATGGTTCTCACGGAATACTTCGAACAGAAGATATCCTCCCTGGAGATAATGATGTATATATCTCTGGTTCGCAGATTCAAAAGTTTAGTTTAAGGACAGGAGACGAGATTACAGGACCTGCACGATTACCAAAGGATAAAGAGAAATACTTAAGTCTTTTAAGAGTTGATACTGTATATGGAAGACCAGCTGCAGAAGCTGCAAGTAGGCCAAACTTTAGAAAATTGACACCTATTTTTCCAAATAAACAGATTAAGCTTGAGACAGATCAGGATGTTATTGCAACGAGAATGATTGACTTACTATCTCCAATTGGTTTCGGACAGAGATCTATGGTTGTATCTCCACCAAAGGCAGGAAAAACATGGCTTCTTAAAGATATTGCTAACGGTATCGCAAAAAATCATCCTAAAGCAAAACTTATGGTTGTATTAGTAGGTGAAAGACCTGAAGAGGTTACAGACATGAAGAGGTTTGTAAAAGGAGAGGTGTATGCCTCAAACTTTGATGAGCTTCCAGAACAGAACTGCAAGGTTGCTGAAATGGCACTTCAAAAGGCTATGAGGATGGTTGAATGGGGTGAAGATGTAATCATACTAATGGACAGCATTACAAGGCTTGCTAGGGCATACAATATCACTATGCCAACTTCTGGTAAAACACTATCTGGTGGTTTTGATCCAGTTGCACTATATCCTCCAAAAAGATTCTTTGGAGCAGCTAGAAATTTTGAGGAGAAAGGAAGTCTTACCATAATTGCAACGGCTCTTGTTGATACAGGTAGTAGGATGGATGATTTAGTATATGAGGAATTCAAAGGAACAGGTAATATGGAACTGCATTTAGACAGATCCTTGGCAAATAAGAGGATATATCCATCTATCGATGTCATTAACTCAGGTACAAGGAATGAAGAATTACTATTAGGTAAAGATGTTCTTAATCAATCTTGGAGAATTAGAAGAATGCTTGAAGTGCTTGATTCTAATGAAAACCCAGCAGAGGTATTGATTGATAGGTTAAGAAAGACAAAAGACAATGTAGAGTTCCTTGCAACTCTCCACGAAGCATAGTTGAAATATGGTATAATATACATTGCTAAACTATTTAATTCTTAAATAGCCTTTGTGGATACAAATCTGGATCCTCAACAAAACAAAAATATTCAAGGGTTAAGCTTCAAGAGTCTTAAGGATATGCCTTCTTTTCAGGATAATAACTATCTTTTTGTAGATGGAGAGATAGAGGAGAATGCATTTGTTAGAGATTTTAAGAAGAAGTTTAGGGATTTCTATGCTAAACAACAAACAAAAAACAACATTGTTGAATTCATTCTTTCTCTTGGAGAATACATTGCTACAAGGATTTCCGTCGTATTAGTATTAATATCTGTTCTCTTTGATATCCTTTTTGAATCATTTAATGAGAAGAAGAATATGCTTGCCACAAAAATGTTTTGGGGTAGAGGAAACTTTCTTTCTTCTGCACTAAAGGTTCTTTTCCTTAGTGTTTTTTTTATCCTTGCAATTACATATCTATATAGGAAGCCAACAGCTACTGTTGCTGGTAGTGATGAATTGGAAAGAGTAGGAGTTGCACAGGTAGATTTGATGGTAATGAACTCTTCGTTGAATACGCTAATTCCTAAAGATAGGCCGAACAGGGATTGGAGAAAGTATGTTGTTAAAAGGGGTGATACATTGGCTGGGATTGCATCTCAGTTTGATATTAATTCAAAATCAATTATGTGGGCGAATAATATTAAGAGTGAGTATGCTTTGAAATTGGGTACGGAACTTGATATCCCTCCGAGAGATGGCGTGCAAGTAACTGTTAAAAAGGGAGATACTGTAGCATCTTTGGCGAAGAAATATAGTGCGGACCCTGGGGATATCGTAGACTGGAACTGGATAGAGGGTGGAGAGATAGTAATAGGAGCGGAATTATTTATCCCCAACGGCTCTATCCCTGAACCTCCGAAGCCGGTATACGCAGCTACTGTTGCACCTTTGAATAAGACTTCAGCAAGCATTGCATATACTCAGGTTCCGGTAGATGCTTCTGTAGGGAAGTTTTTGGGGTGGCCTGTTGGTGGACCTAGTAGGATATCAAGAGGATTTTTCCCTGGGCACTACGGTATTGATATATACCCAACTGGTGGACAACCAAGTGTTGTTGCAGCCGCTCCAGGGAGGGTGATTAGTGCGGGTTGGGGTGGAAGTGGTAGATACTACGGATTTGGTAACTATGTACATCTGGATCACGGTAATGGCTATACAACACTCTACGCCCACATGGCCAAACTCTATGTTGGTACAGGTACTAGCGTAGGGCAAGGGCAGGCATTGGGGCAAATAGGTGCAACAGGTGTTGCATACGGTGT
>DHUO01000033.1 GCA_002409215.1 Candidatus Dojkabacteria bacterium UBA5232 | reverse complement strand
CAAACACTCTCTTTCAAGTATCAACCTATTTGCTAAGATTATGTCCTCTGGAGCACCTGTATCCTTCCACCATCCTGTAACTTCAGAAGCTGTGAATGTATACCCATTCTCTATTAACCAGTTATTAATCACTGGAGGATAGTACTCAGGTTTACCTGTACCTTTTGGATCTATTGGTTTTGCAAAGTCAAATGCTTTAAATACTGCAGGTGTAAAGAAATATATGGCAGAAAGAACTAGGTCACTAACAAATTCTTTAGGTTTTTCGACTGTATTTACAATCTTATCTCCCTTAATTACAGCAACACCAAAGTTTTGATAGTCTGGTCTTCTAACCACAAGGACATGTGCATCTGATTTCTTCTTTTTGAAATCATCATAGTGTTGTTTGAGACCACCTGTTAGGATATTATCTCCAGCTGAAAACAGGAAATCATCATCACCTATCAATTTCTCTGCAAGTTTAATTGGATACATCATTCCATTTGGTTCTGGTTGTTCTATGTAATGAAGTTTTATACCTTTCCCAAATCTTTTACCATCACCTAACATCTCTGGTATTTCTGTATCTCCTTTATTGATATTTATTATTATTTCTTTTATACCTAAATCAACAGCGTCTTTTATTATTCGCTCTATCATTGGTCTATTACCAATGGGTAACATGTGTTTATTTTTAGTATGTGTTAGAGGTCTTAATCTTGTACCTCTACCTCCTGCAAGTATTAGTGCTTTCATTAGTTAATTTGTTTAAATTATTTATCTAATCTTGTAGATAAGTATCTATCTGCTTGTTTATCTGCTACTGGTTTTAGTGGCTCCCACCATTTCTTATTATCCATATACCACTGTACTGTTTCTTTTAACCAATCCTCTACACTCTTCTCTGGTTTATATCCTAATTCTTTTTCTGATTTGGAGTTATCTATTGCATATCTTACATCATGACCTTTTCTGTCGCCTACATGTACTATTAATGATTCTGGCTTATCTAAATATTCCAATATCTTTTTTACTATCCATATATTTTCCCTTTCACCATCTCCACCAAAGAGGTATGTATGCCCTATTTCACCTTTTGTAATTGCTAACTCTATCCCATGTGCATGGTCTTGTACATGAACCCAGTCTCTAATCTGTTTGCCATCTCCATATACTGGTATTTCTTGATCTAACATTGCTCTGGTTATGGCTAAAGGCATAAGTTTTTCTGGATGCTGATTTGGACCGTAGTTGTTTGATGTATTTGAGATTGTGATTGGTAGTTTGAAGGTATGGTGGTATGCCCTTACAAGGTGATCTGATGCTGCTTTAGATGCAGAGTATGGGCTCTTGGGTGCATACGGTGTTTCTTCTGTGAATTTGAGTTCAGGTTTGTCTATGGGTAGTTCTCCAAAGACTTCGTCTGTTGATACATGGTGGAATCTTATATTACCATTTTGTACTGCTGCTTCTAAGAGATTTTGTGTACCCATTATATTTGTTTTTATGAATACTTCTGGTCCTTCTATACTCCTATCTACGTGTGATTCTGCTGCGAAGTGAACAATTAGATCTATTCCTTTTGTAATATCCATTACTAAGTCTTTGTCACATATATCACCTTTTACAAATTTGTAGTTGGGGTTGTTTTCTACTTCTAAAAGGTTTTCCAGATTTCCTGCATATGTTAGCTTGTCTAGGTTGGTAATATGGTGTTCTGGATATTTTTGTATCCAGTATTTTATGAAGTAAGAACCAATGAAGCCGGCACCACCTGTTACTAGGATTTTCATATTATTTAATAGGTAAATAAATTTAGATATCCTAACTTATATAGGATACTATGTTGGGAGGGGGAAAAGAAGAGGGCTGGTAAAACAGTTAAAAGTCTTATAAAATAACCATTACTATGAAGAAAAAATACCAATACAACGATGGGGATGATATAGAAGATTACATCTTCTCTATATATAAAAATAATCCAAGCGAACAGGAAATTGAAGAGATTCTTGTTTCTAACAACACTTGGGCTGTTCAATATCATCTTTCGCCTGACAGAAAAAACCTACTCTCTTGGTACAACTTCAAAGAGAAAGCATCTATCTTAGAAGTGGGAGCTGGTTGTGGAGCAATAACTGGGATTTTTCTAGAAAAAAGAATGGATGTAACAGCAGTAGAGTTAACAAAAAGAAGGGCTGATATTATTAGAGAAAGATATAAAGACAATAAGAACCTAAAGGTTTACGACGGTAATATACATAAACAGAGATTAACACAGAAATTTGATTACGTTACATTAATTGGAGTACTAGAGTATGCTGGTAGATTTACAAAAGGAGAGCAACCATTCCAAACAATGTTAGAAGAGAATAAAAGGTTTTTAAAGAAAGGTGGAGAAATAGTAATTGCAATAGAAAATAAACTTGGATTGAAGTATTGGAGAGGTGCTCCAGAAGATCATGTTAACAGAATCTTTGAAAGCATAGAAGGATATCCTAACTATGATGGTATTAGAACTTTTAGTAGGAAAGAACTAAAAGACCTCCTAGAAAGTGCTGGATTCCAAGATATTAGATTCTACTACCCCATTCCAGATTACAAATTTTGTTATGAGATTTTTTCTGATGAATATCTCCCAACAAAAAAGAACAGAATTACTCCTTATTTATTTCCGAGTCCCCACCCTTCTGAAAGTTACAATTTGTTTAATGAACGATATGTTGCCGAATCACTTCAAGATGCAGGTATCTTTGAAAATTTTGCTAATTCATTTTTAGTATTTGCAAGGAATGGATAAAACAATAATATATACGAAATTTAGCAAAACAAGGAAAAAGGAAGTTAGTCTTAGAACTACTATATCCCAAGATAGTAAAGGTAACTTAAAAGTAGAAAAGAAGGGAAACATTCACTCCAAGGAGGCTATACAAAATCTTATAAATACTTATCAAAGAATAAAGAATATTAGTAAGAAGTTCGAGGTTGTACCTATCAAACAAACAGGTGAGTATACTGTTGAATTTCCTTTTATTAAAGGTGTCTCACTGCACGAACAGGTTTCTTCTGCAAATTCTAATAAAGAATTTCATGCCCTGATGACATATTATATAGGATTATTAGATTCAATCCCCACAGTAAAATGTTCTTTAGGGAAAGATTTTGAGAATATTTTTGGGAAAGTTGATAAAGATAAAGAATATATTTGTTTAAAGGAAGGAATACTAGATTTGAATCTAAGTAATTTTATAATAGATTCAAAAGAAAAAGCTCATTTCTTTGATTATGAGTGGTGTTATGACTTTCCAATACCTAAAGATTTCGTATTGTTTAGGGCTCTTGTAGTCCTTTATATAAACAGCACTTCTAGAAATTTTCAGTCAATAGAGGATTTTTTAAAGGAGTATATAGAAAAGACAGAGGATATCAAACAGTACTATGCTTGGGAAGGGCATTTCCAGAATAAAGTGGTTGTCAAAAGACAAAATCATCCTGTATACCCACTTTCAAGTATTGATGTCGATGTTTTAGATATGAAAAAAGAAATTGAAATTAAAAAAGAAGAGATTCAATTACTAAAAGAGGATATTCTCAAAGCGAAAGAAGAAAAAGAGACATTTGAAAAAAAGATTACTTCAGAAATTGAAGAATTCAGATCCTTCAAGAAGGGAATGATTTGGAAGATTTTAGAAAAATATCGTAAAATTAGATATAGACTACAAGGCAAAAAGTTAGATTAAATCTTTTCGGAGCTTTGAACTAACTGTTTTACTAGAAGAAGAATAAATCTCCTAATTCTAAAAGGTATTAATTTCTCAAAAATCTTCTTCAAGATAGTAACTCTCTTAGATTCTTTTTCAGGCTCTTCCTGCACTTTCTTCGCTTTACTCCTATAATGAAGGTAGTCCTTCTCAAGAGAGGACTCTTTTAAAAAAGCTTTATAGAAGGATTGATTCTTTTTCCATTCCTTAATATTACTACTAATATTGTCCTGGTGAACTAAATCCCTAAAAAACAATGATGTTGACCTCTCCGAGAAAGCGAACTTACCTTTATCAAAGTATATTAAATCTAAAAACATTCTGTCTTCACCTGTAGATACATTGGGAATTTCATTCCCAAATATCTGATGAGGAAGTTTAGTCCTTCTTACAAGGTAGCTGTTGCTAGTTATATAACTCTTTTCATTGAAATGGCTAAAGTCATGGAAGAAAAACAATTCTCTGTTATTCCCTCTCTTAGAGATTTCATTCATAATTACACCTGAATATGCTACAGCTAGTTCTTTATCTTGCTCTAACATCTTAACCAAAGAACTAATGTGATCTTTAAATAAGATATCATCATCATCACATATACCAATAAAATCTGCAGTTGAAGAACTAATACCGTGATACAAATTAAAGCTCCTATCTTTTCTTCCCTTCATTTCTAGAATTCTATATCTTAAAGTAGTAGGTACTATCTCTGCTATTTTCTTTTCAAACTCTTTTTTATTGTTACCCCAATATACAAAAGTTATTATAAGGTTTTTATAAATCTGACTAGCAAAAGACTCAATTGAATGTTGTAATCTAGGTCTATTTCCATCAGTACGAACAATAATTTCGACAGAAGACTTTTGCTCTTTTAAAGAAGACAACTGTGATCTCCCTTCGTAAGATGCAAAAATATCCTTTAGTAGTTTCTCTAAAGTAAAGTTTTTATTAAAAATCTCGTTAGCATGTACAGCCATCTCCTTTGCTTTTGATTTGTTTTTTAGGACCCAGTTATATTGATAATCTATCTGTTCTATTATCGATTCAGTGTCTTGGCTTGTATCAATATATCTGACAGAATCACCAAAGTGTTCTTCAATAAACGGTAGTTTGTCAGCAAAGATTAATACACCTGATGCCGCCATTTCGAAAACTCTCATATTAGGGATGTTATCCTTAAGATGATTTTCTCCGTGAAAACATAATCCTATACCGTTACTCCTATAAACATTACGTACATAACTAGAACCAAACGGTACTTCACCACAATAATTTCTGCCCTCATTGATAATATATTCCCAGTTTTTTCTGGGGCCATAAACTGCAATCTTATCACTCTTTAGAAACAATTCACTATGTCTCTTTAATTGCCAGTTCGAACCAATATAGGTGACCTTTTTAAAATCAGATACAGGAGAATATTTAGAATATGTAGAGGTAGGATATATTTCATAAATCTCTCTCTTAAAGGGCGATTTGAAGCATAAGCTTGATAGAAAATTTTTTATTTGGGCAGATGCAACTGCAAAAGCATCATAGGACTTTATATTTTCAAGAGGGTAAACCCCATCTGCCCTGTCTGCTTCCAGTATAAAGTCTGCTGGATTCCACATACACCCTATTGTATATGCATCAAATAACTTTGGTGTAAAATGATGAAGAGGGAATACAATATCTGGTTTAAATTTCTCAATCTTATCGTAATCATCTGTATAAAGACCTTCTACCCCTATTTTCTTGGCTGCATTCTCCATCCTATAGCCTAGTTCCCTCTCTGCATGAGGTTTATCTTTCCACCCTATAAAATCTTGAAAAACTACCTTCATAAAAATGGTCTGTTAATCTGAATTAAGATTCATTAGATATATAATATACAATATATGATAAAATGGAAACATCAAGATGTGATGAAAGAGAATATAATTAACATACAAATCATTCTATATTTCTCCTCTGGTCATTTGCCTAAACTTTTAGGTAGCATCAAAAACTTAGATGTGAAAGATCAAAAGGTTAGTTTTTTTCTAGTCGATCAATCAGAGAATGAGAATGAATATAATAAAGTCTTAAAAGAATGCAAGAACTTTAAAGAGATAAATGGTATTAGTTTGAAATTATCCAAACAAAGGAATTACGGTTTTGGTAAAGGCCATAATGAAATATATAGGAAAAACAAGAAAGTTTATAAAGATTTTTTTATAATCCTAAACCCAGACAGTATTCTACATTCCGACCTTATAATAAATATCTCACGATACTTAGACAGTCTTAAGGATATTAGATGGGGGCTACTGGAACTCAAGCAATTTCCGAGCGAGAATCCTAAGAGTTATAATCCTCTCAGCTTAGAAACCAATTGGACTTCAGGAGCAGGATTGGTAATAAGGATAGAACCATTTGAAAAGATAGGAATGTTTGATGAGAATATTTTCATGTATGGTGAGGATGTTGATATTTCTATACGTATGAGAATGAAAAGATACAAAATAATGACTCTTCCAAACGCAAAGTTTACACATTTGACACAAGATACAGATGTTTCTAAAGAGAGTGAGTTTACAAGGATAAACAAACAAGCTGCAGAGTTATACTTGAGATATAAGTTTGCCAGAGATTCAGACGTAGAGGCATATATGAAATTGTTTGGAGAGGAAGACCCCCATTTTGAAGAAATTGTAAAGAAGTATGAATCAATGAGAAGAAAGCTTAAGAAGAGAACTTTCTACAAAGATTTTGTTGATAAAAATCAAGACTATACTAACTTTAGATGGGTTTTATAAATGGTAAAAAAATGGACTGTAATAGTCAGAACACAAGGTAAAGAGGTAGATTTAGAGTTAAAGAATACTCTTAACTCTTTGATTGCACAAACATATGAGAACCTGTCAGTCTTGTTAACAATACATAGCGATAACGAGGAATCAATAGAAAATACAATTGCTTTCTTGAAACCTTATCGGGAGATGCTTAATATCAAACCAATTGTTGTAAGAGAGAAGCAAGGAAATAGGTCATACCCATTAAATGTAGCACTAGAAAATTTAGATTGTGAATATATATCGTTCCTAGATGATGATGATATATACTACCCTAACATGGGAACAACATTAATAAATGCTATGGAGCAAAAGAATAAGACATTCGCATTCGGAAGGAGTATTGATGTTATAGAGAGATTAGAAAAAAACATCTCAGGAGAAGAATACTTGTATAAAGTTTCAAAATCTAAAAGAGCATATCAGGAATTTTCAAAATCATTATTAATCTTAGAAAACTTCATCCCCTTTAACACTTTTGTTGTCAAGAGATCACTCTTAGAAGGAATACAATTTAATGAGGAAATGGATTATTTAGAGGATTGGCATTTTTTGAAGCAACTAATGTTCAAAAAAGAATTTTCTTTTGTTCAATTAGACACACTTGTTTCTGAGTATAAAAGGAGAAATGATCATACTGATACATATAATGAAGAGAATTACGGAAAATGGCTTGAGTCAAGGGAAATAACTGATGATTATTTCAAAGAGAAAGAGATAACTGTCAAAAGTGTAGATTTGGCACCCATTAAAAGTTTTTATGAAGAGTTATTTGAAAATGAAAAGAAAAAACAACTTGAAAAAATTACTGAAAACCCTGGGTATAAAATATGGAGTAGAGCTATTAATAATAAAATATTAAAAAATACTGTTGTTAAATTCGTAAGAAAGATTAGAGAATTATTACAAAAATAGCTTTTTCTTTCTTACTATCAATAAAACACCTGCAAGAATACCTGTGGATAGAAATGAAATTACTATACCTGGCAAAAGATACTCGTTAGTATAAGTTAATTTAACTACATCTATAGGGTTTTCAACAAACACATTTAAGCTACCTATAAACCCTTGGAAAACTTCCCCCTCCTTGCTGCCCCAACCCTTAAAATAATTATCCGTTAAAATGATAACCCCACTACTATTAAGCTTAGAAGTATCTAGAGACATCTTACCCTCTGAATAATCAATAAATGGTACTTCTTCAAACTCTTCAAAAATGTCATTAAACTGAGTTAAATCTTTTGGGTTTTCTATCTTGAAATCCTTTAACTTCTTAATACATTCGTTCTTGTCAAATCCACTGCAAGAATAAAAATAGGCTGTAGATGTTTGATCCGAAATCTCATGAATTAATAAATCTCCTTTATTATATACTTCTTTGTATACATCTACGTTCTCACTCTCAGAATATATCCTACCTACTAATTCAAAAATGTCATTACGACCTTCCAACGTTGTCTCTTTCCTTAAATCTCTAAGAGAGTATACAGCTAGTTTCCAATTCCTTGAATTTGCTATTTCTAACTCTATTTTAGAACCTTCTATTAAAGGTATCCTTGGTGTTTGAATTTGAAGTATATTATTATTAACAGAACAAGAAGACTTTAAATCTAGTATAGGAAGAACTGTAGATTTTGACTCCTCATCAATAACGGTTATTTTGATATCCTCTGCTTTGAAAATTTCTTTATAATTGACATCACATTGACCATTTAACTCGATAAATTGAAGAACTTCTTCTCGATCCAATGTAATCGTATATTTAATTGGTTTCTCAATAGATATATAGTCACTCACATATGGTTGAAGAAATAGCGGATCAGTATCAGGGCCTAGGGATGAAGGTGCTTGTACAATGTATTTGACCCTATTAAATCGTAAATAATTCTTTAACCCTGGAGAAGAAAGTAAAACTTTTTCCCTACTAAAAAATTGCATCGTACCTGCTTTTGCAAATATACCATTTTCTATTGGTTGCATTGCTTCATTAAAAGCTTTTGTCCTCCAATCATGTCCTGTTAAAGAATTAATACCGTAATAATAGTTCGTATTTGGCAAAAAAACTCTTTCTATTGCAAACATTCTATCTTGCTTCTCCATGTTATCCTGTAAATACTCTATCCCTTCTGTTATTGGAAAGATTTCTTCTTTTTTCTGATAAGGTAGGAATTTGGAATTGTAATAGTACAAATCAAATGCACTAAGAAAACACAATGCAACTAAAAAAACTGCCTTCCAATGCTTCTTCTTAATATATAATGTTGCAAGTATTAGTATCATAGCTACTATTGCAACAAGAAGAAAATGAATAAAGTCCTGTTTAAGGATACCTCTATCCATAAGTCTTAGATGCTTAATGATACCATTACTATAAAACATGAACGTTCCTAAGATACCTATCCCTGAGATTATCCAGATTTTAATTATTTTCTTTTGATTCTCTTTCTTTGTAAATGCGTTTACTATATGCGAGAAGGAGAATATACCTGCAAGAGAAACAAAAAATGGAAGAAGAAAAACCAGTCTAGTATTAGGAGTAATTGAGAAAATCGGAAGTTTAGAAAGCAAATTATTGATATTAAAGAGATTGAAAATAAGGCAAAAAATTATAATAATGACAAAAAGAAAGCTGAATAATTTGTATTTATCTTTTCTTCTACTTTTCAAAAATATCCAAGGTGAACCAAAAAAGAGCATCAACAATGAAACGAAGCCTGATGACATAGAAGTTTCTATCCAGTTAGAGCCACAAATCCAAGTAATTGATGTTCCATTACCACAATAGTTGGGATATATCCATTGTAAAAAATGTTGCTTTGCTAATTTCTTAAGACCGTGAGCTCCTCTATAATCCAAATCAAACGCCCTTAGATTAACAAAATTAGGAAGTAAACTCCATGCCCAAAGTCCTAAAATAAGAATATTTATAATAGCAAATAACATAATAATTCCTATCTTCTTCTTCTTCTCCATCCCCTGTTTAAAAATAATTAGGGTTATGAAAAAGAAGAAAGAGAATATAACTCCATACATAATCGAAGAAGGAAAAGCACAGGTTAGAAGCCAAATAACGGGAAGGATATAGAGCAATACATTCATAGGACTAAATTCTTCTTCTAGACGAAGACATGCATAAAAAATAAACGGTAGTGCAATAGTCCCTATAATAGCACTTCCATAAGTATAGGATATTACTGGTATACTAAATGCAAAAGCTGCAGAACCAACAAGGGCGACAAATTTATGAATATTCAATTTTTTCGATAACAGAAGCATTCCAATAAAACCTATGAAAGGTTTTATAATAAACAGTAATGTAGAGCCCAAGAACTCACCAAAGGACTTTACTAAAATCAACATAAGTGGCTCATGAATACTTACAATTCCCATTATACTTGAAGCTGGCATTCCCCAGCTAGATCTTACGTTATAACCATCTATAAGCGAATTAAGACTAGCATTTTTCACATATGAGAAACCAGCGACCCAATAATCCACCCAATCTGAAACAATTGCATTCCTTACACCTTCAATAAAAGATGGTTTTACAGTCGCCCATGGATACCAGATATAAAGAAATGCCCCTGCACTTATGTACTTCCCCTTTAGAAAAAATTCGTTGAAAAACAATATGAAGACCAATACGACCAATAAAACCAAGATAATTCTCAATACTATTTTTTTATTCTTTAGAAAGAATCCTTTTATTTTCTTCCAAAAAATCTTTTTATCATACATATCTTCAAATCTTTCTATTTACTTGATACGGAGAGTTTTCTCTTAATTATACCCATCAAAGCCCATAACCCCACAAACAACCCCACCAAACATGATAACATTACCCCCCTATCCAATAATGCTAATTGCATAATCTGTTCATTGTTAATGCCAAGTATATCAGATGTTATAGAAAATATCCCCTCTCTAATACCTAAAGATCCAGGAGTAATACTTACTAATAAAGAAACGCCTGACAAACAATTATAAAGAAGAACCTTAATAACAGTAACATCTATACCTAGAGCTTTAAATTCAATATAAAACAAACCAACCCCTACAACAAACGCTATCAAGGTTATTAATATCAAAGAAACTAACAACCTCTTATTCTCTACAATCATATTCCAACCATCTAATATATTTCTAATAATACTCAAAACCTTATCCACTATCTTATTCTTACTACCTTTGATTTTTTTTACAGGGAATTTAATAAAACTTAGTACTAACATACTTACAAAAAGTCCACCAAAGAAAAGATATAACGGTATAGATACAACATCATATTTAATTGTGATAACAATCAATGATACTAAACCAACAAAAGCGTTAACCAAGAAAACTATAATATAATAGCCATATAAGGTAGATACAAAATGCTCATATGAAAATTCAAATTTCTTTTTTAAATATACAGACCTAATCACAGCACCGCCCCGCATAGGTAAAAAGTAATTACCTAAAGAAGATATTATTGACACATAGAATGATTCTAGTATGGATATCTTCTTATTAAATGATTTTAAAATAACCTTTATAAAAATACCATTAAGATAAAATATAATGCTATAAAAAATAAGAATCCCTAATAGAAGAAGAGGCTGTACAGACAATACTTTCAGAAGGTCTTCTTTATTGTTAATAAAATAGTAAATAAAGAAACCCAGAATACCTATCGTAACTACAATTTTTATATGCTTCAGTAAACCTTTTATTATTCTAGAAAAATATCTTATATAAAAAACATAACCTCCCTAATTATATCCTTACTAAAACTATGCTCCAAGGAAGAGGATTTTCAACAGCAACTACTTCGAACCCTCTACTCTTAAGAAACTTCAAAAGAGATGTTTTACTCCAATGCTGTATATGGCCAGGGGTATTACCTAGACTACTCCAATACTTCAAACGTAACATATTTAATATCCTCCAAATTGGCTCCCTTGGTACACCTATTATCACATACTTTTTCCCAACCCTCTTTAGCTCTGCTAATGCATCATTAGGAGATTGAAGATGTTCCATAACTTCTAATAAAAAGATTAGATCTATTGACTTATCTTTTCTTTCCAAATTATATATATCTTCCTCTGTTACAACAAAAGCTTCACCTAGATTCTTCTTGGCCTCTGCCACGTTCTCTTTCTCAAAATCAGAAGCGGAAAAATCCACGCCTTTAGGGAGCATATCTCTAATTCTCTTTGTTGAATAACCAGCACCACAACCAACTTCAAGAACTCTAAAGTTTTGTATTTCTTCCTTATCTATTTTCTTAAGTAATTTATCTATAGCTTTAAAATAATTATCCAAGAGCATGTTCCCTATCTTTCCACTTTGTGTATATTTTTCAGTAAACTCTCTCATACATCTTTTATACTAAATTTAAAACAACAACCCTCCCACTAGGATGTATCTTACTAAACAGAGCTCCTCTCTTGCAATCTTTATAGTTATCTACAAAGTCATACATCAATTTCTTATCAAACACAGATAAAACAACATTCTCTCTGTGTTGAGCTGTATATATTAAGGTGTACGAGAGATTCCTCTTGCCCATCTCAGCCATAATTGGAGCCATTTTGATAAACTGAGCTCTTGTCCCAAGAATTATATAGATAGGTTTCTTACTTGTTTTCATACTTTTCCTTTTTTAATTCATAAAGTATTTTCTCTTGATTAACCCTAACCCTATTAAACATATCCGCCAATAAACCAACTATAAAAACAAGTAAACCAAAAACCAAAAAACCCAACCCTATAAACCCAACAGACTTATACGGAGAAAACATACCTTTAGTAAAGTAGTGTACAAAGAGAAATATTTCAAAGCCCAACCCCAATAGTAACATAATTCCCCCCATACCTCCGAAGAACAACATAGGTTTGTAGTCTCTAAGAGTCCTGATAATAATCTTAAGAGTTCTAAACATATAATTCATAATACTATTAGCTACTCTAGATTTTCTCTCCTTAAAATATTTAATATCTATTGGATACTCTACAACCCTCATCTCTTTGAATACCATATCCATAATGGTTTCTTGAGTATATGTAAAAGAACCTAAAAGGTTTAACTTTAACAGAGCTTCCCTATTGTATGCCCTAAAACCACACGATACATCCCTAAACTTCTTTCCACTAATTAAAGATATTAACCTTGACATCTGTTGATTACCCCAATATTTTGTTTTTGACATGTTCTCTGGTATCCCACTATGGAATCTGTCACCTGTAACCATATCTGCTTCATTTTTTAATATCGGTTGAATGATATCTGGAATCTGTTTGCTATTAAATTGCCTATCTGAATCTATACTTACTAATATGTCTACCCTGTTATCCAATGCATACTCTACAGCACTATGAAATGCACTCCCTACACCTCTATTTGTACCATGACTTATTACATCTGCTCCATTTTCCTTAGCAATCTCAACTGTTCTATCCGTACTACCGTCATCAACAACTAAAACCTTAACCTCATCTATACCCTCTATCTTTTTAGGTAGGTCTTTAATTACCCCACCCAAACCTTCTTCTTCATTAAGGGCAGGCATGTATATTAGTAGTTTCATAGAAATATTTAACAAGTTAATTTATCTCCCAATCCCTCTATATATCACTTTCTTATTTCCTATCTCATCCTTACCTAACTTATTAACCCCATCTACAACAACCTTAATATTCTTTCTCTTAAGTATCTCTTCTGTTAAATCTCCAAACTTATCATGATATGTGCCTAGGATTATACCATCTACATTATCTAATACCTCCTCTAATGATTTAACATCTGACATATCTGGAATATATGGGTCATAGGATATCACCTTTGCTCCCATCTCCTTTAATATATCTAAAATCTCTAAACTAGGACTCTCTCTAAGATCTGCAACATTAGATTTATAACTAAGACCTAACAAAGCAATCTTACTTCCTTTTACAGACTTCTCTATCTCATTAAGTCCTTCCTGTAATCTAGATACTGTATATTCAGGCATACTGTTATTAACCTCTCTGGCCATCTTCAAGAATCTATGGTCAAAACCAGACTCCTGTGCTCTTTTAATTAAGTAGTATGGATCAACTGCAATACAATGCCCTCCAACACCCCTACTTGGCCAATGTGCCATAAAAGAGAAAGGTTTGTTAGAAGCACCTTGCAATGTCTCAATTAGATCAATACCCATAGCATCAAAAGATTTTGCCAATTCATTAACATATGCAATATTAATATCTCTAAAAGCATTCTCTACTATCTTAGTTGACTCTGCTACCTTAACTGTGGAAACCTCATTAATCTCTGCATCTAGAAAGGATCTATAAAAATCTGCAATCTCCTTTGTCTTTTCTCTAATCAAACTGCCAATATTCCTAGGGATATTGTAAACATTCCACTTGGTATCTCCTGGATTAATTCTCTCTGGACACATAGCTACATTAAAATCCTTCCCTGCAACCAACTTACTTCCTTTCTCTAATATTGGAACTAGTATCTCCTCACAAGTACCCGGATTAACAGTAGATTCTAGAACAACTGTCGCGCCTTTTTTTAGATATTTAGAAATAGTCTCTGCTGCTTTAATAACTGGAGTGTAATCAGGAGTATAGTCATCAAGAACGGGCGTGGGTACACAAATAATAAAGATATCTGTGTTCTTTAATTCCTCTTTATCTTTTGTTGCATGAAGACTTAGCTCTTTAAGGTCTTTCTCTGCTTGAGTATCTGTTATTGGACACTCTTTTGATAATATCTTACTAACCTGCTTATTATTAATATCAAAACCCACAACATCATATTTACCACTTCTCTCAATTGCTAATGCCAGAGGTAACCCAACATATCCCAACCCTATTATTGATACTTTTTTCATCTGTAGAAGTATTAACTAATTTACATATTATATTGGATTTATACAAAAGAAGAAAGCTTCAAGAGGTATAAAGTCAGAAAATAGGATATAATCAAACAGTATGATTAAGTCACAAACCTACATAACAATTCCAATGTACAACGATGAGAAAATGATTCTCAATGTAATTAAGGATTTAAACAGTGCTGGATATAATAATATTGTAGTAGTAGATGATGGTAGTAAAGATAACGGATATGATGTTGTAAAAGACAATAGCAATGCAATAGTAACAAAACATATCATAAACAGAGGACAAGGAGCTGCACTACAAACAGGAATGGAAATAGCATTAGATATAGGTGCTAAGTATATAATTCATTTCGATTCTGATGGACAACACGATGTAAAAGATTTAGATGAGATGTTAGATACCTTAACTAAAGGTAAATATGATATAGTACTAGGTTCTAGATTCATACAAGAAAACAAAATACCTTTAAAAAAGAAAATTATATTAAGATTAGGAATATTCTTCACATTCCTCCTCTCTCAGATATGGTTAACAGATGTACATAACGGATTAAGAGTAATGACAGCCGAAACAGCAAAGAAACTAGATCTACAACATGATCGTATGGAACATGCTTCAGAGATATTAGATAAAGTTAAATCATTAAACCTTAAATACAAAGAAGTACCTGTAACTATCCACTACACAGATTATTCACAAGCTAAAGGACAGAGAATATCTAATAGTATAAATATTGCTATGAAATTAATATCATCAAAATTAAAAGAATAATGGTAATACAGTATATTGTTACAGGAATAATAGCCGTAATTCTAGTACAATTAATAGTTAGGGTTATCAAAGATAGGACACAATTCTTTAAACTTCTCTTCTGGGGTCTTTTTTGGGGTGTATCTCTTATATTTATATGGCTACCAACTAATACCATAGATAAGTTAGGACAACTATTTGGAGTTGGAAGAGGTATAGATGTACTAGTTTACCTTTCCGTTGTATTCCTCTTTTACTACATATTCAGGCAAAATGAGAAAGTAGGCAAACTAGAGAAGCAAATAACTAAATTAGTTAGAGAGTTAGCAAAACAAAATGCAAAATCCTAAAGTCACAGTCTTAATGC
>DHUO01000026.1 GCA_002409215.1 Candidatus Dojkabacteria bacterium UBA5232 | reverse complement strand
CTAGTTATGCTAAAGGTTCCTGTGAAGGATCTATTCTTCTTAATTTTGTAAACACTTTCCTCTAGGCAACTTTCAGCATTGATTTCTAAAATGTTGTAATCGTATTGCATTTTTCCACTAATTAGAAGAGTTATGTTGGTGTATATAGCATCTATTCCTGAGAGAAGGAGTAAGGGGAGTATCACTAACACAGTTGTTAGGGCTATATATCCTGCTATTTTTTTCTTTTTTTCTTTGTTCATTATCTTACTGTATAAAGTGTATTAACTTCTTTTTTAACTTTTTGATCTCTTAGGGATTCGATTTCTAATGTTACCCTTACTCCTACAACCTTCTCTTTTTTGTTGTGTACTGGTACCACATGGAATTTCTTAATTAAAATGTCCTTGGTGTTCATTTCTGTTCCATCATATACCAACTTGTTGGAAGAGAGTGAGTAGTAGTGTTCTTCATTTCCTATGTTTATGTAAAGCATTCCGTTGTCTTGATTGAATGAACTTTTTGTTTCATTTATGCCTGTTGCTCTGGAGAAGATATAGTCTAGGTGTTGAGTTATGAATTCTGATGCACTGTATACGTGGGCTCTCCTTTCTGTTCGCATGGTAGCTTCGCTAGTGGATAGCGTGAAGCTAACTATGACAAAGAGTATGGTTGTAAGTATAGCGATGTATAAGACAGTTTCTACTAATGTTGTTCCTTTTAATCTATTTCTCATATTCAAATATTAATTCTTTAAGTAATGGAGATTTTGCCTTTGTTACATCAGATGTAAAATCAACTTTGTATTGTAGGTATCGTCCTCTTGTTCCCATTGGAAGGAAGTATGTACCTGATTCTGTTATGTATGGTGTTTCTTCATTTACACCTCTCCATGGAGTTGTTAGAAGTGTAGTAGGGGAGTCTGCAATCCTAAATTGTATTTTCATGGAAGTTCCAGTTGGAATCTCAGAGTCAACGGTAAGGGTGTAGTATTCGGAAGTGTCTGATTTAGAATCGATAATTTCTGATGTGTATGTTCCTGCTTGTAGGAACCCGTTTCCTGTTTCTTCTTCTCCACCTCCTGGTCCACCTCTGATAATTTTAAATTCATTGTTCTCATCTCCTGTTACTATGTATGAGAATGTGTTTTTCTGTGCATCGATTATTGAAGCTACATCATATATTCCACTATTAACATGCATGCCACCGCATTTCACAGGGTTTTGTAAATCAGCTATCGAATATACTTGGTATTCTTCTCCACCTGTTCCGACAAGAATTGCAGTTTGTCCACTTTCTACAACCTCTATCCCCCATACTGTCATGCCGTTTGTATCTACGGATGAGAGTATGGGTCTACTTCCTGACTTAGAGGTAGTATCAATTATGTAGAATTCTTTCTCATTTGATGCGTTTGTACCAAAGAAGACAGTATTGCTATCTTCAGAGACATACATATCGTATACCTGTTGGTTATTTACAGTAGTTCTTGAGATTAGTTTCGGAGATGATACGTTTGTTGCATCTACAATTCCAAACTCATACCAGTCCCAGTTTAAAGATGCGAATATATATCTTTTGTTTACACCGTTTTCTACAACTTCTCTGACAGCAACCTGACTTACAGAGGCAATCCAAGGGATGAGGCTAACATTTGAAGATCCTAGTATGGGCCTTTGCCCTGTTTTTGAGGAAAGATCAAATATTCTGACATATGTGCTTTGTGCGAAGTATCCGTAATTGCCCTTAACTACAACACTATTTGCATTCCAAGTACCTGGTCCATCAACATATCCGACTTCTTGATACGGTGTTGATGAGATGTCAACGATGACAATCTCTTTTGTATCATCGGTTGTTGCAAGGTATGCATAGTTTCCTTCTACAAAAATATCATTAACTTTGTACCCTTGGAATGTTCCTTCTACTGTTAGCACGGGAGGAGCAACGCCTGTGATTTGAAGTTTTGTAAAGGGTTCTCCAACATCTCCTCCTCTGGTGCCTAGGTAGGCATTTCCGGGTTTTGCAAAGATTGATTTTGCCCATGCACTTCCGGGGATATCGTACTGATTTATCATTCTCTCTGGTCTGCACCAGTCAGGGTAGAGTACAGATTGTAGTCTTAATTCTCCTCCTGTTGCTTCCGCAGCAGCTGTGTCTTTGTGTGAACCTTTATTAAAGTCATCTTTTGTTGTAAGGACAATACTATTAATATTCCAGTCATTTAGATAGAGTTTTGGTGATATTGTGTGAGCTTTCCCAAACCTATCCTTCCAACTTATTGAGATATTTACAACTCTTGTATGTGGATCTATTGCGCCTCCTTCCTCAACAAGCATTCCTGAAGCATCTCTTTGTGCAAGCTCTATGGAGAATGAATGTGTTATGGAATCGTTAGTTATTTCTCCTTCCGCGATATTATATTTACCATCAACATACTCTATATGTTTTGGTCCTTGATCTGTTTCTACTCTAATGGAAAACCATTCTTCTGCTTTAAGATACTTAAGCGCAGAGTATATTTCTTTGGTAATGTGTGTTGCTGTTGCTCGTTTTTCTAAATTTTCATATGTTCTAGTTGAATCTAAAACAAGAAAGACCAAAAAAGAGGCAATTATGGAGAAAATACCAATTGCTAGAATCAATTCTACTAAGCTAAATCCTTTTAATTTTTTCTTTTTATTCATTTTCTATTAAACCTTCCATATTTATACTTACTTTTGTAGAGTAGGCGCTTGCTGATATTGTGATATAGCCATATGAATACGGTCTAAATTCTCCGGCAGTAAAGAGAATAGAATTTCCATTTGTTAGTGAGAACGTGGGGATCCTTATATTTCTAGGTAGAGTTTTGACATCCTTTTCTGTTCCTGAATTAAAATCTTCTCCATCAAAAAGAGTATATTGTCCACTTTGAAAATATATTCCTGTGGAAATATTTTTATTCCTTGCTCGTTGTTGTTGATATCTTATATCTGTAGCTATTTGTGAAGCATAGCCATCTACTTGGCTTTTTTGAATATTTTTAATTGTTGTTGGGAAAAGAAGAGCTCCCATTAGAAGGATAAGGGCAAGTGTTACTACAATTTCTAAAAGAGAGAATCCTTTTAATGTATTTTGATGTTTTCTATCCATTTATGGAACCCATTAATTGATATATTGGCATCAGAACGAGTAAAGCCAAGCCACCAATTAATGCACCTACAAATATCAGCAGTATCGGTTGTATTAATGTGACAAGGTTTTCACTCATCTCATCTACTTCTTCAGCATAGAAATCATGGAGATACATAAGATTTTCTTCTAAAGAACCACTAACTTCTCCAATATCAATCATTTTTACAAAAGATTTATTGAAATAATTAGGGTAGTCTGATAGTGAAATTGAAAGATTGTTTCCTTGAGCAATACTTCCACATATTTCTTTAAAACTTTCTGCATATATGTAGTTATTTGTTGTTTCTGTGGTAATTGCCATTGCTTTTTCTAATGGGATACCACTAGCTAGTAGTACACTTAATGTTCTAGAGAATGATGAGAGAATATTTGCCTTGAAGAGGTTTTTTAGGATAGGGAAGTGTATTGCAAGCCAAGCACTAAATTTCTTTCCACTTTTTGTTCTAAGGAAAATAATGAAAACTATTACTAAAACGGCAATTGCACCGAAGATAGGCATCCAGTTAGTTCTAATGAATCCTGCCCCTGCCATAATTTTCTTTGTTAATTCAGGTATGTTTTCAAAAGCTTCGAACATAAGTTCTAATTTGGGGAAGACAAAGAAGATCATTGCAATGAACATTACTCCTACCATTCCAATTACAATGGCTGGATAAACGACTGCTCCTTTTAGCTTTTTACTTACCTCCCATTCTTTTTGTATTGTTTCTGAAATAAAGAGTAGATTAGTTTCAAGAGAACCACCTTTCTCTCCTGCTTCTACAACAGATGAGATTGTTTCTGGAAATGTTTTAGGAAAGAGTCTCATTACATCCGCAAGGTTTGATCCTCTTCTAACTTCACTAGACATGTAGGAGTA
>DHUO01000004.1 GCA_002409215.1 Candidatus Dojkabacteria bacterium UBA5232 | reverse complement strand
GGCCTATCTTATGTTTATGGGGCCGTATGAAGGAGATGTGACTTGGAGTGCTGAGGCAATTAATGGCGTTAAGAGGTTTGTTTCAAAGTACTATACCTTTCTTCTCTCTTTGTGGAGCAAGAAGGATGATAAATTAGCAGAGAGTAAGGAAGTTGCTAGGTTGGTCAATAAAATCCATGATGACATATTAAACTTCAAATTTAACACCTCTGTTTCTGCTCTTATGCAGTTTTGTAATTCAAATACAGAATCAGTATTCTCTTCTATTGATGTTGAGAGATTAATTTTATTAACAGCACCAATACTTCCTCATCTTGCAGAGGAGCTTTGGGAACAAACAGGTCATGAGTTTAGTGTTCACTCTCAGAAATGGCCAGAAATAGATGAGAATCTGTTAGAGGATGATATAATGGAGATTCCCGTTCAGATAAATGGTAAGCTTAAAGGAAAAGTTAAAATTTCATCAGAAGCAACACAGGTAGATGTTGAAAAAATTGTTTTAGAAAGTGAAATCTTAGGAGATATAAAGATGAAGAAATTGATATATGTTCCTAAGAAGATAGTTAGTGTCGTTGTTTAGATAATATTAAGTAGTAAATATATGGCAGAAGTGAAGAAAGAGAGTAAAAACACAATGTTAACAATTGGCATTGTAGTTGCAGTTTTTACTATTGTTTTGTTTCTTTTAATTATTTTAAATAAGTATAGTTTTACAAATATGGATAATAAAAATGTAGATACGCCAATTGGGGTAGATGAGGGACCAATAGAGTCCAACTATACTGCCACAATTAAAACAAATATGGGTGAGATACTTCTTGCACTATACGATACTAAAGCTCCAAATACTGTAAATAATTTTATGGAATTATCAAACAAAGGCTTCTACAATGGATTAATATTTCATAGGGTAATTCCAACATTTGTAATACAGGGTGGAGATCCAAATGGTAATGGTACAGGAGGTCCAGGATACAAATTTGATGATGAAATATCTAATGTTAAGTTTGCACCTTACACATTAGCTATGGCGAATTCAGGTCCTAATACAAACGGTTCTCAGTTCTTCATCACAACAGGAGATATAGCAGAGAGTAATATGAGAAATCTAGATGGAGGCTATACGATTTTTGGAGCTGTGATTAGCGGTAAAGAGGTTGTTGATAGTATTAGTAGGGTTGAGAGAGATGCAAGTGATAAGCCTCTTTCTGCTGTTACGATGGAGTTAGTAACAATTACAAAGAATTAATCTTTAGTTCATCTTTGTACTGTAATATGTTCTTTAATGGATGTATTACAAAAAAAGCAAACAACTAAATATATTGCCGTATCGGTTGTTTCTCTACTTTTAGGTGTGTTGCTAGATCACTTCCTCATATACCCATTTTTCAAATTGGATAAAAAGCAAGAGGTTCAGAGTGTTGAAGATTTCTCTGGAGAAAATAATCTTCCCATAGTTACTGAAGCTACAGTAGGTACAGGTGAAAAAACATTAGAAATACCTAAGACCTGTAAAATAAATGTAGATGTAAGTGGAGCTCTAAAAAAGCCAGGGGTTTTCTGTTTAGATGAAGGATCCATGATTGTAGATGCCATTACAAAAGCTGGTGGGTTCTCAAGTAATGTTGCATATAGATTCGTTGCTAGGAAGATAAATCTTTCTCAGGTTTTGGTCAATAATCAGAAAATATATATCCCGTATGAGGAGGAGGTTGATTGTAAGTTAGTTAGTTTTTTACCTCAAGCTAAGGAGGTTGAAACAATAATAAATAATAGCTCACAAACAAATATGTTCACTAGTGAGAGTGACAGTGGTGGTACTAATGATAATAATGAGACAAGTTGTATCAATATCAATACGTCAACAGCAGAACAACTGGATACATTAAATGGAGTTGGTCCTGCAATGGCACAGAAGATTATAGAGGGCAGACCATACTCTGCAATAGAGGATCTTTTAAATATTAGTGGAATTGGTGAGTCTACATTTTCCAAATTTAAAGAGAAGGTATGTATTTAAGAATTTGGAGAATACTAAAGGGTATATTTTTGAAACTAAGAAATAGGTTGGTTGGGTTGTATAGATTTATTCTAGATTACAAAATCATCACATTTTCGATTCTGTATGTTCTTCTTAATGCTGTGTGCATATCCGTATTGAGGAACATAAAGGTGAGTTATACTATCGGGCTAATTGTAACTATTCCTCTTGTCATGTTTTCTTACTTTCTAAAGAATCGGCTTCGAAGAAGTAGTGAGGTAATTTTGAAAAAGAGTGAGTGGAGGATAAAGCTCGTTAGGAGTATAGGTACAATATTTGAACTTTTCTTTTTTGTTTCTGTAATAGGCTCTCTTGTTCTTGTGCGTGTTGGACCGTTTTTAAGACATGAATCGGAGATAGAGGGTAAGGTCCTTCGTTTCACAGCCAGTTTCACAAATGTTGTGGGTTATATATCTGATGAACCTATCGAAAAGCATCGAGGTCAGCATGTTGTTGTTAAACTTCTAGAGGATACTCCTGTAGAGGGGGAGCAACTTCTTAGGGATGATACTTTATTACTGATCAAGACATCTAGCTTCTACAAATTACATCTGGGGCAGCTATGTCAATTTCGTGGAACTTTGGAGATACCAGAGAGTTTTGAAGGTTTTGACTATGGGGCGTATCTGAGGGACAGGAAAATATTTCTTTTGATGAACAATCCGATTGTTGAATGTGAGTCAACAGCTATTACTCGTAAGGGTAGTGTTGTAAGAAATTGGCTTGTAGACAACAAAAACAGTATGATTGCCACCATAGATAAGGTGTTAAATGAACCTCAATCCTCCCTTCTTGCCGGTATCATTTTTGGTCAAAAAAGGCTTTTTAACACGGCTTTTGATGAAGCTACTAGGGTGGCAGGACTTAGTCATATTGTTGCTGCCTCTGGATACAATGTGACAATACTTGTGATAGTTGCTGAGAGAATATTTTTCTTTCTTCCTAAAAAATGGAGAGTAATTGTAGGACTTATAGTCATTTGGATGTTTGCCATTCTTTCAGGACTTTCTTCATCAATAGTAAGGGCCTGTATAATGGGGAGCATATCCCTGCTAGCTATAATATTCGGTAGGAGTAATACCGTACATATTGCAATTCCCTTAGCATCAGCACTTTTTGTCCTGATTAAACCATTAATCCTTTTTGATATTGGCTTTCTTCTTTCTGTATCTGCTGTTGTAGGTTTGACATATGTTCTTCCAATTTTAATTGATATAAAGCAGAAAATTACTAAAAAGCTTCCCTTTGTAGAGAATAATATTCTTCCCACTCTTGCATGCACGCTATCTACAATTCCAGTATCAATACTCTCTTTCAAAACCATTTCTATATGGGCAGTTATCAGTAATACTCTAATCCTTCCAATCATAGATACCACAATGTTTTTAGGAATCTTTGGAATAATGCTGTGGAACATCTTCAAACCTTTTGCCTTTATCCTTTTTGGTGTTGCAAACATGCAATTAAAGTATTTTGAATTCGTGACAAATCTAATATACAAACTTAATTGGGGTCAGATACACTTCTCAGATAGCTCTGCAAAGGTTGTTTCACTAGTTTTCCTTGGATTCATATTACTTTTAACAATTTATCTCTATCCAATTAAAAATGAGCAGTACAACTATTATCTTAAAACAGATTCTTAACTTTCTATGGAGGAATCTCTTGTTAATAATATTTCTAATGGCAGGTCTCTTTTCTGTTGTTGTATTAGGGAAAGATATAGCTAAGCAACCAGAGATTGTCTTTTTTGATGTAGGGCAGGGGGATGGAATATTGATACAACAGGATAATTTTCAGATAGTGATTGATGGGGGTGCTGATGATACAGTTATATATTCCCTATCTAAGCATCTGCCTTGGTATGACAAGACAATCGAAAGGTTGATTCTCACACATCCACATCAAGATCATCTTGAGGGGCTTCTTTTAATATTAAAAAAGTATGAAGTGAAAGAGATTTGGTATTTTCCTGTGGAGTATGAGTATGTTGGGTATGAATATTTGTTAAAAGAGTATGAAACATTGTTGCGACCTAAGAAAGCAGGCGACTATATTAAATACCGAGATATATATGGGGCAGTAATTTTCCCTTTTGATGGAGATCCTCATTTAGTACCTAATGTTAATAATGCTTCTTTAGTAATGTTTTTTGAGATAAAAGGATACAAAATATTGTTGATGGG
>DHUO01000010.1:6208-6354 GCA_002409215.1 Candidatus Dojkabacteria bacterium UBA5232 | reverse complement strand
CTCATCTTTAATCTTAAGAACATCAATAAACCAGTTGTCCTCTAATTTAAACAAACATTTTGTACTACATCTCCAACAGTGAGGATAGCTATGTGAATACTCCTCTGTTTTGTACAGAAGTTTTTTCTCTTTAAGCTCATCTATAA
>DHUO01000010.1:5169-5925 GCA_002409215.1 Candidatus Dojkabacteria bacterium UBA5232 | reverse complement strand
ACCACAACCAGGTGCAATATGTACTACACCAGAACCTGTCTTTTCATCAACTAAATCCCACTCTACAATAGTATGCTTAATCCCTTTTTGTGCTGGAATATCAAACAAACTTTCATACTCTCTACCCACCAATTCCTTTACATCAATCTCTTCAACATCTTTCCAATCCAATCTCTTAGCAGCCTCTTGTCCAACATAAACGGTATTACCATTAACTTTTGTCTTTACATATCCCAATGCAGGATTTACAGCTAACAAAACATTGGATGAAAGAGTCCACGGTGTTGTTGTCCATGCTAATACATACTCATCTGTCTTCTCACCCTTTTTAGGTGTTAATTTAAAAAATACATACACCGATGTATCCTTTACAATCTTGTAGCCCTCTGCCTGCTCATGCTGTGAAAGACCTGTCTCACATCTAGGACACCATGTTGTTGCAGACCTATCTTTGTACAACAATCCTTTCTCATGACAAAGTTGAAGAAATTTCCAAATATACAAGTTATTTGTTTTAGACATAGTGTAGTAGCTGTTCTCCCAATCCATGAACATACCCAATCTTCTGGATTGCTCTGTTTGTACTCCAGCATACTTGTTTACTCTAGCAATACACTGATTTGTGAACTTATCCAAACCGTACTCTTGAATATCTTTCTTACTATTAAAACCTAACTCTTTCTCAACACCAACCTCTACCCACAATCCTTGACAGTCAAAACCATTCTGAAATCTCTGCTCATATCCCTGCATATT
>DHUO01000010.1:0-4919 GCA_002409215.1 Candidatus Dojkabacteria bacterium UBA5232 | reverse complement strand
AAATGTTTTTTAGATTCCTTATTCCTATTAATATATTTCTTTTCAATATCATTCTTTTCCCAGAAAGACATAATGTCCTTTTCCATCTGCACAAAGTCTTGATTAGGTTTTACTGCTTTAAGATTTTTACTTTTAGACATACAAAATATTATTAAAATTATTTCTATTTACTCTTTTTACTTTTTTCTTAAGTATATATTAACAAAAATCCCCTTGTATTTATTAAAAAGGTATGGGTTATATTTCCAATACTTTTTTAATATTTACAAAGGGACGAATATTTCGTGTTACCACCCTATTTTAGAATATTATTACTAATATTCCCTCATTACCTGTGTATTTTGATACATAGGCTTGGGATTCTAATGAATATGTAATTAGAAATACATATCTTTCTTTCCCCACTCACCAGTGATAGCTGGGTCAATGTGTGTATGTTATATCACAAAAAGAACTATCTATTCAAATTTCTTGGTTATCTCTTCAAACAATGAATGTAGCGTACCTGGAGGCATGGATTTAGGATCTTTTTCAAACTCTGCAACCTTCCTTTGTACTTCAGAATCTAATTCTAATTTAGTCTTATCCCCAATAGTAAAATGAGTCGTTTTCAATGGCTTCTCCGCATCATATTTAGGTAAGGACATTTTGACAACGATTATTCTTCCATCCTTTGATGTTCTAATCAGATGACACTCCCCATTTGCTCTAAATATCTCACTATCTCCTCCTGGCATTTCCATTCTAAACCTGTTTCTAAATAAACCAACAAACGAACCATCTTCATTAAATTCTCCTGCTGTTATTAGAGGCATTGTGTGACCAGCATCATCTCGATTCCTTACCTCTACATACTGTGCCTGTTTTCTAACTATTGAAGATATATTCTCATGCTGTACTACATTTCCTAAAGGATCTTTTTCTAAAAGAGCAAGATATCTCTGACTGTTTGGATTATGTTTTATATTAAGACCGTTTGGACTTTCATAGAAATCTTGTGTATTGGTAAATTCGGGAATATTCTCATCCTCTTTCAAAGTATCATACCCTCCTCTCTCGAGAAAATCATCAAAACTTTCCTGTGTGTATTCTTCTGCCATTGTTTATAAAAAAACAAATAATATATTGCCGGACCTAGATTCGAACTAGAATTTACGGTTCCAGAGACCGTCGTCCTACCATTAGACGATCCGGCAGTATCACTACTTAATTATACCATTTTTTGAGCATACTTTTCCAATCTCTGAACCACTTTCTCTTTACCTAATACACTCATAACTTGATATAGATCAGGACTCTGTGTCTTTTTAGTAATTGCTACTCTCAAAACCATTGCAACATCACCAACTGTACCTTTATATTTATCTCTTTTAGCTTCATACTCCTTCCTATCTGAACAAAAACCTAAGCTATCTCCTAACTTCTTTATATTCTCGAACCAAACAACATTATCCTCACCTGAGTTGTATATATTAATATATCTCTCAACAATTTCTTTCTGAATATCTCTATCTACCCTGTTTAATATATCCTCATACTCTTCTTCATTAAACAATTCATCAAAAAATATTCTTAACTGCAGTTTACTATCCTTAAACTTAACAATATCTTTTCTAATCTTACTTCCACTTCTCTCAATATTGAAAATATTAATACAGTAATCTTTGTTTAGTTCCAGAAGCTTAGCTGTCTGTTTATCATATTTCTTAGCCCAATCAAGAGATTTCTCATACACCTGCTCTGCTGAAAGTGATGCTATGTACTCTTTACAAATATCTTCTAGCTTTACAATATCAAACAGTGCTCCAGCTTTATTGAATTTTTCTAATTTTAATTGAAACTCATCAATATCTAAATTTGGATTCTGTACTCTCCAATCATAGAAGTTGGAATTAGCAAGAGTTAGTAGATACTGAACTATTCCCTCATTAGGGTATCCATTTTCAATATAGTATTGGACATCTGCCTCTGGGTCTTTTCTCTTACTTAGTTTTCTTTTTGTTTTCCCTTCATTATCTAATTTCATTAATGTAGAGAAGTGCATATATGAAATCTGTTCAAATCCTAATTTCTTAAAAAGTTCGTAATGTAGGGGAACAGATGCAAACCACTCCTCACCTCTTGTGACCATTGTTATGCCCATCAAGGTATCATCTATTGGGTGTGCAAAATGATATGTTGGGAAGCTATCAGATTTAAGAAGTACTGCATCCATATCATTCTCTCGAAGAGTTGCCCTACCCTTAATCATATCTGTCATCTCAAATGTATTATCAATATTACCTGTTGAGTACAATCTAATTGCAAAAGGTTTTCCTTCATCAACCTCTTTTTGAATATCATCTATGCTTGCATCTCTCCACTTAGCCCATTTACCGTAGTATCCTGTTCGAACGCCTTCCTTTTCCTGCTCTTCTCGTATTTTTCCTAATTCATCTTCTGTTATGAAGCATGGATATGCATGACCTTTAGACACCATCTCTTTTGCAAAAACTTTGTATACATCTAATCTTTGGCTCTGAATATATGGACCATACTCGCCGATCTGCTCATCTGCACTCTTAGGACCTTCATTAAATTCAATATCAAAACCTTTTAATCCATCTACTATTACAGAGATTCCATTCGCTACCTCTCTCTTCTTATCCGTATCCTCTATTCTTAAAATTGAAATACCACTACTCTGTCTTGCTAACTTTACACATACCAAACTTGAATATACACCACCTATATGCAAAAAACCTGTAGGACTAGGTGCAAATCTTAAAACCATTTGATTTTCTTTTAGATTCCTCTTTGGATATTTTTTTAATATATCATCTGCTGTTTCTTTAACATCTGGGAAAAGAAGCTCTGCTATTTTCTTGCTCTCCTCTGGAGTTTTCATAGGAATATGTTTAAGATTATTCTTATACTTAATTAAGTATGGTAAGATTATATCATGACATTAACTGAAGCAGCATTTTGGACAAGAAGATTCGGAGTGATTGCATTGGTAGTTCTAGCAATCTTAATCCTACTCGTTTTTGCAATTACATACAAAGGTCCTACAAAACCACCCCAGCAGTATGTAACTGCGAATTTCGCATGTACTGAAAAAAGAGAAGATTTTCTTGAGACAAACAAGCTAGATCTTCCTTCACTCAATCTTGCAAGTGGTTCTGAGATGTTTTTTGAGATAAATACTGATACTGGAAAGATTAATAAGTTGCCACAAATTGTAAATGTGTACAAGTATAACAATCCAACACAGGTATGGGATTCCAGCTCCAGAGCGAAGAGTCTAGCAAAAAAGATGGGATTTGAGGATGACAAAATGTCCAGAGGAAGAGAAGGATATTATGAATGGATAAATTCGGCAGCTAGAAAGACCCTTTCTGTTAATGCTAAGAATCAGAACTTTGTAATGAAGAGTGATCCTCTTTATGTAAAAAAGATTGCAGAGACATCTACCGTACCGTCAGAACAGGAAGCTAAGAGTAAAGCAAGAAACGCTTTGAATTCTTTAAGTTTGTTAAGTAGTGATTTGGGTGATAATGCAGAGGTAGTATATATCACGATTAATCCTGATGGTAGTTTTAGTAGAGCACGTTCTGCCTCAGAGGCACATCTAATCAAAGTAAGTTTCTTTAGAGTGAAGTCACTAGTAACAATTCGATCTGATTTGGTAGGAGCAAAAGAGATGGTAGCTTCTTTTGAAAAAACAATGGGAGAGAAAGCAGTCAAGGAAACTTCTATTGTTAATGACAAGAGAGTTGAACTCTCAACGTTTAACACACGTATCGTACTTCCTAAATCACAAGATTCTAACATCTCAGTATATGTTGGGGTGAATGATAGTACTCAGAAAGGAAGCTTTTCACAAATATATCAAATCGAATATACATATTGGCCACTTTCCGTGGAGCCCTGCGGAACATATGAGTTAGTCGATCCTAAAGATGCATTAGAGAAGATACAGAATGGAGAAGGAAAGATTGCTTACCTGTACGATGTTGAAGGAGATTACATATCTGAGTATTCTCCAAGAGTTGTGAAGAGATTCGTTGTGAATCAAGATATGAAATTATATTACTACGAAGCCCCACATGAGCAGAACTTCCTGCAACCAATATATGTGCTTTCTGGAGAGGTGATTTTTGAAGGGGATGTAAAAGGGAACTTTGATATATATTATCCTGCAATTGACTACGGTTTGGTTCAAGACAAAATTGTGTTGCCAGAACCTAAAGTTCAAGAGAAAAAGGGTTTTCTTCCTATGTAATTTGATATATAATCCCCTCTATGAAAAGAATCATAATAAAAGACTTAGGTAAGCATATTGGAAAAGAAGTACGAGTTCGAGGAAGGGTCGATACTATTCGAGATCAGGGTAAAATTATCTTCTTAATAATTCGAGATAGAAGTGGAAGCGTACAAGCTGTTTGTTGGATCGGAAATGGTGAAGAACTTTTTAATACTGTAAAAGGTTTAACTCACGAATCTATTGTCGATATTAAAGGACAAGTAAATGAGGCTAAGCAGGTGGCTATTGGATATGAGTTAGAGATTAAAGATATTACAATCGATTCTCTTGCACAGACTCCCCTACCAATTGTCATAGAAGAGGAGCACTCTGAGAATCTCACCGCACTAGATAAAAGATTAGATTACAGATGGATTGATCTTAGATCAAAGAAGAACCATCTAATGATGGAAGTTGCAACCACAATGACAAAAGGACTGAGAGATTACTGCTTGCAAAATGAGTTCACAGAGATACAAGCTCCCAGAATTATAAATGCTGCTAGTGAGGGAGGTGCAAATGTATTTGAGGTTAAATATTTTGATAGAAAAGCATACCTTGCACAATCTCCACAGTTCCATAAACAGATGGCTATGGCTTCAGATATAGAGCGAGTATTTAATGTTGGACCTGT
>DHUO01000025.1 GCA_002409215.1 Candidatus Dojkabacteria bacterium UBA5232 | reverse complement strand
ATGGACAGTAAATTTTTATATTAAAACATATACTTACAGTTACAACTCCATCATCTCATATTACATATGAGATTTACAAGCTAAATTTCTTAAGAAAACTATCCTTTTATAAAAAGGACTACCAATGGGATTAAGAATAACAGTGAATAAAGCAACAAATATTTATTACTCTTTTTATCTGATTCCATTTTAAAACTATAGTATTAGATAAGCGGATAACATTTTACATATTTTATAGATCTTGTCAAACAGTTTTAGAAATATACTGTCCNNTAGGAAGAAGAAAAAAGAAAATAGAAAAGACTTTTAAAATCCTTCTCATATATATGGACAGTCAAATAATATCCATACAATATCTCATGGATTGCAAAAAAAGACAAACTGTTTTGGAATTTTTATCCCTTAATTAGAAGAATTATTATTGGGAGTATAAACAGAAGGGAGTAGAAAACTACATACTGTTTACTGTTTTTTCTTGTATCTTCCATTATTTAAGTATATATAGTGTTAGGTACAAGGACATATTGTATACTAAATTTCTCGGTTGTCAAATATTTTTTTCAAAAGTCGGGGTGACTCGACTTGAACGAGCGACCTCTTGTACCCCATACAAGCGTTCTAGCCATCTGAACTACACCCCGTGTCTTCCATTATATCAAAGTTCTCAGAATAGTTAATATCAAATTAATCTTTGCTTATTAGAATATAAATAATATTGACCTAAGTTGTTATATATGGCACAATATATGAAGAAAGAAATATTCATATTAAATCAAGCTGAAAAGGAAATAGATACTTTCCCAAAACATATAAGGGATAGATATTGGAAACTAATAACAGAATTCGAGACCAGAGGATATTTAGAGTACCCTGACTCTAAAAAGTTACAGGGATATGATCTTTTTGAAATCAGAATTTTAGGTGATGGGATATACAGATTTATATATTGCGATCATAAAGAGCACATTATCATACTATCCGCATTTAAGAAAAAGACTCAGAAAACACCTGTAAGAGAAATTGAGAAAGCTATTAAAAGAAAAAATAATATATAATAGATACTATCTATGAAAAAATATAAATTAATTCCTTGGAGAGAAGTTCAAAAAAAATATATGACCGAGAAGGAGATAAGGTATATGAATAAAAAGGTTGAAGAAAAGCTAGCTTTAAGAAGCTTGCGAGATACAAGGGAAGAGCTTGGCATAACACAAGAGGAGTTAGCACTCAAATCTTCAATTCCAAGAACAACAATTAGTAAGATAGAGAACGGCAAAAGAAACACATCCATATACAAACTCATACAAATAGCTAATGCTTTAGGAAAAGACTTACAAATATCCTTCGTTGATAAGAAGTCTAAAGAAGATTAAGTTTGTTTAGTTCCTTTCTTAGATCTTCAACTCCAATATAAAGGATTCCCTTAATACCAAAACTCTCCCCTACTTTAATATTCTGCTTACTGTTATCTATGAAAATCATATCCTCATACTTATACCCTGTCTGCTCCTCAAGCATTTCATAAGCTTGTGGGTTAGGCTTAATATATCTATCATCATGAATTATCCCATCAAAATACTGCATGTACCGAAACTCTTTCTCATACACCTCAAGCTTTACACTTGGAACATTGGTAAACAGATATAAAGGATACCCTCTCCTACCTAGCTTTATTAAAAGAGAAACAACTTCTTTATCTAATTCCCATTTCTCAACATCCAAAAGGACATTAGAGAAATCTACCAATATGATCATTATTTAATTTCAATAATGACCTGATTAGGACCTAGGTTTGCACTAAGCTTAAACTCATCTTTCTTTCCTAAGTTACTAAAAGTATATACTGATTGCTCTCCATCCCTAGATGTACTAAGAGTTATACCTAGAGGTAAAGATGCTCCATTTAAGGATTTATTTCCTCTGTCAATTTTCAAACTTTCAAATGTTAAAACCAAATCACCACTCTCATTATATTTAGCACTTGCCATTGGTATTGGATTATCTCCAGTAGCAGAAACATCAAATGCTAACTTGAAAATACCTCCAGATGCACTATATGCATATGAGTTTACAGAAGCATCCTTATCAACACCAACACCAGAGATTGATTGGTCAGTTTTAGAAAACTCACTACTTCCTAGATTCTCAGAAACTTCTTTCTCTCCTGGATATTTTACATACAACAAAACAACCCACACTCCATCTTCTCCATCTTTAGAGGTTAGATCTAGCTTAAATGTTGTACTCTGAGAGAGACCAATATCATAGAAGCTCTTCTCTTGAGCACCAGAAACATTGCGGTATAATCTAGAGATTCCTTCTTTCTTAACACTCCTCTCTCCTTGATATGGGATACCACTATTATCTTTCTCTACATTACTTATCTCAATTTTAATTACATTAGAAGAGGCATCATATCTAGCAACAGCTCTTGGCTCACTTGAACCTCTTAAATTGAATGCAAACTCGTGATACCCTGTCCTCTCCGTATCAACAATGCTCTCAAGTGTAAACTTCTCATCTTCAACAAGAGTCCCAACCTCCTGAGTTTTTGAAGAGAATCCTGTAAAATCACCACTCTCAGGTTTTTTCCCAACATCTTTTGATGGCTTCTTATCTTCCTTCTTTCCTGTTGGTTTCTTCTCCTCCTGTGTCTGAGTTGCATCAGGAGTTTTACCATCTTCCTCCCCCTTATTCCTCGTAATGATATATCCTGCTATACCACCAATTAAGACGAGAATTAGGATAAAATATATTACTGATTTTTTCATATATTTTTCATTAATATTTTAATATTTAATCCTAGCATATGCATGTAATCAGTACAACATATTGAAATACATCACAATTATGGTAGGATTTAGTATGGCAAAAGTAATTGAAATAGAAGAAGGTAAAGAAGCACCTAAAATTGAGGAAAAAGGAGTAGATAAAACAACACAATCTCCTTTAGTAAAGAAAAAGTTCAATCCCAAAGCCTTGATATTTCCTCTAGTTGCAATACTTTCTCTTGTGGGAATTGGTGCTTTTTATTACTTTGCTATCTACAAACTAAGACCCACCCCACCATCTCAAGTTGTACTTTTTGACAGAAACTATATTTCTCCGAAATCAAAACTACATTCTTTTGTAAAACAATTACCTCTTCTTTCTCAACCACAAGAACCAAGAACTGAGGAGAGTCCTTTAAATGGACTTCTGTTTACTAAAAAAGAGATGGAGGAGATGAGAAGCAGGAGACCTGTTGCTGTAATGACAAACAATCATGTACATGCAAGATCAGCATCGGGGTATAATAGTGCTGATATTGTCTATGAGGCTAATGCAGAGGGAGGAATAACAAGAAATCTAGCAATATACTGGAGTAGTGCTCCAGACAAAGTTGGTCCTATTCGCAGTCTAAGACAGTACTATCTTGAATGGCTTAGTGAATACGACCCAATTCTGATTCGTGATGGTTGTGCAGAAAGTACCAACCCTAAAGCAAATGCATGCGGGAATGTATATGCATATGGTATTAAAGATATCTCTACTATCGGCGCATGGAGATGGAATGATGGTAGACGAGTTGCACCACATAATGAATACAGCTCTGTGAAGAATGCTTGGGAATACGGTAAACGAATGAATTGGAACAGCTTCCCTAGTACAGTACAGAGTTTGGAGTTTAAGAATGATGCAGACATGGCAAACAGAGGTAAAAAGAGTATAGTTAAAACAGTTTTCCATATGAGACTAAATAACGGAGGTGCATATGATTCAATTTGGACATATGACCAACCAACAAACACATATTATAGAAAAGTCGGAGGTAAAAACGATATAGATCAAGAAACTAATACACAAGTTACAGCTAAAAACATAGTAATACAAAAAGTTAAAATGAGTGGCGCTGCTGATGGAACGGCAAGAGTAGTAATACCAACAGTAGGAGAAGGTGAAGCCGTAATTCTTCAAGATGGAAAAATTATCAATGGGAAATGGAAAAAGGCCTCCAGAACAGAGCGAACCAAGTTCTATGATAACAGTGGAAATACTATAAAGTTTAATCGTGGTAGAATATGGATATCAGCACTGCCCCAATCAGATGGAAAATTTGATATAATTGAACAATAATATTAGGCAGTTGGGGTGAGAATGTTAAAACACCTGTTCATATCAAAAGTCAGAATCAGCATATTAGATACATACATGTCTAATTTAGATGCTGCTCACCATGTTAGAGGACTTGTCAGAATACTGAATGAAGAAATCAACGCCGTTCGAAGAGAATTAATGAATCTGGAAAAGGCAGGTATACTTAAATCCAAGAAAGAAGGAAACAGGGTTGTATACAGAGTTAATAAAGAGTGCCCTATTATTTACGATCTCAGAGCTATATTCTACAAAGAATCAGAAAAAGGTGAAAAGATTATGGAAATCGCAAAGGGAATTGAAGGTGTTGAAGTTGTCGTTCTGACTGAAAGCTTCATTAAAAAGAAACATGAGAGAGATACCGATGTTGATTTTCTTTTCATTGGGAAGATGAAGGTAAAAGACTTAACAAATGCAGTAGCACTACTTGAAAAAGAAACAGGGAGGGTTATCAGATTTAGTGCTATTACAAAAGAAGACTTTGATTTTGCAAGAAAAAAGAGAGAACCTTTCTTGATGAATATATTAGAACACGATAAAATCGTACTCTTTGGACAAATAGCTGATTTACTATAATTATGAAACTAAAATTCAATTTCAACTTTAATTTCAAGAAAACTGTCAGATACGTAGCCCTAGTTCTTGTTACAGCTATGCTTATCTCTACAACCTTAATTGCACTCCCCCTTACAGAAAAAGTCTCAGAAAAACTTTCATTTAATCTAAATACAAAAGATTCAAAATATTGGTCGAAGGAATATATTTTAAAGGTAGAGACCAAAGATGATAGAGATATTAAGAAGATTAAAGAGGTTCTATACAGAAGGTTAAGAGGGTTTGGTGTTGAAAACTCCACTATCTTCATCGAAGAGAAGGATGAGAGTAGTACAAAGCTAAGAATTGTTGTTAACAGCACAAAAGATCCAGAGAATGTAGCTCAATTAGTTGCAAACAGGTTTAATTACAGGGTTGTAACAAGAAAGAGTGATGTTGATTTTACAAATCAAGAGAATCCTCTTACCATAATCATGGGAGAGAACTACGATGCTACAGATTGGGACCAAGAAGATTTTAGAGAAGTATATATCCCAAAACAAAAGTTAAGAACAAGTGATGGCACTTACAGATACTTTGCTATTTTCAAGCAACGAGCAAGCAAGAGAAGAGAACTGAACCAATTCCTAAAGGAGAAACAGGGAGAAACAATAGGTGTTGAAATAGATGGATTTGTAACACCCTACCAAGTTCCAATCTTCCAAGAAGGTTCAAGCAAGGTAGAATCAATAACAGTTGGTATCAATGCTGACGATCCAATAGGAGCGAAAGTTACAGGACTTTTATATAACTCCGGACATATCCCTGTTAAATATATATTGGAATCTCAGAATGATTTAGAACCTCAAAATATACGAATCGATTATGTTAAAATAACAATTGGTTTTGCAATTTCACTAATCGCTGTTTATATTCTCCTCTATATATTTAAATACGACACAAAAACAAGTTTGGTAAAATCCTTTTTAGCCACAATCATCACCTTAACCATATACCTTACGTATATCAAACTAACACAAACACCTATCGACACATTCCTCCTCACGATTACTGCAATTTTAACAACTATTTTAATTAGAGCATTGGTTAGTAACAGAGATTCAGAGTTATACATTGTTATTGGAGCCATAGCTATATTAATCACAATCAATATATTAGGGACAGGATTAATGTCAATATTTGCAATACAGATGATAACTTTAATTGCTATTTCAAAACTATCTTTACTAATATCGAACTGGTATATAGATAATGTTAGACAAGTATAATAATGGAGATATTTAAATCAATAATTAACAACTGGAGTATTTATCAATTAATATCTCTAGCAGGAATGTTCATCTTTGTCTTGCTGTTCATTCTATTTGCATCATGGGTTTTAAGCGGAAAAAAGAAAGAGTTTATTACATTTACAACAATATCACTACTCTCTTCTGGAATATTAACAGTACTATCATTCATTATCCTTAATCAAGTATTTAATGAAAGTATTAGATACATATTTCTTCTTACCCCTATTGTAGTACTCTTCGTTGAGATTATAAGTATCGGAATGTTATTAGGTTTTTTCACCTCACGAAAAATGCACAAGGAGATGGATGCATACTCACTTAAAAAAGAAATGTTTAAGGATTCACTTCAAATTACAGTTTTTATTGCGCTATTAATAATTGCCTTTATACTCTCACTAACAGGAACACCTTTTACATTTATACTCCTTACATCTATTCTCTCCATTGGAACTATCTGGATTAACTTCCTCTTAGTATCAATTATCTTCAAGGATGAATAAAAGACCTATTATTGTAATTGCTGGATGTACAGCATCAGGAAAATCTGATGTTGCAATTAAGCTAGCAAAAGAAATCAACGGTGTTATCATCAATGCCGATTCAAGACAGGTTTACAAAGAAATCTCTATTGGAACAGCCAAGCCCACTCCTGATGAAATCGAAGATGGAGTGTTCATAATTGATGGGATTAAACATTATTTATACTCTTATATCTCTGTTAAACAACAGTACAATCTATACCAATACCAAAAAGATGTATTTGCACTTCTAAAAAAATTACCAGAAAATGTAACTCCCATATTCGTTGGTGGAACAGGACTATACATAGACTCAGTTGTATATAACTACAAACTTAAAGAAAATCCAAAGAAAGAAATTAATATTGATTTAAAAGGTTTAAGTATTAAAGATCTCCAAAAAATGATTGGAAGCAAAAAGTTGGAAAAGCTTAATAAAAGTGACAAAGAGAACCCAAGAAGATTAATGCATATCATTAAACACGGCTTACCCAGCGTTAAGAAAGGGAAAGCATTAAACCACCTCTACTTTTTTCTAGACATAGATGTGGATACCATAAAGAAAAATATTCGATTGAGAGTAGAGAAAATGTTTGAGGCTGGATTAATCAACGAAAATGAATTGATTCACAAAGAGAGATTAAATATCTACCCTGCTCTAGATACGATTGGTTACAGAGAGTTCGATGGATATTTTAATGGAGAGAAGAGTATCCAAGAGGTAAAAGAGGAAATTATCACGCATACAAACCAATATGCAAAAAGACAGAGAACATGGTTTAGAAGGAATGAGAATGTAGAGTACGTAAAAAGCTTAGAAGAGATTCTAAGCACCATTAACACTCATTTCGATAGAGTATAGACCCTCTTCTGATTTAACTAAATCGATGCTCTGTACCTCAAATTCAATTTTATTTACCTTCAACTTCTTTGTTACAACTGAAAGATCCTTAGCTATATTCATATACTCCTGAGTTGTAAGATCCTTATTTACTCTACCTAATGTTAAGTGTGGTATGAAATTTGTATCCTCCTTAGTACCTGTCATATTCCTCAATTCCAGATGCAACTGTCTCATCTCATCTCCACCCTCTAAGAGATCCAGATAGAGAAGCTCTCTGTACTTTCTTGAGATTCCTAGCTTTATGGAATTAAATCTAACTTTGAATTTTCTAAATGAAAACTTCTTTAATTTCTGTTTGCACATTAAAACTTTTGGGAAGGGAAATTTTGTTCCTAGAAAAAGAACTGTTATATGGTATGACTTAGGTTGACTCCATCTTACCTTGATATCAAAGCCTTCAAAAACTTCCTTTACACCAGATACAACTTCCGTTATTTTCTTTCTATTCTCATCATCTGGAAAAAATCCTAGAAAATAGTTCATATCCTTTACTTCCTAATTTTAGTTATCTCTCCCATAAATGGTCTTAGAACTTCTGGGATTGTTATACTACCATCCTCATTTTGATATGTTTCAATTAGTGCTACCATCAATCTACTAGTTGCCAAACCAGAACCATTCAGAGTATGCAAGAAATCTATTTTACCATCAGCATTTTTATATCTCATATTACCTCTTCTTGCTTGATACTCTCTAGCATTTGAAACCGAACTCACTTCGTAGTATTTATCCATAGAAGGAATATATACCTCTACATCATATGTCCTTGCCATACCAGCAGAACAATCTCCCGCAGCTAATTTAACAACTCTATAATGCATACCTAGTCCAGCGACTAGCTCTTCTGCATTATAGAGCATCTCTTCAAACGCATCTTTTGATTTTTCTTTAGAAGTATATTGGAACATCTCCACTTTGTTAAACTGATGCATTCTAATCAATCCCTTTTCATTTGCTCTGTAACTACCAGCCTCTCTTCTGTAACAAGGAGTATATGCAAAGAACTTTTTGGGGAGCTCCTTTTCATCTAAAATATCGCCTCTGTAGATGTTAGTTAGGACTGTTTCTGAAGTAGGTATTAAACATAATCCATCCTGTACCCAATATACATCTTCTTCAAACTTTGGTAATTGTCCCGCAGTATATGCAGAATCTCTAGTTACAAGGTTTGGAGGAAGGATCATTTCATACCCATTTTGAAGGTGTGTTGAAATGAAATAGTTAATCAATGCCCACTCCAACTGTGCTCCTAATCCTCTGTACATAGAGAAATTATTACCTGATATCTTTGTTGCTGTTTCAAAATCAAAAATTCCAAGATCTGTACCTAACTCAACATGATCTCTAATTGCAAAAGAGAACTCTGGTTTCTTTCCAACCTCTTTGACAACCTCATTATTCTCTTTACCACCTGAAACTACATCTACATCTGGAATGTTAGGTAGAACCTCCAACTTTGACTTTAACAAATCATCAGCATCTTTAAGCTTAGCTTCAACTTCCTTAACTTCCTCTGCCTTCTGTTTTAAGTCTTTTACTAATTTCTTAAAATCATCACCTTTCTTATCTATCTTAGCCATTTTCTCATTAAAACTATTCTGCTCCGCCCTTTTTGTATCAAATTCTGTTTGAAGTTTCTTTTTCTCTTCATAGAGAGAGATTATTTGATCTAAGTTTAGATCTTCTTTATTCATTCTTTTGAGAAGTCCTTTTTCTACTAGTTCTTTATTTTCTACAATTCTTTTGATGTCTAACATGTGTATTTTTATTAATTTAATGCAATATCTGTATTATATTCTCTCTATCTGGTATTATCAAGAATATGAAAAATGAATACAAAGAATTTAAGAAAATTGTAGAGAGGTATGAAAAGTTTCTAATCCTTACACACAAAGGACCTGATGTAGATGCTTTTTGTAGTTCTCTTCTGTTAAGACAGATTTTAATGGAGATGTATCCTAAAAAAATTTTCAATATTCAAGCAAAACAGAATCCTTCTATGAGATTACCTAATATGAAGGATATTGAGATGGTGAGTAAATTGGATAGTGATGGGTATGATGCAATTTTAATTACAGATGCTGGAGATTTAAGCTTGTGTATTGATGAAGAAGATAGTGTAGATGGTACATTGCCAACTGTAGTAATTGATCATCATGATACATTCTTTAGTAAGAAAGAGAACATTACCATTATTAATGAAAATATGAGTTCAGCT
>DHUO01000031.1:4743-4892 GCA_002409215.1 Candidatus Dojkabacteria bacterium UBA5232 | reverse complement strand
GGAAGACTATGAATTGGGTAAAGAATTAGGGGCAGACATTATCTCCCCCCTTGATTCGACAGGTCATTTTACAGAGGGTTTTGGAAATCTAGATGGAAAATATGCACATGATGTAGCAGAGATGGTGATTGAAGAGCTTGAAGAGAAAA
>DHUO01000031.1:4163-4480 GCA_002409215.1 Candidatus Dojkabacteria bacterium UBA5232 | reverse complement strand
GATGTTCTTAAGATTAAAGATGAGCTTAAAGCGGCTGCAGAGGATGTGAAATGGCAACCAGAATTTGCAGGTAAGAGAATGCAAGGTTGGTTGGATAGTATGAGTAACTGGATGATTAGTAGGAAAAGATTCTACGGTTTAGCTCTTCCTTTCTATGAATGTGAGGAGTGTGGACATCTACATGTTGTAGGGAGTCTAGAAGAATTAAAAGAGGTAGCTGTAAATCCAGAATTAGTGGATAAGTTGGAAGATGTACATAGACCTTGGATTGATGAAATAGAGATTAAGTGTCCTAAGTGTGGTAAGAGTGTAAAGAG
>DHUO01000031.1:0-3924 GCA_002409215.1 Candidatus Dojkabacteria bacterium UBA5232 | reverse complement strand
CCTGCAGAATTGGTAATTGAAATGATAGAGCAGGTGAGATTATGGTTTTACTCTATGCTTGTTTTTGGTGTTGTTTTTGAAAAGAAAGCACCATACAAGGAGGTTATATGTTTTGCAGAGGTAAGAGATGAGAACAATGAGAGGATGAGTAAGACAAAACCAAACTATGTTAAATTTGATGATGCTGCAGATAAGATGGGTTCTGATATTTTAAGATGGAACTATGCATCTGCTTCAATAGGGGGGAACATGCGATTTGGTTGGCCAACCCTCGAAGATGTAAGAAGAAGATTCTACATCCAGCTTTGGAATTCATACAACTACTTTGTGACATATGCGCAGTTGCATAATTGGGATAGTGATAAATACAATGTTGAAAAACTAGATCACTTAATGGATAGATGGATGGTTGCAAAGACAAAAGATTTGGTGTTTAAGGTTAATGAATGTATGGATCAATATAATATGCCAACTGCTTCAAGAGATATTGAAGAGTATGCTAAAGACCTATCTCAGTGGTATATTAGAAGGTCTAGAAACAGATTTAAGAATGGTGATAGTGATGCCATTGGTACACTTCACCATGCTTTAGTTACACTTTCTAAACTTCTTGCACCATTCCTTCCCTTCATTTCAGAAGAGATATATCAGAATCTTGTTGTGAATATGGGTGTAGATAGCAAGGAGTCTGTACATTTAGATGACTTCCCAACAGCTCAAGCGGAAGATATTGATGAAAAAATACTTGCTGATATGCAGAAGGTTAGAGATATTGCATCGAATGGATTAAAGATTAGGGAAGATGCAAAACTGAATCTAAGACAACCACTCTGTAAGGCTTTTGTTAATATTGAAAGTGAAGAATTAAGAGAGATTGTTAAAGAGGAGATAAATGTGAAAGAAATTTCTTATTCTGAAAAGCCAGAAGTAGGTGAGGGTATCAACACAACTGGTGAAGGTGCTAACTTTATTACAATAGATTGTAACCTTACAACAGAATTACGTAATGAAGCACTAGTCAATGAGTTCATGAGAAGGTATAAGGACTTAAGGAAGAAGAAAGGGCTGAAGGTTGATGATATGGTTACTCTTTCTCTTAAAGTAGAGGATGATGATACACGTAAGATTTTAGAGGATTATGTTAATATTTCTCTTGATGAATTCCATGCAAAGGAAGTGCTATTCAATGATAGTTTGGAGTCAGAAATGGAGATAGAGCTTAATGAACAGAAAATAGGGGTTACTATTAACTAATCCTTATTTATCTCTGCCTCAATACCAGTTATCTTTGTAAAACTTGCAGTTGCTGTTTCTAATGAAGAACCACTAGCTATTGCTAATTCTCCAACAACATTTCGTATTGCGCTTTCAAGTTGCTTCTCAATACTAACAGGAATCAATCTTCCTTCCTTCTCTCTATTCTTCTTTACAAAATTACAATACTGAATGATTTTAATGGAATCTTCAATCTTTGCACTCTCCTCTAACTCCTTGAAAGTATTTAGCATAATATTAAAATCCTTTACCTTTGGATCTACTGCAGGTTTTTTACTTAAAATGGCAAGCTTTTCTTTAATCTCCTTTGTCTGCAATACAGGTCTAATACCTAAGGACTCTATCTTTTCAACAGGTGTGGAAATACTCAAAAGACTTGTGATTAATTCAAACTCAAAATACTTCTTCTTCTCTCCAGCAAACTCTATCTCTTTCTCTTCTTTAATCCATCCTGCTCCATGTAATGGATAGAAAACTTTTGATCCTACCTTCAAATTCATAACATTGATATGTAATCTTAATACTTCATTATATCATAAAAGTGGTATACTTTCTTATGAACATTTTACTAATAGGAGGAGGAACAGGCAGTACAGTTGTTTTGGAAGGTCTTAAAAAACATAGAGACTTAAGACTTACTGTAATTGTTGGAATGGTTGATGATGGTGGAAGCAATGCTGTAGTTAGAGATGAATTTGGTCTTCTGCCACTTAGCGATATTCGTAAATCACTATTAGCCTTGTATGATAGTGGAAGTAATGAGGTTTTAAGGAAACTTTTTCTGTATAGGTTTGCAACGGGAGAGGGAATTAAGGGTCATACACTTGGAAATCTTTTAATGATAGCAATGACAGATATTTTAGGTGGTGAAATAGAGGCAATTACGATGTTTAAAACGATTTTTGGTATCAATGGTGATGTTATTCCTGTTACTTTGGATAAATCGAAACTTGTTGCTAAATATAATGATGGAAGTGTAGTAGAAGGTGAGCATTTAATAGATGAACCTAAAGAAGACAAGTTAATTACTTCGATTTATCTTAAACCAGAAGCTAAGGCAACTAAAGATGCAATTAAAGCTATTGCAAAGGCAGACTATATTATACTTGGACCTGGTGATATCTTTACAACAACACTACCCAACTTAATAGTTAAAGGTATTAAGAATGCTTTAGTAGAGTCAAAAGCTAAGATAATATATATAACAAATCTCACAAGTAAAAAAGGTCAAACAACAGGTAGAACTCAACAAGATTGCTTAAACATTCTCGAAGAATATATAGGTAGGGATGTAGATTATGCTTTAATTAATAACGGTATGCTTCCAGAGAAGATATATAAAAAGTATGTCAAAAAAGGACAGTTCATAATAGAAGATGATATTGTTCAAGATGATGTTACATGCAAGGTAATAAGATCAGACTTAGTTGCAACCACACGTATTAAGAAGGATAAGGGAGATGAATTAGAACGTAGCCTAATTAGACATGATAGTGAAAAGCTGTCTAAAGAACTTTATAAAATTTTCACTTCTGATAGGTTGAAAATAGCAAATCTTCTAAGAGCTTTTGCCTCTTACTACAAGAATTAATGAGGAAGATCTAAATACTTGCAATTTCATTCATTACACCCTGAACATTTTTTGCCCAGTTATCAGCATTTGGTGGACAGTATGACTTACTTATCCACTTAGGAGTGGTAGCTCCTTTTGAATAGTATTTTCCAATACCTTTGGATACTGCCCATATACCCTCTGTCCAACTTGCAAAACCGCTTTTACCCCAACCCCATGCATTATGTGGCTTAAAGTTATTTTTCCCACCACCTGATTCTATAATGGATATTGCTGTAACAATTCTGTAGTCAATACCGTATTCATCAGCAGCTTTGACAAATTCTTCAGCATATTCAGCTAAAGGAGAGTTCCTTGAGTTAAGGTAACTTCTTATTTTTCCAACCTTTTCAGCATTAGGTACATAGTTTTGTGCATCTTTGATATATGCAACTGGAACGATTTCTTCAACAATGTTTTTTGTTTGTGATACTGAAGGTGTAATTGTTATACCCTCTGAGATAACTGCATCTGCTTGTGCGATTGGTGTATTATGAGATGCTGAATGTAGCATTACTCCAACCAGCATAACACCACTGATTATTCCTAATGTTTTCTTGTTTTGTAATAGCGGATAATTCATAAATATAAAACTAAGATTAATCGACCACTACACCTATATTATACCACGAAATACCCCATAGTATCAACCGCCCTAAGATTCTATACGAATATGTGGTAATATTAATAGGTATGATAAATAAAGATATGAGTGCTCTTAGAGTACCGAGAATTGAACTAGAGAAGAAGAAAGTTAAAGAAGAGAAGAAGAAAACAGTTAAAACTCCATGGATTAAGAGAGTTTTTCTTTTAATCGCACTATCTTTTGTTTTAACTAATATATTCCTTCTTTTTGAAAACAGACAAATGTATATGGGTGCAATTAGGTATTTAAGGAGTATTGGTAGAAAGGTTGTTATTTATGATACATATTCTATTGCTTTTGATGATACGGTACCTAATTCTTTTAAGGATTTGATGAAGGAGAATTTGGGTAATATTGTTTTAGGCAAGAAACCTAGATTTCTATTTAAAGA
>DHUO01000032.1:10800-10995 GCA_002409215.1 Candidatus Dojkabacteria bacterium UBA5232 | reverse complement strand
TACATTGCCAACTGTAGTAATTGATCACCATGATACATTCTTTAGTAAGAAAGAGAACATTACCATTATTAATGAAAATATGAGTTCAGCTACTGAACAGGTATATGTGTTAGCTAAAGAGATATATGGAAAGAGATTTAAGCTTAATGAAGATAGTGCATCTTTAGTACAGTACGGCATTGTTGCTGATACAGG
>DHUO01000032.1:0-10616 GCA_002409215.1 Candidatus Dojkabacteria bacterium UBA5232 | reverse complement strand
AATACACATAGGGTGTTTGCTGAAGCTAAGAGTATTGTTGATGTCGATTTGGAAGATTTTGCATACAGAAATTCTAAATTCCCAAGAGAGGCTACTCCTGCAATTGTTAAATATTTAGATTCATTAACAATTGAGAAAGATATGGCATATATGTTTGTGGATAGGGTTGAATTGGAGAATGATCAGGAGTTAAGAAGAGGTTCTAGTGAGGCACAGGCATTTTTGAGAGATAAATACCTGAGATATATACAGGGTGTACATTGGGGCTTTATCATTAAACCTGATATGAATACAGAAGATAATTGGTTTGTATCATTTAGGAGTACAAAGGGGTATCAAGATGTGAGGGTAATTGCTGAAGATTTAGGTGGTGGTGGACATACATATGCAGCAGGTGTACTCATGAAAGCTAATTCTTTAAATGAATTGTTAGAAAGAGTATTGAGTACTGTTAGAAAACATCTTTAGAACAACAAAAAACTTGACACTTTTGAATTTTGCCTGTTACAATACTCTTTATTAAACCCATCCAATATCAATAGATGAAGAAGAAAAACAAGAAAGAGGAGAAACTATCTCCAAAGGAATTTATCCGTACAATCATTTGGATTTTCAAAATATACTACAAAATATCACCAGCAAAGACTATTCTTCTAGTAACAACTAGGATAATTAGAGATCTAAGGGGCTTTGTATATGGAATCTTCTTTGCAAAAATAATTGACAAATTAATCTCTGTTGCATCAAGCCAAAGTAAAGACTTTAGAGAAATGATTCCATACCTTGTTGCCCTACTACTGTATTACATCTTCGTATCTGGACTAATCGGAAACATTTATCAATATGCATACAGAGGATTAAGACAAACAAGTAGAAGTAGATTAGAAATAGTATTTGCACAACAACTACATTACTTGGGTGTGCAAAATTTAGAAAATCCTGATGTACTCAATCGTATAAACAGAGCATCTCAATGGTTACAAGACACTTTTTCAGTCTTAAATGATACTACAATTTTTATCTCAAACATCGTACAAGTAGTTGTATCTGGAGGAATTATTCTCTCCTTCTTCCCAATTATGATTCCTATTCTTCTTGTATCTATGATTATTAAATTCTTCCCTGATCAGCATTTCATGAAAAAAGATTTTCGTTGGCAAGTTGATAATTCAGAAAAAAGAAGAATTGCATGGTCATCTATTAACACTGTCCAAAATGCATCTAGCTTGCAAGAAATTAGTATTGTTGGAGGATACGAATTCTTTAAAGATAAATTCAATAATTTCTTTTCTTGGTTCAATGATGGAATGCTGAAAATTTTTAAGGAAAGAGAAATTACAAATTTCTTTCTCACAGCTTTGGATTCAATCATTGGAGTCCTTGGTTACGGTGTAGTATTCTACAAATTCGTAGCAGGAGATTTCACATTAGGTACAGCATCCTTCCAAATGAGAGCATTGGATACATTCTCCGGCTCTCTAGATAGTATGTTAGCTTCAATCACATATATGAATGAGTTTTCTGTTAAGATGAAAGACTTAATTACTCTCTTTGAAATGAAGCCTGCTGTAAAAGATGGAGATGTAAAACTTCCATATTTAACAACTCCACCTGAGATAGAGTTTAAGAATGTTTCTTTCAAGTATCCAAAGGCAAAGAAATATGTCTTTGAAAATTTGAATTTGAAAATAGCTAGTGGAGAAGAGGTTGCATTAGTCGGACATAACGGTGCTGGAAAAACTACAATTGTAAAATTACTAGCAAGAATCTACTCTGTTAGCAGTGGTGAGATATTAATAAATGGAGTAAATATTAATGACCTTTCTATAGATGATTGGTACAAAAATTTAGGTGTTCTTTTTCAAGAATTTAACTTCTATTCTCATCTAAGTGTTAAAGAGAATATCATAACAGGAAAGCCAAAAGAGAAGGTTGATGAAAAGAAAGTGATTGAAGCTGCAAAGAATGCTGATGCTCATGAATTCATTATGGAGTACAAGAATAAGTATAATCAAATTATGACTGAGAAAATAGAGGGTGGTATTCGACCGAGTACAGGACAAGCTCAAAAGATAGCAATTGCTCGCTTCTTCTACAGAAATGCTCCTCTTGCAATATTTGACGAGCCAACTGCAGCAATCGATGCAGTTTCTGAGTACAAGATATTTAACAGGATATATAATTTCTTTGATAATAAAACTGTCATTATCATCTCACATAGATTTAGTACAGTAAGAAATGCAGATAGGATAATCGTTTTAGACAAAGGCAAAGTCGTTGAAGAGGGAAGCCATGAAGAGCTTGTTAAAAAGAAAGGTGGAACATATAGCAAATCATACAAACTACAAGCAGAGGGATACAAGTAATTGCAAACACCCATAGCAATATTAAATATCTGTTAAAAACAACCGTTAACACTCATACCATAAGGATAAATGTACAGACCAGGTCTGGTGAACGGTTAATTAAGTGTTAACTGCTTGCACTGGAGTACCTTTTTACATTCATATTCCACACTAGTTTGGATATTACTAAAAGTATAATCCCAATCACCAACCCCACCAAAACAAATCCATAACTAAATCTTCCAATCATAATGTTGGCAGGTACTGTTGTTAGAAATGCAATTGGTATTGCAGTATAAAAAACAACACTTAATGAACTTCCAAATACATCAATGGGATATTTCGTTAAACCAAGTAATTCTTTTGCAATTGAAAGTATTCCATTTCTAGGATTGGAGATTGTAAAGCTAGCAAAGAAAAGGTATATGGCATACCAAATTAACAGTGCTACACATATTGCAACAATACCAACTAGGACATTGAGAAAAGATATACTCCCCCACTCTGCAATAATGTAATAGAAAATTAATATAAACCCTGATATTGCAGTAATGAAATTTGTAATGAAGAAATCCGAAAATGATGCATAGAAAGAGGAGGAGAGGGGTTTGAGAAGTATGTAGTCAAACTTCCCTTCGATTACTTTTGATTCTAAATAAAGAAGATTGGTTGAGAACAGAGACCAACCAATGTAATTAAGAACATTCCAAATACCAATAACTAGATATGTTTGAGATCTACTCCAACCTGCATACATCTCACTTTTTCCAAATAGGACATTAAGCAGAGCAATTTGAATGCCAACAACAAGAAGAGTTCGTAGGAATCTAACAAAGATATCTGTTTTGTATAGATAGCTTCGTTTAATCCCTCCCTTAACTACTTGCTTCCATACTCTAAAGTAGTAGCAAAAAGTCTTTTTACTATGTTTTTTAGATTCCTTCTGCTTCATATTTCTCAATAGCTTTTTTGTAGATAATTTTGTATGTAATGAACAGAACAAATAACCATATAATTGCAATTAGAAAGCCTAAGAGTATCTCTTTCTTCTCAATTTTCCCAATGAACAGTTCAACTGGAAATGAGAGTGTATATCTGAATGGTAGTAGTTTGAATGTTCTTGCAATAAAACCAGATAGAAAAACTAATGGTATGAATTCACCTGAGAGAAGTGATGCAATGTTGTAGAAGAATATTCTAATACTATCCATCTCTTTTATTTTAATAGCCATTAATGAAATTATGTTTCCAACAAAGAAGCTTATTAAAAATCCAATTACTATTCCAACTAAACCTAACATTATTGAAAAGATATTAAGATTCATTATCCAAAGGTTATTTTTTAATCCAATAATTATTCCTAATATGAATGCTGGGAGAAATAGTCCTACTCTTAATGTGTTACTTCCAATATTTATACCTAAGTATTCTAAAAGATAGTTGCAAGGTTTAAGTAGGAAGTTTGAAAATTTCCCACTTAATATATTTCTTACACCGTGTTCAACTGTGTAATCTGATGTTAGTTTGCTAACAAGCATAATTAAAATGTAATATGTAACAACATATCCTTGCTCTACATTTCCATTTACCTTAGCAGACATTAACCATATGAAGCAGAGACCAATTATTTTAATAATATCTGCAATAATCCAAGCAATCATCTGACCTTTGTATTGAAACTCCTTTTTGAAATACATCTGTATTTCCCTACTTAGTATTTTCCTGTTCTTGTTCTTTTTTTGTTTTGATTTCATTCTCTAACTGCTTTACTTTCCACATAAATAGTTTAGATTTACTTTCTGCATTAGGATAGTCAGATACAAAACTTAGTGCTGATTCTAATACTGCTCTTGGTTTTGTTTTTGCCCATTTGATATACATTGTTAATCTTTTTTTGTCATCTAGTTTTCCTGCTAATCTAAGACCGTAGCTTTGGTGTTCTGTTGACACATACTTACCTTTGTCACCAAACATTCTTTTGGGATTGGTTTCTAAGGTATCCAAATCAAAAAGTTCTTGTTGAGATTCACCCTCTTTTTTAGTAGGTGTTTGTTTTTTGAGTTGGGCAATAATGTCTTTTACTGAGTCCATATGTAGAAGTATATCATTTCACAGTATCCACTACTTCTTTTTCTTCTCACTAAACTCTACCTTTCCTTTATATATCTCCTTTGTAGAGTTCTCTATCTCCATTCTCATCTGTGGGAAGAAAGTTCCTTCTCTTGCTGTAACATCTTCTAAGAACCAGAAAATTCTCTCACTCTGACCGTAACCACTCACAGGTGGCATACCGTACTCCAACATCTCTACGAAATCAATATCCAACATCTGTGCTTCATCATCACCATCCTCTCTCAAACCTTGCTGTTCTAAAAATCTATCAAGCTGATCAACAGGATCATTAATCTCAGAATACCCATTACCTAACTCACTACCTGCAATTATCACCTGGAATCGCTCTGTTAATCTTTCATCACTCTCTTGAGACTTAGCAAGAGGAGACATAAATTTAGGGTGATTTACCAAAAATGCTGGCCCAGAAACCTCTGTCCTAATACTCTTCCACAAAGTATCTATCATTCTATTCCTATTCTCATCACCACCCATTTCAATATCATTCTTTTCAATTGCCTCAAGTATCTTCTCATCACTATCCTCAAAAATATCTACTCCAAACTTCTCTTTAATTGAATCAGCATAATCTATTTCCTTCCACTCATCAGCTAAATCAAAAGTATGACCTCTTGTTGAAAACTTTGTCTTTCCATATACCTTCTTTGCTATTTCTAAGAAAAGATTTTTAACCAACTCCATATTATCCTTGTAATTAGCATATGCCCAATACCATTCAATATCATAGAATTCCTGAAGATGCTCATCATCAATACCCTCATTCCTAAAATGCGGACCAAAAGTATATATCTTTTCATAACCAGCACCTATCAATCTCTTCTGATACAACTCTGTTGAAATCCTAAGATAGAAATCCTGATCCAATGCATTATGATGGGTTGTGAAAGGTCGTGCATCAGCACCACCTGGAACCATCTCCATTATTGGAACCTCTACCTCCATAAAGCCTTCTTTCTTTAGAAAATCTCTCTGTACTTGCCAGAACTTAGCCTTTCGTTCAAAAAGCTTAATCCTTTCTGGGTGAATTACCAAATCCAAATATCTTCTTCTGAATCTCTGCTCCTTATCCTTAAGCTCTCTAGGAATTGGTCGAATTGCTTTAGAAAGCAATCTGATGTTCTTCACCATTATTGTAATCTGCTCTGTCTTAGACTTACCAATAGTTCCGTAAACTTCAATGAAATCTGCTAAGTCAAGAAGAGAAAGATTATCCCAACCCAAATAGCCTTTCTTCAAATCCTCTACCAAATCATCCTTTCGAATCATTATCTGGATATTGCCAGACTGATCCTTAATATCTCCAAAAACCAATTTACCATGCTCTCTCCATGCTGCAACCCTTCCTACAAGAACTGTTTCCTTACCATCATATTTCTTAAAGTTCTCTAATACATCCCCTATATTATCTTTCCTAAACGCCTTGGAAGGGAATGGATCTACCCCTAAATCCCTAAGTTTCTTAATTTTTTCAAGTCTTACATCTCTCTGTCCAATTAAATCGCTCTTTATGTCTTCCATAGCATTAATAATATTAGAAATGAATTTTTAGATTATACCATATCAACCAACCTGGTCGGTGAGTTTTACTTTATCACATAAAAGAAAAGTGTAGCTTTTCATAGAATTTTAATCTTTCTATAGGGGATGTTTCATTACTCATGTATTAGTAACAGATCACCCTTTTGAAAGTTCTCATAAAGGTATTTCGCATCTGCTACAACCATTCTAATGCAACCAGCACTCTGTCTTGTATAGATGTTCTTTTCAGGCTCAAACCATTTACTCCCATCCTCCTTGTACATCCAGATAAGACCGTGCAGGCCATACCAAGAATTTTGTTTGCGGCTGTAATAAAAAGCCATCCAATACGGCATATACTTTCCACCGGGAGCAATTGGTTCCCTACCTTTATCTACAATGGGAAACACTCCATATACCTGAAATCCGTAGACAGGACCAGACAAACCAATTACTTTCTCAACCTTACCATTTTTCCAAACATATAATTTCTGTTGAGAATTATCCACCTCCATATACTTTTCTGCATATTGTCCATCTGTTCCTGGGCCCTCATACCCATCAATATCAACACGGATATCAACAAGTCCACTAGAATAGGCAACATCTATTTTATCGTAGAGAGAGGCGTAATTAGGAAGTATGTCCTTCTTACGAGAATAGAATTCTCCCTTACTATTTTTAACCAACTCCCTTTCACCAAAAATTTTCTCAAAATATGGAATTATTTTTCTACTAATGTATTTATCAAAATTTTCTTTGTCTAAATCCCCATCCTTCAGGAGAGAAGAAAATTCACTACCCGATATTGTTCTATATACACCCTCAAAACCAATCCTAACAAAATATTCATTCCGATTCTCTTCAAAAAATTGCTGTTCAAGAGTATCTGTATCGTTTCCAATATTATTAACGATATCTTCTTCTACACCTTTAACATTAGGACCTATTGCTTGCTTCACATATCGTTTTCCCTCTTGCTTAAACATGTAAAAAGAAAAAGGAACTAAGAAGACGATTGCAACAATCCCTAAAATTAGACCTAAAGATATTGACACCGTTTCCTTAGATTTTTTGGAAGATTGCATATATTTAATATATGGGAAGATAGTAAAAGAAGCAATCATTAATGAAAGAATCGCCCATAATAATATTAAATGTCCCTAAAAAACAACTCTAAGCACTCTCTGTATAAGCTAAACCTCGCCGACCAGGTTGGTTTAGTTGGAGGATTGATATATAATAAAAAGCATGGAAAATAAAAATTTGCTCGATTCGGTTGTAGCGTTATCTAAAAGAAGGGGGATAATCTTCCAGAACTCTGAGATATATGGGGGTGTTGGAGGTTTCTATGATTACGGTCCTGTGGGAGTTGAGATGTTAAACAACTTGAAGAGATATTGGTGGAAGAATATTGTAGATAAGAGGGAGAATGTTGTTGGTATAGATGGTAGTATCATAACACATCCTAAGGTTTGGGAGGCTTCTGGACATATAGATCACTTCGGGGATGAGGTTGTTGAGTGCAAGAAATGTCATCAGAGGTTTAGACCAGAGGACATTGAAGAGAAGTGCCCCAGTTGTGGTAAGAATGAATTCACAGAGCCAAGGTCATACAATCTACTATTTCAAACAGAGGTCGGCGTGATAGAGGGTTCAAAGGTTAAAGCATATTTAAGAGGTGAGGCTTGTCAGAATATATATTTGGATTTTAAGAATGTGACAGATAGTACGAGGCAACAAGTTCCTTTTGGTATCGCACAAATAGGTAAAGCTTTTAGAAATGAGGTTACACCTGGTAAGTTTACATTCAGAACAAGAGAGTTTGAACAGTGGGATTTACAATTTTTTGTGCATCCGGATGATATGCAGAAGTATTTTGAATATTGGAAAGAGGAGAGAATGAAATTCTACAAGGAGCTGTACAGGAAGCATGAGAATTTAAGATTCTACCAACATCCAAAAGATAAGTTAGCTTTCTATGCTAAGGATGCATACGACATAGAGTACTTAGCACCTTGGGGCTGGGCTGAGAATGAGGGAATTCATTGGAGAGGAGATTATGATTTGACTCAACATATGAAATTCTCCGGAACAGACCTAACCTATACAGATCCAACAACAAACGAGAAGTATATTCCCAATATTGTAGAAACATCTGGAGGTATAACAAGAACATTCCTTTATCTTCTACTGGATGCATATGAAGAGGAAGACTTAGGTGGAGGAAATAGTCGAACCGTTTTGAAGATACATAAAGACATTGCAGCATACAAAGCAGCAATATTCCCATTAGTTGGAAACAAAGAGGAGATTGTGAAGAAGGCTAGAGAGGTTTTCGATCTTCTATCTGATTCATATAAAGTTGTGTGGGATGGTAGAGGTAATATTGGTAAAAGATATAGATACCAAGATGAGATTGGCACACCCTACTGTGTAACAATTGATTATGAAACTCTTGAAAACGGTACTGTTACCGTCAGAGATAGGGATACAATGGAACAGCAAAGAGTCAAAATAGAAGATTTAGATGAAATACTCTCTTAACAAATCTCTATAATCTCATATTCAACCTCACCATCTTCTGTCTTAACAGTAACTTTCTTCCCCTTTTTACCTTTCATTAAAGCCTTCCCAAGAGGAGACTTATCAGAAATCTTCTTTTCTAATGGGTTAGCTTCAATGTCAGAAACTATTGTAAACTCATAACTCTTACCACCAACTTTTACTTTAACAACAGAACCTATTTCAACACTTGTCTTACAGCCTTTCTTATCCATAACAGTAGCATTCTCAAGAGCTTCTTCAATATTCTCAACTTTCATATTAATTTTGCTAAGTTCGTTTGTAACTGCAGCAATAGAATCTGTATCTTCACTAACATCACTCTGTCTAGCCTGTTCCAAATTCTTGTTTAATTCTTTTTTACTCTTCAAGAGCTTTTTTAAGTCTTCCTTAAGCTTTGTAAACATATCTTTAGAGATGATTAATTTGTCCTTTTTCATTGTTTTAAATACCTAATTAAAATATTTGGGAATCTCCGTTCCTAACGGTTACTTATTATACCATTTTCGTATTGCTTTTTCGGAAAGTTTCAATTTCCTTGTGATTACCTGATAACAGGACATCTGGTACTTTCCAACCATTAAATTCTTCTGGCTTGGTATATTGGGGATATTCTAATAAATTGTCATTGAATGTTTCTTCTTCCAAAGAAGTTTTGTTACCTAATACTCCTGGGATTAGTCTTGTAATTCCATCTATTAATACTAGAGAGGCTAATTCTCCACCAGATAGGACATATTCCCCTATTGAAAATTCATAATCAACTAGATGGTCATGTATGCGCTGATCAAATCCTTCATATCTCCCACATAGTATTATCATGTGAAGATCTTTTTCTTTAGAAAAGCCAACTAATTTCTTCTGTACCAACTTTTCTCCTTTTGGTGTTGTTATTGCAACAACACTATTTTCTTGTTTTAATTCCTGAATAGCTTTATATATTGGTTCTACCTTCATTATCATTCCTGGACCTCCTCCATACGGTGTATCATCTACTGTTTTGTGATTATCATCTGTCCATTTTCTAAGGTCATGTACATTTATTTCAACAAGATCTTTTTCTCTTGCTATTCTTACTATTCCTGTATTTATATATTCCTCTATTATTTTAGGGAATATTGTTATTATGTCGAATTTTGTCATTGATGTATTATACTACTTACTATTCAAAGAGGTTAGGCTAGCCCTACCAACTCCCACTAGCTCCTCCACCTCCTGACCTGCCACCACTAAAACCTCCAAAACCTCCACCAGAACCACCTCCTCCTGAATTACTACCACTACTCCACCCACCCCAACTAGTAGAAGAGTTACTACTACCCGAATTATTCTTCCGACCCTTCGATTTAGATAGTATTAATCTCAGTATCGCTATTACCAGAATTATTTGAATAATCAATATAATCACAACAAAAGCAGTACTACTAGACCTAGGAGTCCTACCCACATTAGAAGGAACCTCAAATTCTCCTTTTGTTATATCAATAATCTTGTCAACACTCTCATCAATCCCCTCATAATACCTATCCTCCCGAAACCTTGGCTTCATAATATTGTTAATAATCCAGCTAGACTGCACATCAGTAAGTGAACCTTCAAGACCGTAACCCACTTCAATTTTCATATCCCTATCACTAATCGCAATAAGAATCAAAACACCATTATTCTCATTCTTCTTCCCAATCTTCCAAGCCTCAAAAAGCTTAACCGCAAAATTCTCGATATAATCCTCTTTTACACTATCAATAATGACAACGGCTATCTCATTACTACTCTCCTTTTCAAAAATTGTAAGCTTGCTTTCTAAAATACTCTTCTGATTCGCTGTTAATGTATTAGTATAATCATTAACATACCCCTGTGGAGTACCTAAATCATAGTAACTAAAAACAGGCACTACGCAAAACAAAACAAGTATTAAAGATAGTAGTAGCTGTTTAATTTTCATCTAAAGATTCTCTAATTTTTAAAATCAACCTTAGGTGCAACCTCTGAACCCTCTACTGATTCAAAATATGTCTTCTGTTCAAAACCAAACATAGATGCAATCCACTT
>DHUO01000030.1:6208-6695 GCA_002409215.1 Candidatus Dojkabacteria bacterium UBA5232 | reverse complement strand
ACATATCTAACATTAGGTGCATTAATTATGATGATTTTAGGAACAATCTCACTGCTCTTTAAGCCTTTCAAAAAGTTTAAATATTCCCTACTCGCTTCAGTAGTAGTATTTGGAATGTTCTTAACAGTACTTCCAACAAAGGTATCAGCTGGATTCTTGACAGTTAAAATCGAAACACCAACATCTCTTACAAATAAAGCAACATTTAATATCGATTTTACAGCACAAGATGTCGAAGAAAGGCATATCACAGTAGAATGTTACAAAGATGCTGTTAAATTTGCATCATTTGATAAAGTAAATGCAGGAGCATGTCCAGTAACAGTAGATGCTTCAGGAACATACAAATTTTTTGTAAAAGCAATCGCAGGAGCAGATGAAAAACAATCAAATGAAGTAACAGTTGAAGTTAATTTAGAGAAACCATCTCCAATTATCGACTACTCCAAAGCAGGAAATGTTTTGAAGTTCAAAACAGCAAATGATG
>DHUO01000030.1:5611-6045 GCA_002409215.1 Candidatus Dojkabacteria bacterium UBA5232 | reverse complement strand
TCAAAACAGCAAATGATGGAAAAACAGCTAAGGTAGAAATACACAGGTCAGAGAAACCATCATATACTGTAAATAAGGGTACAGAGATTCATACAATGCCTGTAGCTCCAAATACAGAGTACACATGGACAGATGCAACTGCAGAACCAGGTAAAACATACTACTATGCATTAAGATCTCTGGATGCTTTTGGAAATGTATCAACAATGGTATCCGACCCAGAAGTAAAAGTTACACAGGAGGCTACCACAACAACTCCTAGGGCAACAGGAACAACAGTAGCTGGAGCAGAAACCAAAACAGAAGGTGAAGTAAAAGGAGATACTGATGAGGAAATAATGGAGATAGAGGAAGTTAAAGAAGGAAAAGAGAAGGTTAAAGATGGAAACGAAGGAGAAGAGAAAGAGGTTGAGTTAACTCCTAGCTACAAAAAA
>DHUO01000030.1:0-5343 GCA_002409215.1 Candidatus Dojkabacteria bacterium UBA5232 | reverse complement strand
CTCCTAGTAGGGCTTTCTGTTTTGGTATTAACATACTGGCCAGTAATTAAGGCATACTATAATCAAAAAACCTTCCCTACTCCATCTACATCCAATGTATCACTTGCGGACAATGATGAAGATATTACCAAAGAGGTAAAGAAGGATACCAAGGAGGTGTTTGTAGACCCAAATTTTGGAGTATATATTCCAAAGATTAAATCGAACTCTAAAGTTGTAAAAGATGTAGACCCTTTCAATGAGAAAGAATACATAAATGCCCTACAAACAGGAGTAGCACACTCCAAGACTACTACCACACCAAACAAGCCTGGTAATGTATTTCTCTTTGCACACTCAGCCGTAAACTTCTATGAAAGGAACATGTACTCTGTTTACTTCTATCTCTTAGGTGAATTAGAAAAGGAAGATGAAATATTTCTTAGCTATGAAGGTGTTATATATAAATACAGGGTTCAAGAGGTCAAAATTGTAAATAGGGAATCTACACAGTATCTAAAAAAGAATGCAGATCCAGATAGTTTAGTACTTATGACCTGCTATCCAGCAGGTACAGACTGGAAGAGAACTGTAGTTATTGCATACAGAGATTCTCAAGAACCTTTTAAATAATTAAACTTCCTTCTTAGCTTTTTTCTCCTCCCAAACAGGTTCCTCTTTAACTACCTTTGTGCTTTCACTTGTAGGTCTTTCAGGAATGACAAGCAGAAGGATTAGGTAAAGAAATAATCCACTACCACCACCGAAGGAAAAGAGAACAAAAACCACTCTTACTATTACTGGGTCAATATCAAGATACTCCCCTATTCCACCACATACACCAGCAAGAACTTTGTTTGTATCTGAACGATATAGCTTTTTCATTTTTTAATTTTCTAATATTAACACCACATTATATCAAATCTTCCTATATCTCCATAAATAGAATATACTAAAAGTAGTTAAATTCTTAATCAAAATATATGACAAAAAGACATCAAGTATACAAATGTAATATCTGTGGAAATATTGTAGATGTATTACATGAAGGAGGTGGAACATTAGTATGTTGTGGTCAAGATATGGTTCTCTTTGAAGAGAAAAAAGAAGATGAAGGTAATGAAAAACATCTTCCTGTTGTAAAGATAGAAGGAAACAAAGTGTTTGTAGAAGTCGGCTCAATACCTCATCCAATGGAAGAAGCTCACCAAATAGAATGGATTGAAGTAATCAATGGAGAAGAAAGCCAAAAAGTATTCTTAAAACCAGGAGAAGAACCTAAAGCAGAATTCACATTTGAAAATATTGGTCAACTTAGAGTTAGAGAGTACTGCAATCTTCATGGTCTCTGGGAAATAGTTGTTTAAAGACCAACTGAGAGCATCTTAACAAAGCTTTCCATATCATTGTAAGCGTGGACTCTTGATATGTAGTACTTCTTATCTAGTTTAATATCTATATATTTACCACATGAGAATGCTGCTGTATATCCATTGTTTTTTGCAATATCAAAAGATCTATAATCAGCACTACATCCAGGATATGCAAGTAAAGTCACAGGTTTACCAGTAATCTCCCCTATCTTACTCTTACTAGCAGCCATCTCTTCATTTATTGCACCACTACTTATCTTGTGAAAATATGCATGAGTATTTAAATGTGATTGAATATCCATACCACCATCAGACATCTCTTTAATTTGCTGATGGTTAAGAAGAGACCTAGATGCAATCATAAAGAAAGTTCCTGTTTGTCCATATTTCTTAAGAATGGGATATGCTACTGAATAGTGAGTTGGTGTTGCATCATCAAATGTAAGTAATATGCTTTTCTGTTTAGGTGTAACACCTGATTCTAAAATACTATTAAACTCCTCAACACTTAATATTTTGTAGTTCTTCTTAACTAAGTATGCTATCTGTCTTTCAAATATCTCAGGACTAACATAGAGTAAATATGGATCATTAGGTATTGGTTCGCTAATATTATGATACATCATGATTGGTAATCTAATTTCTCCACTTTGAAGAGGCAAAGGCTCTACATCATACTCTTCTAATATATTGTTATCATTTATTGCAGGTAATATTGGTGTCTTTGCAATATATGGTGTTGCAAAGAGATTGTAACTATCTCCTTCTTTTACTGTAGTGAGCAGTATCTGAACATTGTCCAGATTGTATTGTTGTGAAAGTAAAATCTTCTCTAATACTTCTTTTTTAATTTCATTCTCTTGTAAGCTTAAAAGGTTCTTGTTGAGTTCTAATAACTTACTATTCTTAATTCCCATTCCCTCCAACTGATCAACTAGATATTTTGATAAATCAATCATTCTATCTAGTAAGTTTCTATTGATATCAACTTCAATTTTACTACTACTTTCTAACTTCTCTATTGTACTACCCCTACTCTGTATAGTACTAATAACACTCATGTCATTTGCCGAGAGAGAATCATTAAATACATCTGTACTATTCTCAAGTAAATCTTCAATATATTCTATTTCTGCCAATTTCCTCTTAGATATTTTTTCAAATAGCTTTTTTCTATTTTCCCATTCTTTTTGCATTAAATCTTTCTTAATATCCTCCATCTCTGTTTTAAAATATATTGAAAGGATCTGATTATTAAGAAGAATTTGGGTGTTGGTATTTAGTAATGAATGTAAAACATTCTGATAGTTTCCTGTTTTTTGTTGATTAACTACAGTACTTCCATATCTAAGTAGTTCTACTCTATTTTTCTGTACAATATTCAAATTATTTTTTTCTACGACTTCAAGATAGTTTGATGGTAAAATCTCTAGATTTTCGGGAAATTTCTCTTTACTTCTTAAATATTCTTCATGGGGATTTTGGTATGTAAATTTTGTAAAAGGTTGTTGTTTTCTTTGAGAAAATGTAAAGTATGCTAGGAAATTTATAATTAACAGAACAAGGCAAAAACTAATTGATAGGATGATTATTAGTATATCTTTACTCTTTTTTTTCATTTTTCTTTCTGTAGTCTTCTATTGCGGATCTAATAGCTTCTTCCGCTAAGTTAGAACAGTGCATCTTTATTGGAGGTAAGCCATCAAGTGCTTCTGCAACTGTTTTGTTTGTAATTTTTAAAGCTTCCTCTATTGTTTTCCCTTTTACTAATTCTGTAACCATACTACTTGTTGCAACAGCTGCTCCACAACCAAATGTTTGAAATTTTACATCTTCTATTACATTGTCTTTAATCTTAAGATACATTTTCATGATATCTCCACATCTAGAGTTACCTACCTCACCGATAGCATCTGCATCTTCTATTATTCCTACATTTCTAGGGTTCATGAAATGATCCATTACTTTTTGACTGTATTCTTCCATTTTTTTAATTCTTACAATTTGAATTAGCTTTGTATAAAGGGGACATATTTCTTAGATTCTTAATAATTGGGGGTAGTTTTTCTAATAGATAATCTACCTCTTCCTCAGTATTCTCTTCTGAGAATGAGAGCCTTAAAGAACCGTGAGCTATCTCATGAGGTAGTCCTATTGCCAAGAGTACATGAGATGGCTCTAGAGAGCCTGAGGTGCATGCAGAGCCACTAGAAGCACATATCCCATACTGGTCTAGGTGTAACAATATGGATTCTCCTTCAATGTATTTAAAACAAACATTTACATTTCCTGGTAATCTTTTCTCTCTATCTCCATTTATAATTATATCTGGGATATTTTCTATTAATCCATTAATTGTTTTCTCTCTTAATTTTGTTAGATATTTAACTTTTTCATCAATATTTTCAGTTGCTATTTCAATTGCTCTGCCCAGTCCTACAATTCCAGCAGTATTTTCAGTACTAGCTCTTCTTCTTTTTTCTTGACCTCCTCCATGTAGTAGGTTATCAATGTTAACTCCATCTCTGATATACAAAACCCCTACTCCTTTTGGTCCATGAAATTTATGTGCAGAAAGAGAAAGTAAGTCTACATCCAACTCTTTCACATCTATTGGGATATGTCCAATTGCTTGAACAGCATCAGTATGGAAATATATATTCTTCTCTTTTGCTAATTCCCCTATCTCTTTAATTGATTGGATAGTTCCAATCTCATTATTTGCAAACATTACAGAGATTAGTATTGTATCCTCTCTTAGAGCATCTTTAATATCATTAACATCTACAATTCCATTTTCTTTAACTGGAACATATGTTGTTTCAAAACCAAATTTTTCTAAATATTCACATGTATGTAACACTGCATGATGTTCTATGTTTGTTGTGATGATATGTTTATCTTTATGTTGATTTGCAAATGCTATACCTTTTATCGCCCAGTTATCAGCCTCTGTACCTGACCCAGTAAAGAATATCTCTTTACTATCAGCATTAATTGCTTTAGCAACTTTTTCTCTTGCAGTTTCAATTGCTTTTTTAGCCTCTCTACCGATTGAGTATATTGTAGATGGATTACCATATATTTCATTAAGATATGGTTGCATACTATCCATAACCTCTTTAGAAACCTTTGTAGTTGCTGAATTGTCAAAGTAGTAAGTATGTTCTGACATATTAATATTTTACCACTTCTAATGTATAATGTCAGGCTTATGGAATCTGAAAATATGTTAGAAAAAGGGACTTATACACCTTCATATAATGAAGTTTTTTGTAAATCATTTGAAGATGCAGTAGTAGAAATTGCTTCCGAGACAGATGAAGATGAGAAGGGAAATGAAATACTTCTTTGTGATATAGATGGGGTTTTGTTTCCTAATGTTTTGGATAAACTTCCTGTATATGCTCTTTGGAATAATTCTGAGATACCAGATGATATACAAAGTCATCTTTGGTTTCTAAGAGAAGAATTTGGAGATAGGTTAATGGTTCTTACTAATCGTAATCCAGAGCTTAATCTATTCCTTAGCTCAGAATATATTGTAGATAGGACGAGGGAAATTACAGATCCTGAGGGGGCAGAGTTAAAAATCTTTGATTCTTTGTATAAACAGTTTCCATTCTTAGGAAGAGAGAACAAGAGGGAAGTCGTAGAACATATTGGAGAGATATGTGAAGATATGGGAGACCTAACGATTTTTGCAATTGAAGATTGGAGTACTGTTTCGCTTAATAGAAAGACTTATCTATTAGAATTGGTAAGTCATCTATACAAGCAATATGGAATTAGGAGTGATATCCTAAACTATGTGATAAAGAGGTAAACATATTCTTATTGTTATTCTTGGGTAGTTGAAGTGTCAACTACAAAAGATATCTTAGCCTTATCACTTGCTTTGAACTCTCCTGATGTCTTAAAATCTTCATCAAGAACCTGTATGCAATTAACATCTGATTCTGGAGGAGTAATTGTAAGAAGTACGGATACT
>DHUO01000020.1:72065-73682 GCA_002409215.1 Candidatus Dojkabacteria bacterium UBA5232 | reverse complement strand
ATCTAGCAATGTAATATCAACCTTTGCAGCTATGAATGTCACAGCAAAAAGTGCGACACTACAACAAGAATCTGCCTTTCATAAGTACACAACCACTAGGTACTGACAAGCTATACATAACCAGAAATATGGATACAACATCCCTTGCGACGACATTCCCATTTGTAACATCAGAACTAACAATGGACCATGGTATTATGTATGGACTCAACATCCATAATAAAAGTTTAATTGTCTTTGATAGGTTTGAATTACCAAACGCAAACTCTGTTGTTTTCGCAACCTCTGGTGCAGGTAAGAGCTACTTCATCAAACTGGAGGCACTTAGAAGTTTAATGTTGGGAGTAGAAATCATTATCATCGACCCTGAAAGAGAGTATGAGGCTCTGGCAAAAGCCGTAAATGGATCATACATATCCTTCTCACAAGACAAAGGGCATAAGATGAACCCTTTTGAGCTATCCGGTGTGAGAGGTGAAGATGATGAGGAGGATGAGTTAAGAATTAAAATGCTCTCTCTGTTAGGTTTTTTCAAAGTTCTCTTTGGCGGAATAACAAATATAGAGGAATCCATTCTCGACAGAGCCCTTAACCTAGCATACAGGGAAAAGGGTATAACATTAGACCCTGAAACACAAACAAAAGAACCTCCTATGCTCGAAGACCTCTATAAAGTTCTAAGAGGAATGGCTGAAACAGAGGCACATGGTTTAGCAAGACGAATGGAAAAGTATATAATTGGTAGTGGTGCTGGAGTTTTCAATGAGGCAACAAACTTCGAGATAAACAACCCATTTACTGTTTTTAGTATCAGAGATCTTCAGGACGAGCTAAAACCTCTAGCTATGTACTTAATGTTGGACTTCATATGGACAAAGATACGTAAAGAAAGAAAAAGGAGAATATTAATTGTGGATGAAGCTTGGTATATGATGCAGGATGCTGAATCAGCTAAGTTTATGTATTCAATAGCAAAAAGAGCTAGAAAATACTACCTCGGTCTCTCCACTATCACACAGGATGTGGCAGATTTCTTAAACAACGATATGGGAAGAGCTATTATCACAAACTCCTCTATGCAAATTCTGATGAAACAAAGTCCTACCGCTGTCGATATGCTACAAAAAGTCTTCGCCCTCTCTGATGGAGAAAGAAGTTACCTTCTAAGTTGCGATCAAGGACAAGGACTCTTCTTTGCTGGTTCAAATCATGTAGGGATACAAGTACTCTCAAGTCAGGCAGAGAATGAGATTATCACCACCAACCCTAAAGATTTAGAAAGACTAAAAGAAAGGGAAGGGCAGACAGATACTAGAACAATTGAAGAGCTTGCTCAGATATATGATCCTCCAGCAACACAACAACCAATACATAAAGTTAGTGGACAAAGACAAGATGAAATTATCTTAGGAGCAGTAGAAAAGAAAGAAAGTGAAAGCAAAAGACTCGAAAGCGAAAGAGAAAGATATCAAAGAGAACTAGAACAGAGAATTAAAGAACAGGAGAAGATTCTTAATCCTGATAAATATAAAGATCAAGCAGGTTTTATCGATGAAATAAATAGTAGGACTGTAACAGGACAGGTCGTTAGCTCTAGAAAGGATATACAGAGAGGAA
>DHUO01000020.1:42040-71811 GCA_002409215.1 Candidatus Dojkabacteria bacterium UBA5232 | reverse complement strand
CTTGTAACACAAGCGGTTGATACAAAGTCTATCGTCCCTGAACAGAAGGCTTCCGATTTGGAACAATTAGAAAAAGCCGAAGCAAAAAGTAATTACAGAACAAACATAGCAAAATCTATTAAGAATCCACAAATATCAAGAGCTGTAAGTTCACTTCAATTAAAAAACCCATTCAAGGGAGTTTAACTTAGTGGTCCCTGATCAAGGTTGAGGAACTCTCTTAAATTATCTCTGTTAATAATGATAGGTAAAGGAGCACCATCTACAATTTTTCTTGATGCACTTCTAATCATAGCTGCAATATTTCTCTCCAGTTGCCTAATACCTGCATCAAAACCAACAGGTCTAATAACCGAAAGCCACACATCATCACTAATTTGGAGTTGGTTAGAAGTCAAATTAAGTTCTTCAAGAATCTTAGGTAATATATACTGTTTTGCAATAACCTCTTTCTCACTATCAGAGTAACTTGTAAACCTAATTACTTCAACCCTATCAATTAATGCTGCTGAAAGACCTCCTAGATTATTTGCCGTACATACAAACATAACTTTGGATAAATCTATTGGATAGTCAATATAATGATCGACGAATGTAGAGTTTTGTTCTGGATCTAAAATCTCTAACAGTGTTGCCATAACATCACTTAATAGACCCGCATTCCCACTAGACTTCTCTATTTCATCTAAAAGGATTACTGGATTCATAGTTCCACATCTTATTAAAGCCTTTACTATCTGACCTGGTTCACCATCAGGAGAATACCTTGGTGTTCCCCTTAAAGTTCTAACATCACCAATTGCACCAAGGGAAATCCTTGCAAACTTTCTGTTCATAGAATCTGCAATTGATTTTGCAATAGAGGTTTTACCAACACCCTGCAAACCCAGAAAGAGGAATACTGGCGCCGTTAGAGATGAAGCATCTGCATTGCTTCTGGCAACCTGTAGATTTGGTTGTGGTGTAAAGCTAGAAATCTGTGTCGGTATTGCATCTTGAAAGACAGGTTGCTTAGAATTCTCTATACTAAGTTGCATTGCTGCTAAGTAATCTAATATCAAATTCTTAACAGAATCCATACCGTGATGAGAAGAATCTAATATTACCTTAGCATTCTTAATGTCAAGATTGTCTGTTGAGCTCACTCCCCATGGGATTCTAGTAAGCCAATCAATATATTTATTAACGTTTTCAAACTCACTACTGTACCCACCTAATTTAACCATTCTCTTCAACCTTTCAATTGAGTGTAGAGTATCCTCCTTTAATTGTTCAGGAGCAGAGGAATTTATTAACTTCTGCTGAAGTGCAATGATTTCATTAAGACTTTCATCTATACCTGTTTGATTGCTAAAATTTGTAGAGGCAGTATTTTCCATATCTAGTAGAGTGTATATATTTGTAAAAATTAAGTCAAATAGCTTTGACAAGACATATATAGCATGGTAATCTTATCATAATAAATTGACTGCCCTTAAAAATGAAACGTTCATCTATTTTCTATGCTATTTTCTTTCTCCTTCTTTCTCCATTAGCAATATTCGCTGTAGATATTAACCTAACAGAAAGTCCTAGTGGTACAGACAAAGCTGTTTCTGTTGAGATGGACACTAAAGGAGAAATGGTTAATTCTTTTAAGGTTGCAATAGAGGTGTCTGATGATGTTAATGTTTCAAAAATAGAAGAAAGTGATTATGCATGTGGGACTTTTTCATCTTCACATAACGGTTCAATCATAGAAATTACATGTACAACAAAAGAAGAGGCACATATTAACTCTTCCATCGCAAAGATACTGTTTACAACAGATTCTACAAAATACTCTTTTAAGGTATTAGCAGATCAATCTCAAATAGGAGATTTAAGTATTGAGAAAACAGCAGATATTGGAGGGAATGTCCAAGAAACTAATAGTGAGACTCCAACAACAACAAGTGAACCTACTACGACATCACAACCTACAACTGCACCAAGTACAACTAAAGCTAAAGAGAAGAAACTTACAGATTATCTTCCTTACGCACTTTTAGGAGTTGCAGGAGTACTTCTTCTTTCAATAATTGTTCTCCTTGTAACAAAAGGAAAGAAAGATGGTAGTACAACTACTACTGCTCATGTGACACAGCCACCCATTACTACAGAACCAGAAGAAACAGAAGCAATGGTAGAGAAACCAACCCTCCAAGAGATGGTAAATGCAGGTACTACAGAAACAGTTGTCCAAGAAACTCCTGCTGAACCTGTTGGTAATCATGAAAAAGATTTAGAGGCAATATTAATGAGTGAGAATCCTGGAATGGACAGTACCGTTGTACCTACTATGGAGACAACCACAATGGAAGCACCAATTACAGACACTCCTATGGTAGATCCCTTAACAACACCCATAGAAACAACTATTAATGATATCCCTGTTATTGACCCTCTATCAACATCCATAGAGACAACAACAGAGGTTCCTACAACAGATTCATTACAGACACCTATGGAAGCACCTATTACAGAGACTACTATGGTAGATTCCTTAACAACTCCTGTAGAAGCACCTATTAATGACATTCCAGCTATTGACCCCCTATCTGTACCTGTAGAGGTACCTGTCGTAGAAACAACCCCTACAACAGACATTTTTGCAACCCCTGAAGTTGATAACAATGAAGCATACGTTGCAAACACATCGCAAGGTGGACTACCAAGCATAGGGTTTACTTCACCCGCACAATCAATTACCGATATGAATACAGCAACACCTATGGAAACACCTGTTGTAGAAGCAACTCCCTCAAACAATTACCAAGATATATATGCAACACCAACAGAAACTCCAGTAGAACCAGTAAATACAAACTTCCCTGCACAAGCAGAAATAGAGATTTCACCTAACCAAGAAGCTATGGATTTACAGGCTTTAGTAAACGGTGAGGTGAACAATATTTCAACAGGACAACCAGAGACAACAACAGAACCAGTAACGACAACTCAACCGATAACAGAGTAAAAGTTTAGGACCTATCAACAAATTGATTCTTGTCATCTATCTTTGGAACAACTATTCTTTTAAGCAATGCCTTCCATATAGGATCTTGAACAGTAAGCCTTCTAAGCCAATCATATGTCAATACTCTGTAAGCGATATGTCCACCATTCCTTGTTCTAAGATTAATCAAATACTGCAAATCATCAAATGAACCGTAAAATATATATCTAGTGGCGTGTGCATGAGGTAAAAGATACTTCGTAAACTCATCAACAACCTCAGAAGACATACAACCCTTAGCTGTAGTTCTCCATTTTTTAATAAGTTCATAAGTCCCATCCAATCTCTTAACATACTCTTTCTTCAACGACTTCAACTGAGGAATCTCTAAATAATTACAAAGATAAAAACACTCATCATTACTTCTATCTAATTCCTGATCCATATCCACACACTCATCAAAAAGTGGAATAAATCTCTCTAAACTCCTATGCCTATTCAAATCCTTTAATGTTCCAATAGAAGCAAAACCTTCAATCTTAATAGCCCCACTCTGCCCTATACTCCCAACAGTATTATGATGGTTATGATATTCAAACAAAATATCACTTAACTCCTCCTGCTCCTCATCAGAAAACTCATACTCCTTCTTTGAACCAAGAGGATTTAACAATGCCTCATAATGTGATATCAATGTCTCCGTACAATCAGGTGAATAAGTAACCTTGATAGACTCAGATTCAGAAGATGGAATCTCATCTATCTGTTCTCTCCTTAGACTCTCCTTCATAAACTCTAAAATAGCTTTCGTAGAGGTAACCCTCCTACTGTTTGGATCCGTATGCCTTATCAACCCCTCAGCCTCTCTAACATAACCTCTTGCCTCAAGAGAAGAATCTCCTAGAAGATTGTGCAGAAGAATTGCAATCTCATCCTCCACCACACTATTACTTCCTCCAAAATACCCTATCAACTCTGCCCAATTCCTTGCAGACATTAAATAAGCAGAACTCGTATTCAAACCAATAGGAAGAAGATATCTAGAAATATCAAAAGCTCTAGCCTTCAACACAGACTCCTCCTCTTTACTCTCCATATTAATCTTAAAGAATCTCCTCAAATCCTCCCTGCCCTTCTTGTTGAGCTCTCGATAATCCCTCATCTGTTTAAGAATAATCTTGTCATACTCCTTCCTCACATCAACATCACTACAAGCTTCCGCTGGAATCTTTACAAACTGAGGATCTGAAAAGTTTTGATACCTTGTTGATCTCTCTTGTCCAGAAATAACAGAGTTAAGATAAAATATTCTAAAAGCACTAAACATAGGAATATTCTCAATACAAACAAAAAGATCTGCCATATCACCAACAGACTTATGACCATATCCAGCAAAAATCTTTTCCAATCTCTCTGATGCATTCGTACCACTACTCATAACTTCAGATGCAATATCCATAACTGAGTCTGCTGAGCGACTATATCTAGCAGCTAGATATGCATTTACTGATGGTTGTCTATTACCACAATTATTTTGCAGAAGTGTAAGAACATTAATCTTATTCCAAGTAGACTCAGACTTTAAAGATGCTATGTTTAAATCTTTTCGATAGTTTAACTTCATATTTAATTAATTCCCGGAATTTTAAATAAGGCAGTAAACTCTTTAATCTCATTCTTAAGGTTAAGAAAATCATCATCACTTTTACACCCTGTTAATGCTCTGTGAATATATTCTGCAACTTTCTTCATTTCCTCTTCTTTCATTCCTCGAGTAGTAAGAGCAGGAGTACCTATCCTAATACCTGATGGATCCCATGGTTTTCTTGGATCATTTGGGATAGCATTTTTATTTACTGTTATTCCAGCCTTTTCTAAGATATCAGATGCCTCACCGCCAGAAATCCCTATGCTGCCTGTCATATCAACTAAAAACATATGATTATCTGTACCACCAGATATCACCTTATATCCCAATCCTACTAATGCCTTTGCTAATTCTTGAGCATTAAGTATGACTTGTTTTGAATACTTCTTAAACTCTTCAGAAGATGCCTCATGAAGAGCAACTGCAATAGCTGCTGTAATATGGTTATGAGGACCCCCTTGTAGTCCAGGAAAGACAGCTTTATCTATCCTCTCTGCAAGGTCCTGCTTGCACATAATCATGGCCCCTCTTGGCCCCCTCAATGTCTTATGTGTTGTTGTAGTGATTACATCTGCATATGGAACAGGAGAAGGATAGAGATCTGAAGCAATTAACCCTGCAACATGGGCAATATCCGCAACCAAATATGCATCCACTTCGTCTGCAATTTCTCGAAATTTTCTCCAATCAATTATCCTCGAATATGCTGAGAATCCTGCCCATATTAATTTAGGCTTATGTTCTTTTGCTAATTTCAGAACCTCATCGTAGTTAATATATCCACTATCATCAACACCGTAACTTAAGGAGTTGTAATATTTCCCAGATATAGAAACTTTGAAACCGTGAGTTAAGTGTCCACCCGCATCTAATGCCATACCCAATGTATTATCACCCGCATCTAGTAGTGCAAAATGCACCGCAAGGTTTGCAATAGAGCCCGAATACGGTTGTACGTTAACATGTTCTACATTGAATAGTTCTTTAGCTCTCTCTATTGCTATTTTTTCTATCTCATCTACATACTCATTACCGTTATAGTAGCGCCTACCTGCATAACCTTCAGAGTACTTGTTTGTTAGAATTGAACCCATACTATTAAGAACATCCTCAGAAACATAGTTCTCCGAAGCTATTAATTCCAAACCATCTATCTGTCTTACAGACTCCTTACTTATCAATTCATTTATTTTTTTATCTATTCCTATTTTCATAACAATGCATTAAATTTAATATTAAAGAAGCAATTGTCATAGGACCAACCCCACCAGGAACTGGAGTAATGTGAGAAGGAATCCCTTGGATACTTTCCCAATCGACATCTCCTACCAACTTTCCTGTTTCTGAATGTTTATTCGAACCAACATCTACAACTACACATCCTAGTTTGAGAAAGCTTCCTTTAATTAATTCTGGCTTTCCTGTTGCAGAAACTAATATATCTGCCGTTCTAGCAATATCTTGAGTATTTAATGTGTTAGAATTACAGATTGTTACAGTTGCACTCTTTTCTAACATCATAGCTGCTAGTGGTTTACCTATGATACTACTAGCTCCAAGGATAACAACTCTTCTACCTAAAAGCTTAATATTATATTCTTCTAGAAGTTTTATAATGCCAACAGGAGTAGCTGGTGGAATACCTGTCCTGTCCTTTTGGAATAGCTTACCTAAGTTTGAAGGGCTTAAACCATCAATATCTTTTTTAGGGTCAATTGATTCCAAGACTGTATGCTTGTTTATATGAGAAGGAAGTGGTAGTTGAATCATATATCCATCTACTTCAGGATTATTATTTAGAGATTCGGTCAAATCAAGAAGACCCTCTGTTTCTATACTTTCATCTAGATGATGCACCTCTCCCAACATACCAACCTGCCGAACCGTTTTCCTTTTCATCTCTACATATTTAATACTTCCATAGTCATTCCCTACCAAAATCATATCCAATCTTGGGAGTCTTTTACCCTCCCCTTTAAGTTCTTGTATCCTCAAGGAGATTTCATACAAGATACTTTCTGAGACTTTTTTCCCATCTAAAATTACCATTCTTTTATCCTAATATATTATCTTCTCCCTTATGACTTTTTACTAACTCAACATAATCTTTTTTCAACTTACTATCCTTTTTCATTAATTCATCCCAACTACCCGATTCTACCATTTCACCTTTACTTAAGTAATATATGCGATCAAACCTATTAAGAAGATTTGTACTACGTGTTATATATATCAAAGACCTGTTCTTGCCGATAAAATTGAACATCTCTAGAAGAATCTTCTCTGCAGAAACATCATCAATATATGTAAATGGTTCATCCATTATGAATATATCCTTATTCCTATACAGAGCCCTCGCAATTGCCAATCTCTGCCAATACCCAGGAGCAAGCTCTCTACCAGATGGAAAAGTCTTTCCTAAAATATTAGAATCCTGTATGGCCAATTCCTTCTGAATCGCCTTTCCACCTGCAATACCCAATACTTTGTCATATAATTTAGTGTCAATATCTTTTCTTTGTCCTGAGATTACAACATTCTCCTTAAAGCTAAAATGATAATTAATGAAGTCTTGAAATACTACTGCTAACTTCTTCTTTAACTGTCCCCTGTCTAACTCTTTAGTCGGTATTCCATCCAAAAGATATCCTCCATCATCAACACCGTACAAACCTGTCAATATCTTTACCACTGTACTCTTTCCAGAACCATCTCCTCCAAAAATCGCAACCTTCTCACCAGGATTAACTACCATATTTAAATCTTTAAGAACTACTGTTTTCTCATCATCAGGATATGCAAATGAAAGATTCTTTAATTCTAATACAGGAGTGTCTTTTTTTAGCTTCTTTTTCCCATTATATTGATCTCCAAATCCCTTATATTCCATCAAATCAAAATATTTTCCTATATATCCCAGATTCACAGAAATTGAAGAGAGAGAGTCCACTATATTCAAAGCACTATCGTATGAGATATCAATATAGTCATAGATTGCTTTGAATGTACCGAAGGAGAGCCTTTTAACTATTGCCACAGAAAATGTATAGATAATATAGGCATATTTCGCAATCTCACCTAGTATACTAAAACCTATTCTTGTTTTATAGAAAGCTTCATGTGTCCTAAAGAAACCTCCTAGATACTCACGATACTCTTCATTATATCTTCTCTTCAAATATCTATATATATTATTAACTCTTAATTCTAAAAAGTTAGAAATTGTTAAAGCAACATTCTGTATATAACTCAGGTATCTAACCTTTCCAATTGCCTCATCTAGATATCCTCTAATCTCTTTTCTCCTAAAATGAATAAATACTGTTTCAGGAAGGACAACAAGAAGAAGGACAAATGCTGAGATGCCAACATATTTATAAAGAATGACCATTGCACTAACCAATCTCACAACACTACTCAAAACTATTGAAAACTTATCGTACACACTAATTAGTCTTGCAAGAGAAAAAGCAGGTATAAAGGCAAGCATATCTTGAAACTCTTTTTTCTCAACATCTTGAAGATTTGACCTTGATACTTTCTCTATCATATTAGACTGAGTTGTACTCCAAGTCTTTTCATATATAACTGTATAGAGATATTCTCTAGTTTGCTTGCATACTTGTGTAATAATCCAAAGTAGTAATACTAAAGCTAAATGTTTGAAAGAATCCGTAGAAAGATACTGTCTTAAATCAAAACTCTGCCATTGCAGTAAGATTGTTGTTGTTGAGTCAATAAACTTACCAAATACCGTAATACCATATATCTCTGCTGCTGTTGATATAAAGAAAAGGAAATCTCTGAAAACTGCAACTACTGTATAGTTACCATATATAAAACCTAAAACTTTCTTTAGAGTAGAGAATTTTGCCTTGAAATCTTGTACAATCATTAGACTATAATATCATGCTAAAGGATAAAATTGAATGAGAGATGATAAGTATTTAGAAGAGATGTTGTATGAACTTTGGGATAATCATTTTTGTGATGTACCAAGAAAGAATCTTGTTGTCATTAAGTTTGGGAGATATTCTAAAAGACAGTTAGGTAGTATCAAACTTGCAAGAGAAGGTACTAAGATTAAAGGTTTGATGAAGAGAAAGAAGGATGAATTAGATGCACAGGATGTAAAGAGTGTTACGGTCATAACAGTGACTAGATATTTTCAACACGATATCATTCCTGAATTTGTTGTTAGGGCAACTATTGCCCATGAGCTATGCCACTATACACACGGTTTTCAATCACCACTAAAGAAACAATTTAATCATCCGCACAAAGGCAATGTCATTAATAAGGAGCTTGCGAAAAGAGATTTGTTAGAAGAACAAGTCGAAGCAGATAAATGGTTGAAAGGTCATTGGTTAGATATTGTCTATAAGAGATTTGATTAATACTATCTTCTTTTTTAATATCATTAATTCCCTTCTGGTAATATTGTTTCTTTTATATATTCCTATAAATATTTTATTTAGTGTACATAACTCTTTTTTTACCCTTTTCTGGTTCATAAGAATATATTAATTTGTTTTCCTCACAAAAAAGTTACAAAACAAGACATATTATTCCAGATATATAGAAAATGCCTCTATTCCAACCCGCTCGATATGTAATTAGAATCTATATATATGAACAGTAAATATATTGGTGAGAATATAAAGATATATAGAGAGAGGAAGAAGCTTACACAAAGAGAATTGGGTGATAGGATTGGAAAGACTTGGGAGATGATTTCTAGATATGAAAGGGGTGAGAGTTCTCCACTTAAGCAATTAAACACCTTGGCAGATGCTTTGAATGTTGATCCTAGAGATTTGCTGAAGGATTCTACTTCACAAATTGACAATTATTCAACAAATAAGATACCGCTTTTTACATCAATGCCTGAAGATGGGAATTTTAGGAAAGGAAAAGCATATATATTTTATCCTACACCTGATTGGATATTACAGATAGATATTGATGCTTTTGCTGTTGATATGGAAATTATAGATGGTAGTAATGGAGTTGTTTTCATATCTCCAAGTAGTGAGTGTAGTATAGGAGATACTGTTTTAGTCAATGATAATGGCAATTTGGAAATTGTTAAATACAGAAAAAATAGTGAGAGTATTATTGGTAAGGTATTAGCAAAAGAGGTAAGGTTCCTTTAGAACCCTACCTCCTTAATTGAGCACACCTAATTACATCATCCCTTGCATTCCATTCATATCAGGCATAGGGGCTTGGGGTTTCTCCTCTGGAATCTCTGCGACAACCGCTTCTGTTGTAACTAACATGGATGCAACAGAAACTGCGTTTGTAAGGACAAACCTCGTAACCTTCACAGGGTCAATAATACCTTCACCTATCATATCAACAAACTTCCCTGTTTTAGCATTGTATCCTGTATTACCCTTGCACTCAGCAGCTATTACTGCTCCATCAGCTCCAGCGTTTTCTGCAATTTGCTTGAGTGGTTCGCTTAATACTGATTTAAGAATCTCAATACCCAACTGTTCATCTTGGTCTTCTAGTTTAACCTTATCCAAAACCTTCTTTGCATTATGTAGTGCTAACCCACCACCTGCAACAACACCCTCTTCGATAGCTGCTCTTGTTGCATTAATAGCATCTTCAATCCTCATCTTCTTCTCCTTAGCTTCAACCTCTGATGCTGCTCCTACTTTAATAACTGCAACACCTCCTGCTAGCTTTGCTAATCTTTCCTGTAACTTCTCTTTATCATACTCTGATGTTGTATTATCAATCTGTGCTTTAATCTCTTTTACTCTGTCTGCAATACTATTCTTAGTTCCTTTACCCTCTACAATTATTGTCTTCTCTTTCGTCACAACAACTCTTTTTGCTGAACCTAAGTCTGTCAATTCAACCTTATCCAATGTTTTTCCTAATTCTTCTGAAACAAACTCTGCACTTGTTAATATTGAGAGATCTTTCAACATCTCTTTTTTCCTATCACCAAATCCGGGAGCTTTAATTGCTACAACATCTAAAGTCCCTCTTAGTTTATTAACAACTAATGTTGCTAATGCTTGATTCTCGATATCATCTGCAATTATTACCATTGGTCTATCTGCAGCCCCAAGAACCTTCTCTGCAATTGCTTGAATATCTTGAAGGTTAGAAAGTTTTTTATCTGTAATGAAGATATATGGATTCTCCATAACTGCTTCAAGTGTTTCTGCATTATTTACAAAGTATGGACTTACATACCCATTATCAAACTCCATACCCTCAGTATATTCAACTTCATCCTTAAAACCTTTCGCTTCCTCTACTGTTATGACTCCATCCTTACCAACCTTGTCAAACACACCCCCTATCATATCTCCTAATTCTTTTTCATTGTTTGTGGAAATTGTTGCTACCTGAGAAATCTCTTCTTTGGTAGTAATCTTCTTTGCTTTTTTAGAAAGCTCCTCTAGAACAATATCAACACCTTTGTCCAAACCTCTTTTTAGAGAAATTGGATTTGCACCAGCAGCTACATTCTTAAAACCTGCAGTTGCAATTGCTTGAGCTAGTACAGTTACAGTTGTAGTACCATCTCCTGCAAGCTCATTAACCCTGTTTGATGCCTCTTTAATCATTTCTACACCAACATTCTTAAATGGATCTTTATCCTCTATCTCTTTTGCAACTGTTACCCCATCTTTTGTAACTAATTGGGAACCGAAAGATTTTGCAATTGCAATATTTCTACCCTTAGGTCCAAGAGTTACTTTAACTGCATTTGCAATTGTATCCACGCCATCTTTAAGAGACTTTCTAGCCTCTTCGTTATATATTATTGCTTTTGACATATGACTAATACTAAAAATTTAATTCTGTTATTTGATTACTGCTAAAATATCTCCAACTTCAAGAAGAAGATATCTCTCTCCATCTACTTCTAATTCATCTGGAGAATATTTTTTGAAGTACACTCTGTCTCCTACTTTAATATCAAAAGAGACATCTTTACCTTCGATTTTACCAATACCTAACTTGATGATTTTACCTGTTTCTGGTTTCTGATCCTCAGTTGAGGAAGGTGGTAGCACAAGTCCTCCTGATGTCTTTTCATCAATCTTATCTGGTGTGACCAGTACTCTGTTGCCAAGGGGCGTGATGTTTATTTCTTTTGCCATATATTTCTAGCAGATTAAATTAGTGATTGCTAATTGTAGCATACTTTATTAAGAGGAATCAAGGCTATAACACACCTTTTATCATTATACTATCCTTGAGTAAATCTATATTCTGTATGGTTTTTCCTAAGAATTTGTTCTCTATCATAAGTATTAAAGCATCACTAATTCCTCTATTTACTTCTTCTGAAAATTTCTTCTTTATATAAGCTGGAATCTTTATATCACCAACATATACTGATGAGGAGTATAACTCTACTGTCTCCCTGTCATCTTTCACAATATCCATAGCTATCCAGGGCAATTGAAGAGATCTCAACTTAGGATGAACATATATCCTCCATACTCCCCTATCAGATAGTAAACACATATCCTCTATCTTTACATCTTCACTCTCTTTTAATGCATCTCTGAGAATAAATAGTAATTCTCTCCTAGAAAATGTCATTAGCTCTGTTTTAGAGTCAGACATAACAAAATTTTCTACCCTCTCAAGAATATTTACTTTCTCCTTTTCATAGTTTTCATCATTTATACAGGTAAGATTTTCGTTATTATTAAAAAAATCTTTTTCCCAAGAGATGTATCTAACAGTTAAATAGCCTATGAATAAGAGGATTGCTATTATTATAACCAGAAGTATTGTCCTAAATATTTTCATTTATATTTTTCTAAAAAACTTATTCCACCAGCCTTTAACTTTTTCTTCAAAATACTCTACCTCTTTAATCCCAAAGACTTTGGAACCAAGCCAGTATGAGAGAAGACCATAGAGAGAAACAACTACGGTAAGAATAATGACAGCCCATGTCCTACTTGTATCTAATTTGAAATCAAACAATTTAAACATTAGGTACATACCAAAAATCATTAGGATTGTATTTACTGTTTTAATTAATAGCGGTTTAACTGTATTCTTGAATGTTGTAACCTTCATTTTTTTGTTTAGGAATATGAAGAGTAGAGTCACTTCAATAAAGGAAGCAATACTCATACTTAGTGATAGTCCACCAACAGCCATACCTGATTCTCCCCTTGTGGTTGCCCATCGTGCAAAGTCATGAAAGAATGATTTAAGTACTTGAATAACACCACTTCCATTAACATGTGTAATCTGTCTGCCCATTTCAAGAAGTATGGGTCTCCAGTCATAATAGTGACTAAAGAAGTTAGTTAAATAGTATGCAAGAGCTATGTTTGTAAGGATTCCAATTGCAACTGGGATTAATGGTAGCCATGTCTCTTTAAGTGCATAGTATGCTCTTAATATTATCTGTGCCAATGTTTGACCGATAATGGAGATGGCTAGTAGACCTAAACTCCAAGAGGTTAAGATTGTGTCTGTCCAGTCAAACTCTCCAACTCCATACACTAATCTGACAATGGGCAACCTTAACACTACGAGAATCGCTACAATAGGTAGAACTAAATAGAGTGCTTGTTGTACAGATTTACTAAATAATCTTCTAAACTCTTTTTTATTGTCACAATTTTCTGCTAAGTCTGGTAGTGTTACTTGTGCTACTGCGCTTCCAACAATATTGACTGGGAACATGTGTAGGCTTAATGCAAATTTGTATGCACTAAGAGCTCCTGGTGCTAGTGTAAAACTTATGAATGTATTTACGATGACATTCATTTGTTCTCCAAGAATAGCTATTGTTCTTGGGAAAGCTATTTTAAGAGCTTGCCATATTTTTGCATCTTTGAATGCAATTAAACATTTACCAAAAGTTGGTTTTATTTTACTATTAAAATATTTTTTTAATGTTGGAACTTGAACAGCAAGGTGTAACAGAGAGCCAATAACTGCTGCCAAAGCAATTCCTGTCACTCCCATATCAAAAATTGATACAAATATTACAGAACCTAGTATCATTGCCAGGTCATAGAATAGAGGTGCTAGCGATGTAATGAAGAATTGCCTTCTAACCTGTAAATATCCTGTGAATATACTACTCATTCCTAAAAGAATGGGGGAGATTAGAAGGATACGAGTAAGAGTTACAAACAACTCCATGTCTTCTACTCCTAATCTAGATGAGATAGAAAGGAATGTTTGTGCTTTTTCAGAACCTACTAGAATCTGTGCTATTTGTGGTGTAAATATTAGAAGGATAATAGCCAGCAAGAGTATAACAGAGCCAACAACTATAACTAAGTTGCTAAAGAATTTGTGGAGTTTTTCCTCTCCATCCTTATGAAAGATTTCTGTCAGTAAAGGAATAAAAGCTGCATTTAGAGAGCCTGCAACTGTAATCATAAAAAGCATGTCTGGGATTGTGAAAGCAGCCCAAAAGATGTCTAACTCATGTGAAGTTCCAAAGAGCTGTGCAATGACCCTTAGCTTCAAAAACCCCAATATCTTGGTTATGAAGAGAACTGCCATGATTACATATACACTATTTCTTTTGCTCTTTAGCTCAGACATTTAACAAAACTTCTGGATTTTATGTGTGCAATATCATAAAGGAAAGTGTGATTTTTAGCAATTCATCTTTTGTTAATATTTTTATATTAGACTTTAATATGCCAACTTTACTTGACATGATTTTTCCAAAATCTTGTACTATATGTTCTAAGTATGGAGAATATTTGTGTGATAGATGTAAGAAACTTTTTAAGAAGAGTATTCCTGAGTGTTATATTTGTAGAAGGATTTCTGGAGGATATTGTACACATGAAAAATGTATGAGGGAGAACTCTTTAGATTCCATGATTGTACTTTGGGAATACAATAAATTGAGTTCAACATTGTTAAAGAAATATAAGTATGGACTGGCTACGGATGTGAAGGATACTTTAGAGCTGTTAATAAAAGAGAGGATGGAAGAGATATATAATATTGAATATAACAAGAAGGCTTTCTGTATACCCATACCAGTATCATACAGAAGACTGAGGGAGCGTGGTTTTAATCAAACAGATAGTATTGGGAGATGTATTGCTGATTTCTTAAATATTAAATTTTCAAAAAACCTAGTATACAGAAGGGATGGAAGTGATGTTCATCAGTCGTTATTGGATAGAGATGAGAGATTTGAGAATAAGATCGATTTTTATATTAACAGTTATGAATTATTTGAGAAGATTGAAGAGATTGTTATTGTTGATGATGTTATAACTACTGGAAGTACGGTTGAACAAGTAGCAAGAGTTATTAAATCTGTTCGTAGAGATATCAAAGTAAAGGGATTGTGTCTGTTTAGAGGTAAACCTTTTTATAAAAAAGGGGAGGTAAAAACCTCCCCATAAAATCATGATGTACTATCTATTATTCGACTACCTCACCCTCTTTTACATCTTCTGATTTTTTCTTATCTTCCTTATCCTCCTTATCTTTCTTATCACCACCTTCCTCTTTCTTCTCCTCTGATTTAGATGCTTCTTCATACATCTTTGTTCCCACTTCTTGCATAACCTTAGATAACTCCTCGGTTTGTTTATCAACTTCATCTAAATCAAAATCCTCTTTTGTGATGAGTTCCTTTAGCTTGTCTGATTTCTCTTTAATTTCCTTCTTTTTATCTTCATCTATCTTATCCTTGTTCTCATCTACAAACTTCTCAGCACTAAAACAGAGAGTATCTGCATCGTTCCTCTTCTCAGCTCTATCCTTTTTCTTCTTATCCTCTTCTGCATTCTTCTCAGCATCTTTCACCATTTTGTCAATCTCATCATCACTCAATCCTGTAGAAGCTGTAATTGTGATCTTCTGCTCCTTCTTAGTTGCAAGATCAACAGCCTTTACATTCAAAATACCATTAGCATCGATGGAGAATGTAACCTCAATCTGAGGAACACCTCTAGGTGCTGGTGCAATCCCATCAAGCATAAATCTTCCCAATGTCTTATTATCCGCAGCCATCTCTCGCTCACCTTGTAGAATATGAATCTCTACACCTGGTTGATTATCTGCTGCAGTTGAGAAAATCTGTTTCTTTTCTACTGGGATTGTAGTATTTCTGTCAATCAACTTTGTCATAACACCACCTAAAGTTTCAAGACCCAATGAGAGAGGTGTAACATCTAGAAGTGTAATATCTTTAATATCACCACCCAATACTCCACCTTGAATTGCAGCACCTGAAGCTACAACCTCATCTGGATTTACACCCTTGTTTGGTTCTTTTCCAAATATCTCTTTAACCTTCTTAGCCACTGCAGGCATTCTTGTCATTCCACCGACCAATAAAACCTCATCTATATCCTTCTTGTCTAGGTCAGCATCTTTAAGAGCCTTCTCACATGGCTTCTCTGTATTCTCTATTAATTCTGCTGTTAATTTCTCTAACTTAGATCTTGTTAAAACCTCTTTCAAGTGTTTTGGACCTTTATCTGTTGCTGTTATATATGGAATGTTTACCTCTGTTTCCTCTGAAGTTGAAAGCTCTATCTTTGCTTTCTCTGCACCTTCTTTTAATCTTTGAAGTGCTGTCTTGTCATTCCTCAAGTCCAAACCTTCCTTCTTTTCAAACTCCTCTGCTAGGTAATCAATTATCTTCTGATCAAAATCATCACCTCCTAAGTGAGTATCACCATTTGTTGCAAGTACCTCAAACACACCATCACCCATTTCAAGGATTGAGATATCAAATGTACCACCACCCAAGTCAAATACTGCAACCTTCTGATCTTTCTTATCATCAAGACCGTATGCAAGAGCAGCCGCAGTTGGTTCATTTACTATTCTTTTTACCTCAAAACCTGCAATCTTTCCTGCATCCTTAGTTGCCTGCCTTTGTGAGTCATCAAAATATGCAGGAACTGTAATGACCGCTTCCTTGACCTCTTCTCCTAAGAACTCTTCTGCATCTTTTTTCATCTTTGCGAGTACTTTGGCAGAAATCTCCTGTGGTGTATACCACTCTCCTCCCATTTTAACTTCTACACCATCATTAGATGCTTTCCTCATTTCAAATGGAAGCAACTTTGTATCTTTTTGAACCTCTTTATCACTCCAGGATCTACCAATCAATCTTTTTACAGAATAAATTGTATCTTCAGGATTGACTACTGCCTGGTTCTTTGCAGGAGTACCTACAAGTACCTCACCCTTATCATCCTCTGCGACAACAGAAGGAGTTAATCTACTCCCCTGTGCATTAGAGATGATTGTAGGTTTACCACCCTCCATAAAAGCCATTACGGAGTTAGTTGTTCCTAAGTCTATACCTATTATTTTTGACATATATTTTAATATTAAAAATTTAAATTCTATTTAGACACAACTACCTTAGCATCTCGAATAACTGTATCATCTAATCTATAACCAGGTTGAATTACTTCTGTAATCTGACCCGCTACTTTACCCTCAACAGTTGCAAGAGCCTCATGTATAGATGCATCAAACATATCTCCTACCTTTGGAAGATATATTTTCAAACCTATACCTTCAAGAGCTTTACTAATTGATTCAAAAGTTGCAACAATACCATCCAACCAAGCCCTCTCTTCCTCATCAGGATTAAGATTGCTCGAACTATCAATCGCTAATTTCATAGCATCTAAAGATGGCATCAATTCCTCAGCCAAAGATTTCTTCATCTGAAAGAATGATATTTGCTGCCTCTTCTCACTACTCGCTAAAAGGTTATGATAGTCGGCCAACGCTCTTTTAAGCTGATTCTCGACAACCAACTTCTCATCTTCTACTTTATCTATTGTAAGAGCTAACTCCTGTATCTTCTTCTCCAAGACCACACAGTCACATTTTTTACCAACATTGCCATTTTGTTCCTTGTTTTGCTTCATAATATTTCTATATACAAATTATCTCCATCCAGAAATGGATGACTCTAAAGCTTTTTTAACCTCTTCCAATGCGGGAATTACAACTGAATAATCCATCCTTTTTGTCCCTATCACTCCAATATATGCCTCATCCTCATCCCAGAAAGGAATCCTACTAAAAGCAACTGCCGCTTCCGAGAGATCTTTAATTCCCAACTCACCACCTATTATTAACGAAACCCCCGAACCAGAATACTTACTTGTGAGGTTTCTTAAGAAAGTATTATCTTCTAAAATACTAAAGACTGTCTTCAACCTCTCAATATTTCTAAATTCATTATTTTTAAACAGCTGAGAAACACCCCAATACCTAACTTCCCCATCCAAAATCATAAAGACTAGACACTCCGTTTCCTTAGACAACAACTCCAAGATCTCTTTAACCAAAACATTTCTATCAAACCTATCCCTGTATATGCCCTGCCTTATCTCAACACTTACCAATGGATTCAGTTGATTATTTGCCAAGACATTAGAAACATACAATCTCAATGCCTGATCCGTAGGAACCCTCCCTGAAGAGATATGACTCTTTTCAAGTAACCCCAAATCCATCAACTTCACCATTTCATTACGAATAGTTGCAGAGCTAACACCCAAATCATACTTCTCAACCAAGGCCAAAGAACCAACCTCATCGGCCTCTCTCATAAACTCCTTTATAACAGCAGTTAATATTTCTCTCTGTCTTTCAGTCAAATCCATCTTAGCAGTATCTTAACTTATCTGCTAAAGTATAAAGCAAGCAGACACCCCTGTCAAGTGCTAATACCTACCAACCTGGTCGGTAAGTTTAGCCTCACCCAGAAAGGGTTAAGTGCCATTTTTAACCATATTTTCATCTTTCTATCGGTCTATACAACTTTCTGATATACTAGGCTGGATATGGAAGAACTGTTTGAGGTACAAGAGTCTTCTACTTTAGAAGAGATATACAACGAGAACGTCATGATGACTGCGGATTTACTTAAAAGATTTCCAAAACATTTCCAACAACTAGTTTTAGACGATGACACTGAAGTCGCAGTATTGTACAAAACACCTCTACTACCTGAAGAAATAAACGGATTGCTACCAGAATATGAATATTTCGCCCTATCCAAGTACGGATTAAGTCAGTTTAGCAACAAGCCTCTTAATTGGTATATGCAAAAAGATGCTATACAGCAACTTGTTCAAAAAAGCCTAGAGCTACAAGAGGATGTCGACAGGGTTGCTTTAGAGATTAAAAGATTTGTTATGAAACCTAAAACTCGCAAAACAAAGGGTTTAAGGCAACTCAAAGCAACGGTTAGAACATTCGACATTACAGGAGGACATAGTTTAACCAAAGCAAAAACCTTCTACGATAATATAACAGTATTGCTAAGAGGGGCTGATGAGTTAGTATAAAGAAAAAGCTTTATTTATAATATTCCGCTACATTGTAACTATTCCAGGAGTAAAACCTTGATATATATAATTTTTCCTGCTATACTCCTACTCGCAATGGAAAAAATTAAATTTCTCGAAAGAGACTTGAACGGAAAAAAGAATAAGGTATTAAGAAGAGAGGGTTTCATTCCTGCTGTTGTGTACAATGCAAAGACAGACTCCAAGAATATTATGCTTGATTCTTCTACTGCCAAAAAGCTTGTAAGAGAGGCAACTTCTACAACTATCTTGGATGCAGAGTTAGAGGATAAAACTTTCAAGGCTATCGTTAAAGAGGTCGACTATAACCCAGTAACAGATGATATTAGACATATCTCTTTCTTTGAAATTGATGAGGCACAAGATATGGTATTTACCATTCCATTTGAGCTTAAAGGTATTGCTCCTGCAGTTAAGAATAACCTTGGTGTTTTGATTCAAGTATTAAATGATATCGATGTTAGGTGTAAAGTTAATGAGATTATTCCTTCGATTGAAGTTGACATCTCTAAGCTAGAGCATCCAGGTCAATCTATCGCTGTTGATGATTTGAATATTCCAGAAGCAATGGAAATTATGAATGAAGATTTAAAGACAGCAACTGTTGTAACAATTACAGAATTACAATCAGAAGAAGTTGCAACAACTGTTGAGGAAGGTGAAGAAGAGAAGGAAGGAGAAGGTGATTCAACAGAAGAAGAAGCAACTCCAGAGAAAGAAGGAGAAGCCTCAGAATAATATTATCCTACCAGTAAATGGTTAGTGTAATAATAGCATCATTCAAAGAACCTAAAACTATCGGAAGATGCATATCCTCGATTGTAAATAGAAAATATTCAGGTATCCCTGCAAGTTTTGAAATAATTCAAGTATCCCCAGATGCAGCAACTTTAAATGCTGGCAAGAAAGAAGCAAATAAATATAGATTAGGAAAGAAATATATCCAGATTAAAGATCCAAAGAAAGGTAAGCCGTATGCCTTGAGAATGGCTTTTAAGAAAGCGAAGGGAGATACTTTCATACTCACAGATGGGGACACATATTTTGAGAAAGACTCTGTAAAGAAGCTACTTGAACCTTTTGAGAATGAAAAAGTTGGTGGTGTAAGTGGAAGACCTGTATCACAAGACAAAAAGGATAATATGTATGGATATTGGGGACACCTACTCTCTGATTCGGCTCACGACAGGAGAGTTAATACGAAAAAGCTTGCGAAAGATAAAGAGTACTACATTAGTGGAAAAACATTCTTTCCAATGAGTGGATATATCATGGCAGTTAGAAATATGGATATTAAACTCCCTAGCAATGCTCTCTCTGATGATGCATACATCTCCTACTTCATTAGAAACAAAGGGTTAGAGGTTGCATATGCTCCTAAAGCCATCTGCTATGTTAAGTACCCTACAAACTTCAAGGACTATCTAAAACAGAAAGTTAGATCAATTGGTGGATTTACACAACTTAAACAGATGGGGATATTTAAGAAAGATAAGCAATCTAGGAGTTTTTGGATAGAGTTGAAGTATACTGGTTTTGTGCTTAAATATGCTAAAAACATTAAAGAGTTTATATGGTCTTTATTTCTCTTTCCAACACGATTGTTTACATGGATAGCGATATTTTGGGAAAGAAGTATTCTTAAGAAGGATATGCCTAAGAGTGGTTGGGAGAGGATTGAGAGTACGAAATAGATTATTCAAAATATGAATAATCATCTTCTAATACATAATATGTTGACTTACCCTGCCCTACTGACTTTATAATACCCCTGTCTGTTAACTCCCTAAAATCCTTAATTCGCGTAGATCTAGCCCTTTTACTAATCTTGTAATATTCACTCGATGATATAGAGCCATTATCTCTAAGATATTTAACCATTTTCTTCTCATGAGACTCTAATCTTTTATTATATTGTGGAAGATAATTGTTTATCCTCTTCAGTTCATCTAAAATGCCTCTAACAAAATACTCTAACCACTCCGTAAAATCTATATCTTTAACAATGTCATAATAGTTGCCTATAACACCAACCTTATTAAAGTATTTAGTAATATCCTTGTTGTAGTAATTTTCAAAACTGAAAAGAGGAAAAGTATTAACACCTAGTTTTGCAAGCAATGATTTGGTAAGAAGCCTCGCTGTTCTTCCATTACCATCCATAAAAGGATGAATGACAACACATTGTTTATGAAAAATACCTGCAATTATCAAAGGATCTATTTTACCTTCAGAGTTATTAACAAAGCTAATCAGATCTCTCATCAATGTTCTCACATCTTTTGCATCAGGAGGCCAATATACAGTTTCTCCTGTCAGAGGGTTATTTACAAAAACAGGTTCTGTTCTGTATTTAGCCCTATGGGAAGATGAAAGCAAACCTTTTGTAATAACACCCTGTACATCACATACCAGTTTGTTTGTAATATGGTTAACCTCTCCATTTTTAATCTTTTTATCCAACAGTGATATAGCATTGTTATAATTGAGTACCTCTCGCTCCATATCTTTAATGTTCTGGAGTTTGTTTTGAAGAATATGTTTAACATCTGTAAGGGATAGAGGATTCCCTTCTATCTTTGTAGATGTAAAGGATGAGAGTATTCTTGCTTTACTTTCCAAATCAAAGAGTATCGTTTTTGAAAAAGATTTGCTATTGAGTTCGCCTATTAACTCTCCTACTTTACGGATATTGATTACAAGAGAGTTTGTCAAAGTATACTCGGGATTAAACATAGTCATATTATAGTTGTACAATGGTCGATTGTCAATAAAAAAAGAGAGGCTTTCACCTCTCTTTCCAAATACTAACTTAGTAATATTACCACCTAAAGTGTGCAAATGCTTTGTTAGCCTCAGCCATTCTCTCAACTTCTTCCTTCTTCTTAACAGCATCTCCCTCCCCTTTATATGAATCAATTAACTGATTCATAAGTATTACATCAAAAGATTTTCCACTCTTCTTCCTTGAAGAATCAACAATCCATCTAACAGCTAATACCTCCTGCCTTCTAGGAGAAACAGGCATAGGAACTTGATAGTTAGCACCACCAACCCTTCTTGCTTTAATCTCAAGTGCTGGTCTAACATTATCTATTGCTTTTCCAACAAAAACCATAACATCCTTCTCTTTAACAGCCTCTGCTCCACTCTCAATTGCAGAATAAACTAAGTCTTCTGCAATACTCTTCTTTCCATCTTGCATTACCTTGCTGATAAATCTAGCAACGATAGGGTCAGAATATTTCCTATCTAATTTTATTGCTCTTCTTTTAGCTCTTTTACCTCTCATATATATATCTATTAATTAAAAACTATTTTTCTGCTTCTTCTCTCTTAACTCCGTACTTAGATCTTGCCTTCTTTCTTCCCTTAACTCCTGCAGCATCATACTTACCTCTAACAACAATATATTTTACACCTGGTAAGTCTCTTTTCTTTCCTGCTTTAAGCAAAACTACAGAGTGTTCTTGAAGATTATGACCCTCTCCTGGAATGTAGGCGGTAACCTCCATACCATTAGACATCCTTACCCTAGCTACTTTTCGAAGTGCTGAGTTAGGCTTCTTAGGTGTCATCGTTCTTACCTGAAGACATACACCTCTCTTAAACGGATTAGGTGTATTCTTATATCTATTCTTCAAAGGATTGAAGTCCTTAGCTAAATGAATATGCTTAGTCTTCTTCTTTGCAGATTTTCTAGGTTTTCTTACTAACTGGTTTATAGTTGGCATAGTGCGTATTATATAACAAAATCAATTAAACTTGAAGCTCTTCTAGATTATTTAAATCTTTAACTTCTGCAGAGTCTCCTACAGGAATACCTCTACCAATTATGACATTCTCTTTCATACCTCTTAAGTAGTCTTGTTTGCCTAATATAGCAGCATTTGTTAAGACTCTTACCTGCTCCTGGAATGACATTGCAGACAAGAAGCTTTCGGTATTAAGAGATGATGTCTTAATTCCATATAACTTAGGAACTATTAAAGCTTTATTCTTTCCATCCTTTACCAATAGTTCATTCTTAACATTAGCCATGAATCTGTTAATGAGTGAACCTATTAGGTATGTGGAATCTCCTGAATCTATGACTTTTCCTAACCTTACCATTTGTCTTAGGATAATTTCAACATGAATATCATCAATAGAAACACCCTGTTCATTAAATACTTTCTGAACCTCATCTAAGATATATTTCTGAGCGTTAGTAACATCTGAAACCTCTGCTAACTTCTTAGGATCAAGAGATCCCTCGGTTAGTTGAGTCCCTGCTTTAACTTGACTACCATCATCCACAAGAATTCCAATACCTGGCAGTACTGAAATTGTCTCTTCTGCTTTCATCTTACCATTAATTGTTAATACTCCACCCTCTAAATCAATCGTCCCATCAAATGGTGCTTGTTTTTCAGCTTCTTCAGCATCAATATACATTACTTGCCCCATCTTAACTTCCTGCCCATGCTCTACAAGAATCTTCTTTGCTTTAGAGATAATATAGTGTCTAGACATCTTTTTATCTCCAGAAATCACTATTACTGCAGACTCATCCTCTGCAATATCAATATGAACCTTACCATCAATTGATGCCATGGATGCCTCTGCCTTTGGCGTTCTTGCCTCAAATAGCTCTTCAATTCTTGGTAGACCCTGAGTGATATCAATCTTTGCAACACCTCCCTTATGGAATGTCTGCATAGTCATCTGTGTACCAGGCTCACCAATAGACTGAGCTGCAATTACACCTACTGCTCTGCCCATATCAATCTCCTTATTATTCTCAAGATTCAATCCGTAACATTTCTTACAAATTCCAAGTGCTGATTTACAAAGCAACGGTGTCCTTACAAACACCTCCTCAACCGCACCATCTTCAATCTTCTCAGCTATATCTTGATTAATAATTTCATTCCTCTTAGCTATCACGTCTTTACCTACCTTAACGTCCTGTGCTAAGACTCTTCCAAAAATCCTGTCCTTAAATCCAATCCTCCTGTCATCAGATTTCTTAATTGCAAAACCTTCTCCCTCATATCCGCAATCATCCTGTCTGATAATTACATCATGAGCAACATCAACAAGCTTTCTAGTTAAGTAACCAGAAGATGAAGTCTTAAGAGATCTATCTGCAATACCCTTTCTACCACCATTTGCAGCTACAAAGTATTCAAATGCACTTAGACCATCTCTATAGTTACTCTTAATTGGCATAGCTACAAGATTACCTCTGGAGTCCCTAACAACACCTTTAATAGTAAGGACCTGTCTTGCCTGAATCTTACCTCCATTACCACCAGACTCTACCATTTGGTATATTGCGTTATCTGCAGGTAATTTCTCCCATGCCATATCTGCAATTTCGTTTGCAAAATCATCCCACATATTTGTAGAAAGGTTTACCTTCTCCCTCTTTGTCATAAGTCCTTGTAAGTAGTTCTCCTGAAGTTGTTCGTCTTTCTCCTCTATCTTCTTAATCTCGGAATCTAAATCAAAATCAACATTACAATCCTCCATTGCGAATGAGAATCCTAGGTCCGTAGCATACTTGAAACCTAATAGCTTCATATTATCCAAAAGCTCTACGACTTTAGATAGCTCCTCACTATTCTTAATATCATCAATTATCTTTCTTATCTCACCACTATTAATCTGCTTGTTGATGAAAGGATATTTTTCTGGGAGAATTTCGTTAAAGATTACTCTACCTACAGATGTATTTGTAACCTCACCTTTTACTTTCACAACAATCTCTTCATCTATGGATATTACATCCCTCTCAAAAGCCTTAATAGCCAAACTAGCATTTGCAAAAATCTTTGGTTTCTTGTTCTCAACAAGATTTGTCATCATATAAAAACCAATTAACATATCCTTAGCTGGTGATGCTAATACCTGTCCGTTTGAAATATTCACAATATTCAAAGATGACATCATCTCCCTCTTTGCTTCCTCTATTGCTTCATCAGTTAAAAGAATGTGAACAGCCATTTGGTCACCATCGAAGTCTGCATTAAATGCCTTACATACCAATGGGTGAATTCTAATAGCCTCACCTTCAACAAGTCTTGGATAGAAAGCCTGAACACTATATTTATGTAGAGTTGGGGCTCTATTAAGCAATACTGGTTTGTTCTTAATCACCTCTTCTAACAAGTCCCAGATTACTGCCTCTCCCTCTTCTATCATTTCCTTTGCAACTCTTACATTTGGAGCTAATTCTCTATCTAAAAGTTTGAATATCACAAATGGTTTAAACATCTCCAATGCAACAGATTTTGGAATACCACACTGGTCAAACTTAAGACTTGGATCTCCATCTATAACAGCACGACCTGAATAGTCTACTCGTTTACCTAAAAGATTTTTTCTAAATATACCTTTTTTACCTCTTAAGTCATCTGTTAATGATTGATATGGCAATCTCTTGCTATTCATCATTGGTTTAGATGGTCTATGGGAGTTGTCTATCAATGCATCAACTGCTTCCTGCAACATTCTCCTCTCATTTCTTAAAATGACATCAGGAGCACCAATCTCAATTAATCTCTTCAACCTATTGTTTCTGTTAATAATTCTTCTGTAAAGGTCATTAAGATCTGAAGTTGCAAACTTACCTCCTGATAGAGGGATAATTGGTCTTAATTCTGGTGGAAGAACTGGAAGAGTTCTAATAACCATCCAGCTAGCATCCATTCCATTCTTTAAGAAACCCTCCAAATATTGCATTCTTCTAATTGTTGCCAATCTCTTCTCACCTTTCTCTTTCTCTAACCTGCTTCTTAGTTTCTCTAATTTCTCTTTCAAATCTAAATTCTTAAGCAACTTCTCTATTGCTTCTGCTCCCATTTGTGCTTCAAAGAAGACCAGATCTCTATCCATTAAATCAGAGTATTCATCTTCGGAAATGACTGTACCTATTGCCATTTTCTCGATTAGTTGATTAATTCTAGAATACAAAGCTTCCAACTCCTCTTCTCTCTCTGCGTAATCTCTTCTTACTTTTGCCAAAGCTTGTTTTCTCTTGTGCTCACTCTGACTAACCTTAAGGGTTGCACCTTTATCCTTAGACTTCTTTAATTCCTTAATCTCTATTTCAAAACTATCTGCAGTTGCATTCAACTCCTCATCTAGCTCATTGTGTAACTGTTCTATCTCCGAATCTTTTAGTGCAGCTGCCTTTTCCAATGCCTCTGCCTTCTTATCCTTATCTACAGTAATCACCATATATCTAGTGTAGTAGACAACAGAAAGAATTTTCTTGTGTGAGATATCTAATACTATGGACATTTTATTTGGAATACCAAATGCAAACCATACATGTGCAATTGGAATTGCTAAATCAATATGTCCCATTCTCTCTCTCCTCACATCTGAAGTTGTAACTTCAACACCACACTTATCACAAACAATACCCTTATATCTAATCTTTTTGTACTTTCCACAATAGCATTCATAGTTTTTGGTTGGTCCAAAAATCTTCTCACAGAACAAACCATCAGGCTCTGCTCTGAATGTTCTGTAGTTTATTGTCTCAGCCTTGGTGACCTCACCGTATGACCAATTCAAAATTTGGTCGGGAGATGCCAAAGTGATTTTTAAGACATCAAAATTCTCAAATTTGTTTTTATTTTTCTTCATTTTGTGCAGCCTCCTCTTCTTCGGGTTTAGTTGAAATTAAATCAATATTTAAACAGAGTGCATTTAACTCCTTCACAAGGACCTTAAAAGACTCTGGAACATTTACATTCTCTATTTTGTCACCATGGATAATGGCCTTATATGCCGCAGATCTTCCCTTGATATCATCAGATTTGATTGTGAGCATTTCTTGAAGAGCATAAGGAGCACTATGTGATTCTAATGCCCAGACTTCCATTTCTCCGAATCTCTGACCACCCATTTGTGCTTTTCCACCTAATGGCTGTTGTGATACAGCTGTGTAAGGACCTGTTGATCTTGCATGTACCTTCTCATCAGCAATATGATGTAGCTTCAATACATATTTAATACCAACAGTTACCTTGTTTGGGAATTTCTTTCCAGTTCTCCCATCGTACAAGTCAACTCTTTCGGACATATCCTTACCTTGCTTCTTCATCTCATTTACCAACCATTCCATATTTTCCCCTTCAAATATTGGGAAAGCTAATTTCTGATTCAAGTCCTTAGCGAATTTACCAAAGTGAACCTCTTCTGCCTGACCCATATTCATTCTCTTAAGGAATGTTGGTGTTAAGACGATATCTACAGGCTCACCATCTTCTGTGAATGGCATATCCTCCACAGGTCTAATTGCTGCAACAGTATTTTTATCTCCGTGCCTTCCTGCAATCTTGTCTCCAAATCCTATCTTCTTTGTATTTGCAACCCACACCTTCACTTGGTGTAACACTCCTGGTTGGAGTTTATCACCCTGATCTGCCGAGAGTACAAGACTTCTAATTACAATACCTTCTTCTCCATGAGGAATCCTAAGAGAGTTATCTCTAACATCACTTGCAGATTCTCCAAAAATTGCTCTTAACAACCTTTCTTCTGCAGTGAGTTCTTTTTCACCTCTTGGAGCAACAACACCTACTAAAATATCTCCTGACTTTACCTGTACTCCTGATCTTACAATTCCTTGGGCGTCCAATTTTTGTAAAATTCTGTCATTTACATGTGGAATATCTGCTGTGATAATTTCAGGACCTAATTCTGTATCCCTAATATCAACGTTGTACTCTCTAATGTGAACAGATGTTAAAAGGTCATCCCTAACAATCCTGTCTGAAATAATTACCGAGTCTTCATAGTTGTAACCCTCATAGAACATCAATGCTGCCCTAAGGTTTGTTCCAACTGCAAGCTCTCCGTTTACCATACTTGGACCATCTACTAAGACATCACCTTTCTTAAACTTATCACCTACGTGTAATACTGGCTTCTGTGTAAATGGCGTATTGTCATTACTTCTGTAGAAGGCTGTCAATTCAAACTCTTTCACACCTTTATCCTTGTATTTAACCGACATCTTCTTTCCATCTGCATACAACACCTCTCCATCATCCTCTGCAAAAATACCCCATGTTGATTGCCTTGCGACAACTTCTTCCATACCTGTGCCCACATATGGAGATTCCTGCTTTATTAAAGGAACTGCCTGCCTCTGCTGGTTAGCCCCTGTCAAAGCTCTCATTGCATCATTATGGGAAACAAATGGAATCAATGCCATACCCAAACCAGCCTGTTGACTTGCTAATGCATCAATATATCCAACCTTGTTCACATCCTCAAGCAAGAACTCCCCTTTATATCTAACAGGAAGGAGTGTGTCTAAAATATTTCCAAACTCATCTGTCTTGATTGTTGCAGCGGAGATATAGTGTTTCTCCTCATCCATTGCATCTAAGTACTCAACCTCATCTGTAACAAATGGCTTTACTGCAACCTCTTTAATACTCTTATCTCCTGTTATCTTTTTTGCCAATTTCTCATCAACAATCTGGCCTGCTTTTGCTATCTTCTTAACATCTTCTGCAAGTGTTCTGTTTAACAAATCCTTCTGTACATTCTTAACCTTATTTAACACCTTTCTATATGGTGCCTCTAAGAAACCAAATTCATTAATCTTTGCTAACATTGCTAACTGAACTACAACACCAATATTTGAAGACTCTGGACTTGTTACTGGGTCAAACTTAGAGTAGTGAGAGTTATGAACTTCTCTAATTGAGAATGTTGCTCTCTCCTTTGCAATACCACCAGGACCACCTGCTGTAACTTTTCTCTTGTTTTCCAACTCAGACAAAATATTTGCCTGATCCATGAAGCTAGAAAGTGCATTTGCACCAAAGAATGACTGGATTGAAGCTGCAATTGGTCTTGTACTTACAAGCATAGAAGGTGTCACCTTTGCATCTTGCCCATACAAACTCATCTTGTCCTTAACATTTTTCTCCAACCTTCTGATTGCTGTATTCATCTGTCTTTCTAAAATCTCCCCTACACTCCTGATCCTTCTATTTGCCAAATGATCAATATCATCAGGCTCAACAGCACCATTGTTTAACTGTATCAACCTCTTTACTATTAAAACAATATCACTTGGAAACAAAATTGTTTCCTCTGGCTTGTTAATATCATATGTTGTTCCTAACTTCCTATTTAATTGATATCTACCAATCCTTCCTAAATCAAACTTTCTTGTATTGAAGAAGTTACTCTTAATATATCTCTCTGCACTCTCTAATGTAACTGACTCATCTGGTCTTAGTTTGTTGTAGATGCTAATAACTGCCTCTTCTTTACTCTTAGAGAAATCTCTTGCGAGTGTAGATTCAATATATTTATACTCCTCATGAGTATCTACATCTGCAAAAAGCTTTCTAATCTCGTCATCTGTTTCATACCCAAAAACTCTCAAAAGCTCTGTGATAAGAACCTTAGGTCTTTTTGGAAGTATTCTCATTGAAATTACATTGTGTCTATTTGTATCAATTTCATACCATGGACCTTTTCCTGGCATCAATCTAACTTTATACAGAGTTCTTGTTGGCAACTTATCCGACTCCTCATACAAGACACCTTCAGCTCTAACAATCTGGTGTGTAACAACTCTTCTGACACCATTAAATACAAACACACCATCATCTGTCATGACGGGAAGATCTGTAATGAAAATCTCTTGCTCCTTAATCTCTCCTGTTCTATTATTCATCAACTGCACCTTGGCATATACAGGGATTTCATATGACAAACCCTTCCTTATAGCCTCATCTATAGTTCTATATGGATCTCCGTATCTGAAATCTTTAAACTC
>DHUO01000020.1:39144-41754 GCA_002409215.1 Candidatus Dojkabacteria bacterium UBA5232 | reverse complement strand
ATTAAATTTGGGAATTCAAAGTCTCCTGAATAGTTTAGTCCCAGATTTAACCTCCCAGACTTATTAGTTTTTGGTTTTAGCATAGGATTATTTTGTAAGTTATGTTATAACATATTACTTGAATAAAGTAGTATCCAAAAGTTCAAAAAAGAACGATACAATACCACTTTTTTGGCCCAAAAATCAAGCGACTTTGGGAAGTTTATCATAATATATATATAAAGTCAACGGTTTTGGGGGATGTTTAAAGGCTTTCAGAAAAGAAAAGGTATCGTTCGTGTGCATCTACCTATATTATACCACAGTACAAGCTCTTTATCCACTTTAACAACAAAAAACAACCCCTTTGATAATTCCCCCATAATGTCATATTATATTCTCACACATGCCCAAAAAGAAAAAAGAAAAACTAACAATCAAGAGTAGTGAAACCCAGATATTCTTTGGGATAATACTGTTTGTAACAGGCCTATCTGTAACGCTCTCTCCGTTCGTCACAGAAACAGCATCCATATTTAAACAGCTTGCTCTAATATTCGGATACGGAGCAATACCTTGGGGAATACTCTTAATGTACCTGTCCATGTTCCTTCTTTTGAAAAACAAGAAGTCTGTTAAAAGCAAACAGGCTTTTGGAATATTTCTTCTTGCACTATGTATATCCATTCTCCTCGCTTTCTGGCAAAGCAAGGAGCAGTTAGAGAACCCTGCTTCATTAATGACATCATCTGGAGAGATTGGTAAGTACTTGCATACCACTCTAAATGGCGTACTTGGAGGATTAATTGAAATGATTATTGTGTTAGTAATACTTGTCATAGGGTTCTCCTTAATTACAGGCACTACATTAGAACAGATCAGAGACTTCATTGAGGGTTCAATTCCAGAACCGAAAAAAGATGAAGAGGAGAAGAAGGAAGGATTCCTAGGTCTATTTAAGAATATTACTAAAAAAGAGAAAGGTGATGATATTAAGATACATGATAGTAACCAACCCGATGACGAGGAAGATGATGATATTGAACCATTAATACAATCTGCTGAGGATACAGAGAGGAAAATAGAAGAAATAATTAATAGAAATGAAGATACCGATGTTGCTCCAACTCAAGCACAGATTAAGAAATATACAGGAGAAACAACAGGGGGAGATGGAGAGCCTCAAAAACCCAAATACACCGATTGGATATTCCCAAGTATTGATATTCTTCAAGAGAAAGAGGTCCAGAAGCAAGATGAGAAATTATACAAAGAGAAGGCTCTTGTAATACAACGCACCCTAATGAACTTCGGTATTCAGTCTAAGGTTGTTGCAATATCTGTTGGTCCAACCGTTCTTAGGTTCTCATTGAGTATTAGTACAGGTACAAAGGTTTCGAAAGTAAAGAATCTTAGTAATGACTTAGCCCTTGCATTGGCATCACAAACAGCATCTTTAAGAATTGAGGCCCCTATCCCTGGGACCTCTTTCATTGGAGTAGAGATTCCTAATCCAACACCAAACTTTGTATATACGAAAGATATGGTTAAGAAATTAACACAAGAGGTTGATAAATATGAACTTCCGCTAATACTTGGTAAAGATATTACAGGTAAGACTGTGATTAAAGATTTAGGTAAGATCCCACATCTTCTTGTTGCGGGTGCTACTGGTACAGGTAAGTCTGTTGCCATTAACTCTTTGATTGGTGGCATTCTGATGACTAAAAGTCCAGATGAGGTAAAGTTCATCATGGTAGATCCTAAAATGGGTGTAGAGATGGGATTGTATAGTGGTATCCCTCATCTTCTAACTCCCGTTGTTACAGATGTTTCTCTTGTCACAAACGCTCTCGAATGGACAATTGGTGAGATGATGAGGAGATACACACAATTAAAGCAGGTAAATGCAAAGAAATTAGCAGAATACAATGCGAAGATGGGCTTTACAGCTATGCCGTATATTGTCATTGTAATAGATGAGATGGCAGACCTAATGCTTACGTCTGGAATGGAGGTTGAAACAAAGATTCAAAGAATTGCCCAGATGGGAAGAGCTGTTGGTATACACCTCATATTAGCAACACAGAAACCAACCGTAGATGTTATTACTGGACTAATTAAATCAAATATTCCTGGAAGGATGGCATTTGCTGTTTCCACCCTTATCGATTCAAGAGTAATCCTCGATGAAGGGGGTGCTGAAACACTACTAGGAAACGGCGATATGTTGTACAAAGATCAAACAACACCTAAACCTGTTAGGATACAGGGTACATATACATCAACAGAAGATACAGAAAACATTGTTGATGCTGTAAAGAATCAAGTTAAAGAGGAAGTAGAATACTCTAGTGGATTGGCAGATGCAATGGAGAAAGCAAAGTCAGGGGGAGGAGTTGGGAGTTCTTCTGAAAGAGATCCTGATTTTGGTAAAGCATTACAAATAGTTGTTCTTACACAGAAAGCGTCAGCATCATTCCTACAAAGAAAAATGAGAATTGGATACAACAAAGCTGCAAGACTTATTGATGAACTTTATGATGCTGGAGCTATTGGTCCAGAAGAAGGTTCTAAACCAAGAAAGGTCTTAGTACAAGATGCATCTGAAATCTTAGGAGATGATGCAGA
>DHUO01000020.1:37538-38933 GCA_002409215.1 Candidatus Dojkabacteria bacterium UBA5232 | reverse complement strand
TACCCTATTCGTGTGATACTGGACCGTAGTCATTCTCTTTCTTATCACCTTCCTGAAGAAGAAGAACAATTAGAATTATCTGACCTACAACAGGTATTAAAACAAGAAGATTGAACCAACCACTCTTGTTACTATCATGCAATCTTCTTGTTGAAGCTGCAAGAGATGGAAGTAACATAACTAATGAGTACAACTTATTTAAGACTTCTCCATCATTAATATTAACAGCACCTTCTGAAAGCTCAAAGACTATTATTCCTGCTGCCCATATCACTATACCAACTAGTAAATTGTATACTACAAAATACCAATACCCTCTCCTACTTAACCTTCCTTTAAACTCTACATACTTATTCCAAACATTTTTATATGCTTGATGCATACTCATCTTTTTTGGCTTTTCACCTTTAGCGACTTCTTTCTTTACTTCTGCCATTTATATATAAAAATAAATTAAATATAAAATTATACTACAAAACAACCCCCTACCTTTCTAATAAAGGTAAATAGTAGTAAAATTAGGACATGGTAACAGTTGGAGAAGTATTCAAAAACAAAAGAGAAAACCTAAGAATTAGTCTAGACAAAGCCTCTTCTGAGACAAAAATACAAAAAAGATTTTTGCAGTATATAGAGAAAAATGAATTCTCTCCATTCCAATCAGAAGTATTCCTAACAGGATTCATAAAAATATATGCAAAATATCTCAACCTTGATGTAAATAAGGTACTAGCACTATACAGAAGAACAAATCCAAATAAAAAGGTAGAACAAGCACCTGTGTTAAAACAACCCACGGGTAAAAAAAGAAGGTTTATCCTTACCCCAAAAATAATAATCACAATAATACTACTACTCTTTGCATCTTTAGTAATTGGATACATTCTTTTCCAAATACACAAATTCCAATCTCCTCCTAAACTCCAAATCTTGCAACCTAAACAAGAAGAAACAATAACTCAAGACAATGTCTTAGTTGAAGGCAAAACAGAAAAAGATGTAACTATTGAAATAAATGGTATTGTGGTAGAAATAGATGAAGAGGGAAACTTTTCAAAAGAACAGAAATTAACAGAAGGTACAAACTTAATAACCATAAAAGCTAAGAAAAATAACAATGACATACAAGAAACAGTAGAAACAAGAAAGATTACATACAAAAAAGCTGCAGAGGAAGAACAACCAACAGAAATTAAGAAAACTATCCTCTTGGAAGTTGTTGATAATGCTGCATGGATTAGATTNNAAACTAACAGAAGGCACCAATTTAATTACAATAAAGGCAAAGAAGAATAACAATGACATACAGGAAACAGTTGAAACAAGAAAAGTCACATACAAAAAGACAGTAGAAGAGGAACAACAACCCACAGAAATTAAAAAAGTCATACTACT
>DHUO01000020.1:14386-37506 GCA_002409215.1 Candidatus Dojkabacteria bacterium UBA5232 | reverse complement strand
TGATAATGCTGCATGGATTAGATTGGATATTGATGATATCAACCAATTAGCACAAGTCGTTGAACCCTCTAAGAAAGAGTATGAATTTCAGAACAAGGTATATATAAAAACAGGGAGATTAAGCAGTACTAAGATATCATACAATGGAAATGAACTTCCTTGGCCAGAGAGTAGTTCAAAAGGAATTGCAGAAATGACATGTACATTAAGTGGAGAAGCTTTAGATTGTAAGTAAATGGTATAATTACAAGATGGATGGATCTAATCAAATTGGAGAAATAAAGGACAGGATAGATATTGTCCAAGTAATTGGGAAATATGTAAATCTAAAACAGGCAGGAAAGAACTTCTCGGGTTCTTGTCCATTCCACAAAGAAAAAACACCTTCCTTCATTGTAAGCCCTGATATTCAGAGATACAAATGTTTCGGTTGTGGTAAGTCTGGTGATATATTCAATTTTGTCCAAGAGATAGAGAATATAGATTTCCCTGAAGCACTAGAGAAATTAGCAAAAGTTGCAGGAGTTGAATTAAAGAGAACAAAAGTTAATACCAAATATAAAGAAATTAAAGATATCAACCATATTGCCACCAAATACTACTACAACGCCCTTCTTAGAGATCAGAAAGCAATGAACTATGTACAAAACAGAGGAATTAGCAAGGAATCCATTAGAGCTTTTGCTCTTGGATACGCACCAAAATACCCTAAGCTTTTGGAAAAAATTAAATCTTCAGGCTCTTTCAGTAAGAAGGCTATCCTAGATTCAGGGCTTTTTGTTGAGAAGAATAATACTCTCCGGGACAAGTTTTTTGACAGAATTATGTTTCCAATTAGATCCAAGAGGGGAGAAGTCATTGGCTTCACCGCAAGACAAAACGAAGGAAATGAGTATGGTCCTAAATATATGAATACTCCAGAAACACCTGTATTCCATAAATCATACAATCTTTTTGGACAGTATGAATCTAGGCAAGAGATTAGAAAACAGGACTTAGCAATAATATGCGAAGGCTCTACGGATGTCATTGCTGCACATCAGCATGGAGTAAAGAATATTGTCGCCCCACTAGGCACAAGCATAACAAAAGAGCAACTTGAGGGTCTATCTAATACTACAAAAAACATTCTGTTCTTCTTCGATGATGATTCAGCAGGGCAAGCAGCACTAATAAGGGGGTTTGTGATTGCTTCAGAATTAAATATGAACCCGTACGCTGCGGTATCTACCCCGTACAAAGATATTGATGAACTACTTCAAAAAGAACCTAAGAAATTTGACAAATTAATTGAGAATAAGAAAGAAGCGTTCTCATATATCCTTTCCAATACAATCGAGGGACGTAATCTTAACAAATTGGAAGATTTGAATAAAATAAAGAAAACAATATTCCCCTTACTCAACTCTGTGAAAGATCCCAATACTAAATCACTCTATGCAAGAAAGCTTAAGGATGTGACAAAAGTAGAATACAAAACAGAAAACAGAGGAGAGAAAGATGAAACAAAGATTGAAGTCTCTAGAAAAAAAGATGATAAGAAGAAAAATAATTTAATCGTCCACTACCTACAATTACTTCTTCTTGCGGGAGAAGAGAAAGAAAAATTCCTCATTGATGAGAGATTCTTCACAGATGGGCAAATACGAAAGATATACAACCAAATTAAAGAAATTCATACCCCACAAGAGAAAGAGGAATTGTACAAAGAGAGTGAGAACGATGAGGATATTAAGGAGATTCTGGATGATATGATTTTTAACACATTAAACCTACCAGAGAAAAAGGAAGATATTGAAAAAGACTTACTATTTACAGCAAGGAATATAAAAGTAGAGTATTATAAAACCAAGCAGAAGGAACTAAGTGCAAAAATTAGCATGAGCGAAGAATTAGAAAATGAGGAGGAGTATGAAGAGGCATTAAAAGAATTACAAAAAATATCTAAACTTAGAAATAAAATAGAAAATGAATAACGATGTTTCAGATTATGATCTTTTTAGTTATGACTATTCGCAATACTGGACTAAAAGGAGATATGAAGACTTGGCCGAAAAACACTTGCTAAATAAAATATTTCAACAAAAGAGTGGGGATTGGTTCATTGATATCGGTGGATCATACGGTAGACTGACCTCGACATATGACAAGAAGTATAAAAATCCGGTAATTCTTGACTATTCTGCTAAAACATTAAGAAATAACTACGAAGTTTTGAAGAATAAATATCCAAATATTAACCTAATTGCTGCCAATGCATACAAAATGCCACTTAAAGATAATGTCTTTGATGGTGGTTTAATGGTAAGAGTACTTCACCATATTGAAAACCCCGAGGGGTATCTAAAAGAGGTTCGAAGGATAATGAAACCAAAATCCACATACATACAGGAGTTTGCAAATAAGGTGCATCTAAAAGCAATCCTAAGAGCATTACTAAAAGGCAATTTCAAGATTTTTTCTAAAGAAATATATGAACAGCCCTCTATTAGCGTAACAGAAGGAACAGGTGATAACATTGAAGGTATTTTCCTCAACTATCATCCAGGACATGTCAAAGAACTATTAGAACAAAACAACTTCACTCTTAAGAAAAAGATAGGTTGTTCTTTCTTAAGGATTCCTTTCTTAAAGAAGCTTTTTAACGATCAAATACTTCTTTTCTTTGAGAAAATAATGCAAGTAACTCTCTCTTGGTCAAATATATCACCAAGTATATTTCTGGAAACAGAGGTTAAGAAAAAATCTTCTGATATTGAGAAGTTTGAGACACTCGGGGACATCCTTGCCTGTCCTGAATGCAAAGGATCTTTACACATTAATAGCGATATTGCTACATGTGAGAAATGTAAAAAAGTATATGAAAAGAAGGATAATGTTTGGGATTTCAGAGTATTATGATTAAACCTAGGAAATCTTTAGGACAAAACTTCTTCATTAACAATAATTTAGCCAAACAGATTGTTCAGATTGTTCAAAACGACAAGCCTAAAGTAATTGTAGAAATTGGACCCGGACAAGGATATTTCTCTAATCTATTCTCTAAAGAGAATGTCACTATGGTAATGGTTGAGAAAGATGATACTTTGGCTCAAAATCTCTCATATACTATCCAAAATAGCATTGTAATTAACAAAGACTTCCTTGATTGGGATTTCAAAGAACTAACGCAATACAAAAGAGAGGATATAACTTTTTTTGGATCCCTACCCTACAACGTGAGTAAAAAAATTATAAAAAAGATCATAGAATCAGAACACTTCAAAAACAATGCCTATTTCATTATCCAAAAAGAAGTTGCAGAAAAATATACCGAAAAACAGCCTAACAACTCACTCCTTTCATTAAGAACTGAGATTTATGCAGATGTGAAAAAGCTTTTTGATATTAAACCAGAGTCATTTAATCCTAGACCTAAAGTTACAAGCTCTTTCACACAGTTTATACCGAAGGAAGAAAGCCTTGAAATAGCTGATTTAATAAAATTTGATAAATTCATGGAAGAAGCATTCAAACAACCAAGGAAGAAACTAGCAAACAATCTAAAAAGGTATACATTCAAAGATGAACAAAGAGGAATAACCTTGCTAGAGAAAAGACCTCAACATCTCTCACTTGAAGAATATATACTTCTCTTTTCTAATATTTCTCAGCTCTGATATAATCCGAGTATGAAGAAAAAGAAAAAAATAGAGAAGGAAGAAGTAAAACAGCTTGATTTAGAGATAAAAGAACCGTTTAAGAACAAGTTCTATAAAGCGAAAAGAGAGTTTGATACTGCGGTTTTGCAATTAGAAGTGAGAAAATTCCTGAAAGACCCGTTAGTGTGGGCAGTACTTGTTATCAGTATAATTCTCATCTATTTCCAAGTCCAAACAATTCTAAACAATTTGAAAGTATTACCAACATATTTACCAATATTAAAATTTTATTCATTCCCAAGTAAACAACTCATAGAAACAAAATATATCTACCTACTCCCTATCCTAAGTGGGTGTCTACTTATTATCCCAATGATTTTTATCTCCAGAAACTACAACAGAGAAAAGAACTTAGTTAAACTACTTCTTGTGAGTGTGTTAATATCTGTTATTTTTTTAACAGTAATCTTAATTAACCTAGTATCTGTATAAAATGGACTTATCTATAACAACCGGATTTTTAGTAAAATTATTAAACCATTTTGACTTTTCTGCTGCAGGAGAGGCCTTGGAGAAATACCTACACTTCCTACCCATTTTTATACTCGGAGCAATTGCAACTCTTATTCTCACCCCAATTGTTGGCAAGATTGCACTAAAGTACGATATTACATATAAACCTGGAGTTAAAAGAAAAGGTAGAGATTTCGATAATCAACAAAAAGCCCTACACGAAGGTATAACTCCAGCACTAGGTGGACTTGCTATTACAATCCCTGTATTTATTGCTATCTTACTCTTCTTTAAGATAGACAGCTTCACACTACCTATACTTATTGCCTTACTCATACTCATGGTTGGCTCTGCATTAGATGATATTTTTAATCTCTCTGCAAGAACACAGTTCATATATCAATTACTTGCAGCAGGAATAATAGCGTTTTCTGTAATAAACTTAACAAACCTTTCTATCTTCAACATACAACTAGATGCATACACTTGGAACTTTTCACTCTTTGGACTTCAGCAATCCCTTGTACTACCAGGAGATATTCTTCTAATACTCTGGCTTGTTGCTTGTATTAATGCTTTCAAATGGACCGCAGGATCTCCTGGAATTATTGAAAGCAACTCTCTAGTTATTTTTCTTCTGATTTTCATAATTGGGATACGTTTCTCTTCAATTTTTTCCACAACAATCAGCATATTAGTTGCAGGAGGACTTTCCTTATTCTTACTATTCGCATTACCTCCGCAGAAGATAATGACTGGTTCAGCAGGAAAAAGTGTGTATGGATTCCTTATCTGTGTACTTTCAATTATTACAGATGCAAAACTCTCAACAACAATTATACTGTTGGCCCTACCTATAATTGATTTCGCTTATGTAATAATTAAAAGATATGTAGTGCACAAGCCTAAAAGCTTCAAAGAACTTCTCAAGATTAACGGCCCAGACCATTTCCATCACCAATTAATTAAATTAGGCTTAAACAGGATGCAAATTGTCTTGGTTGAAATGGCTATTACACTACTTCTTGGTTCATTTGCCATCCTAACAACAGGAGCATTTACATACTTTGCACTTGTATTTGTCATTGCTATTTCTATTGGAACAATCGTATTTATAAATATCAAAGCATCTAGAAAACAAGAAAAAGAAGAAAAGGAAGAATCTCCAGAATCGAAATACTCATACTAGAACATAGACAAAACTAAAACTTCTCAATATAATGAACTTATGAAAGCATTAAAAACTGCCATAATAATTATTGCCTTGATTACTGTCCTTTCAATCCTACTCTATTTCTTCCCTCCAAAACAAATAGTGGGAAGACTACCTTTTCTAAACAGATTCTACAACAACACAACAATTGAAATCATCACACAGAAAGGCAAAGCAAGGGTTTGGATAGATGATAAAGATCAAGGAGAAACACCAATAACAGCCTCTGATTTACCAGAGGGCACATATCTAGTTGAAATGGAGAAGATAGCACCTGAGAACTCCTTCTACAAAAAACATTCTTTTAATATAGAATTATCAAAAAATACCACTGCGAGAGTGGATATGGAAATAGGACCGGAAGACCTACTACATGGAACAATCTTGTATTACACCCCAACAAAAACATCTAACAAAAAGGGCTACTTAGTTGTAACAACAAATGTACAAGATTCGAAAGTATCTATAAACGGTGAATTTATGAAAAGAGGTTCCCTAACAAACCTTGAATTAGGCGATAGCGAATATCAAGTAAAAGTAGAAGCAGAAGGATATCAGGAGATCCAAATTCCTGTTTTCGTAAGAGAAGGATACCAGCTTAACTTGAAAATATATCAATTCCCCATTCCTCTGGGAAGTGACACTTTGGAAGGAGCTTAAAGATGAATAATTTACGATTTAACAAAGTAAAGAATCAGACTCCCATAACCGTAATTGTACATGGGGGGAATAGGCTTGGGTCACTAATAACCAAAGTTTTAACTGAACAGGGAGGATATGTTGTTTTAATCGATAAGTTTGACAATACTACAAAAAAATATATATCCGAACTAAAAAAATCTGAACTTGTTGATTTTTTTGATTTTAAGGGTTTTGAAACTCTCTTCAAAAACATTAAAAGATTCGACTACCTCTACTATATTCTTGATAACAAACTAGAACAAGGTGTATTTGAAAGTAAAGATTTTCTCTCAGAAACCAAATATCTAGAAACATGCCTCGCACAAACAAAAAAGAATGACGCAAAGTTCTCACTAATCACATCTCTTAAACTAAATAGAGAGCTTGCAGACAGGACAAACGGAAGTAAGATTTCAGTTCCAGCACCGTATTCGAATATAGAGTTGCAGAAGTATTGCGAAACAATGGTTGCTGAATTCAAAGATAAGACAAATATCAATGCAAGAATATTAAGATTAGGAACATTAATAGGTAAAGGCACTCCTAGACTTAAAGATGAGTTATTAGACTCACTTTTTAGAGATGCAACCGAGAGTGCACAAATTACAATTAAAGGAGAAGGGTTGGATATTCACAACCTAATTCATGAAGATGATGCAACATACGGCATATTAAAGCTCACATTTGCAAATAATACTAAAGGGGAAGTCATTACATTGGCAAACAAAAACGACTATACAACTCTCTCTGTTGCATACAAACTCCTAGAATTAAACACAGATGCTCAAAGTATCAAGTTCATAGATGATCCTGAAGACAAATTTGTAATTCAAGACATCTATGTCCCTGCACCACATGCTAGTAAGTATGGATGGTCACAACAGGTCAGTTTAGAGAAAGCAATGATTGATCAGATTCAAGTATATTACGACAATATCAACAAATCTTGGGACATATCAAAAGACCCAGTAAAGGTAAGTACCAAAACTATTACCAAAGAAGCAAAAACCGAATTAGGAGAATTCATAGATAAGCTTAAAGAACCATTCAGGAGAGCGAAAGCAAGGAGAGAGAGGAATAAGAGCAGTGCAAAACCAACACCCAAAATCATGGTTGGTTGGTTTTTGGGAACAGTAGTACTCCTACTCCTTACATACTTCCTAATCTATCCTGTAATTGGCACAGCAATCGGAATATATACAGTAAAGAGCTCCACAAAAGATCTCGCAGAATCATTTCTTAGCTCAGATCCAAGTAGTAGCAAAAAGAAGATAGAAAGAGCAAGGCAAGGCTTAAATAGAGCAAGTAATAGCTTTGATAACCTCTTCTGGCTTTTTAACATAACAAATCAACAAAGAACATATGACAATGCTTCAAAACTCTTTGTAGCAGGCAACGATATTGCAACCGGAGCTGGCCAATTGGTAGATGCCACATATCCATTAGCTATGTATGTAAAAGAATTCAAACCTGCGATAAACCTTCAGGAAACAACACCTTCAACCTTAAGAGAATACAGAGAATATCTTAGTATGATTAATGAGAATAAATATAAGCTTGATGATGCATCATACAGAATATCCATAGCTTCCGAACTACTCAAAACTGTAGAAACAAACTCTTTCCCTAAGTTCCTCAGAGAGAGTGTAATTGAAGTAAAAGAGCTAGCTCAAACAGCAGAGAAAGCGACACAAACATACAAGGAAACTACCAATTTCCTCCCAGAGGTACTAGGCGTAGATGAAAGACAAAGATACCTGATACTCCTACAGAATGAATCTGAAATTAGAAGTACTGGTGGATGGATTACAAGCTACGGTATAGTTGGCATAGAAGGAGGACAGATAAAAGAACTTTTTGTTGATGATATATACAATGCAGATGGAACTCTTAGAATACAAGGGAAAAAATACAGACCACCCACATCTATGGCTAATGCGTTAGACATCAAAGATTGGACTTTCTCTTTGGTAAACTGGTCTCCAGATCTCCAGGAAGTTCGATCCGTATCTCAACAATTCGTAGATGACTTAGAAAAAGGTAATGATATAGATGGTGTAATTACACTTGATATTACATTCTTCCAGAAACTACTTAACAAATGGGGAGGCATAGAGGTACCGGGAGAAGATCAGTTAATCACAGCAGAGAATATCCACGAGAAAGTATTCCAAATGCATAGGGAGTTTACCCCTGGTTCTACACAAAAAACCACATTCTTAGCAAATCTTGCAAATGAAATTATTAAAAAGTTCCTCTCTATGGATATAGGTCAGATAATGAAAACAGGTGATGTACTAACAAGCTCCCTTGATGAGAAACACATGCAGGTTGCAATGAGAGATTCTCAAGCAAACAGTTTCTTTAGTTCAAGAGGTTGGGCAGGTGGTTTAGATTATAAATATAATGATGCTCCTGTAGTAGTAGATTGGAACTGGGGAGGTAACAAAGCGAATCAATATCTTAATAAAAACCATTCTCTATCTGTAAATATAAAGAATAAAGATAGTATTAATTTCGCATATACATTAACTGTTGAAAACAGCTCTACTTCAAATAGCTATCCACAGGGAGATTATATTAACTATCAAAGAATATATATTCCAGCAGAGGCCGAGGTAACAAGGATTGTTGGGATTAAAGATAATAAATATGATGTATATAAGGAAAGTGGATTTAAGGTAATAGGTGGATGGTTTAATATACCAATAAAAGGAATATCTACTTTAGAGATTTCATATAGATTAGATAGAGATAAGATTGGTAGTAACTTCCCTATTCTTGAACAGGAGTCTGCTATGTTCTTTGATTTGAATATATATAAACAAGCTGGTGAGAGAAAACACGCATATAAACTTGATGTATTGTACCCATCTTCATGGAATTTAAGAAAAGCAGAGGGTTTAAACACCATTAGTAATCAACTATCTACTAGATTTGATTTAAGCAAAGATACTGAATATCAGATGATTTGGGATATCCCCAATTAGACAGAACACCCTATAGAGTGATATAACGAAAGCCTATCGCTCTTTAGAAAGGAGGTTGTGTAATGAAAAAGAAATCTAATATAAAATGGATTTCTATCGTGGAGAAGATTGAAGAAGTATTTTCTCTCCTGCCACCAACGATTTTCATCTTGCTAACAAATCCAATAATATCTTTTCCCTTGGTATACCAAGAGAAAGAAGAAGACCCAGATGAAAAGGAGAAACTATGAAAAATCAACGTCCATGGTCGAGAAGAATATTGGAAACAATAGGTTTCACAATTATATTTCTTATTGTTGCTCCCCTATTTTTATTAGAGGGAATCTTGATATTGCTTCTAATACTTATTATAGGAATCCTCTTCTCCCTTTTTTGGGATGGAGAAGACCCTACTAACTACCATACACATGCATGGTAGTAACAAACTCTAACAAGAAGGGTTTCGTAGAACATTATGTTCTGTATTTTTATATACAATCGAAATCCTTCTTGCAATTTTCAATCATGAAATACAGCATCCTTCCAAACCTTTATACAAAACATTGAAATATACTTAAATCCTAACAGTATCACTATCCTCTAACACCTCATACACATCTAAAATCTCCTGTGGTTCAATCTCACTCTTCGGCATAAACTTATCCAATTCAGAACTATCAAGATCTGTATTAATAGGGACTCTTTGGGTCATTCCTAAAGAAGAAACAAACGTTGCAACATGTTTAGACTTACAATTACTACAAGAAAAGTGTATAATCGTACTCATTCCAGTGTTCTGGACGATATTAAGATCATCAACAGTATACGGAGTGCCACATTTGTCACAAAACTTTGCAATTGATTCAATAAAGAATTGCTTTCTTTGTAATATAATATTGTCTGTACTGTCCATATATAAATTATACCATAATGTTCAATGGCTATAAAACAAAATACAAAAGAGATTAACAATCTCATCAAAAAAGGTAAGGAGCAAGGATTCCTCACCCAAGAAGATCTTTTAGATGTATTCCCAACAATAGAAGAAAATGTTGACCTTCTAGACAGTATTTTTGAAAAACTCCAAGAAAATGAAATTGAGGTATTAGAACCAGAAGAAGAAACAGATACAAAGGTACAGAAAGAAATGACCCTTGAAACTAAGATTAAGATTCTTAAATCAATACAATCTACCCTATCTACAGATGCAATTAGATCATACCTCTTTGAGATTGGTAGGATTCCACTACTAACAGGAGAAGAAGAAGTCATACTTGCAAAGAGAATAGAAAAGGGCGATAACGAGGCTGGACAGCTCCTAATTACTGCGAACTTAAGATTAGTGGTTAGTATTGCTAAAAAGTATAGTAAGTCGAATCTAGAGCTTCTAGACCTCATTCAAGAGGGAAATATTGGACTAATGAGAGCTGTAGAGAAGTTTGACTACACAAAAGGCTTTAAATTCTCCACATATGCTACATGGTGGATTAGACAAGCTATCACTAGAGCTATTGCAGATCAAGCAAGAACAATTAGAGTTCCTGTACATATGATTGAAACTATTAACAAATACAACAAACTTAGCAACATGCTTGCAACAAGATTAGGTAGACCTGCAACAGATGAAGAGGTTGCAAAAGAAATGGATGTTCCAGTAGAAAGAATTGCAGAGATTAGAAAGATTAATCAGAATCCAACATCATTATCCACCCCTATTGGTGAGGAAAAAGATAGTAAACTTCAAGATATAATTGCAGATGATTGGTCACAATCACCTGATGAATATGCAACAAGTGAATATCTTAAGAATCAACTTAGAGATATCCTAGATAGTTTACAAGATAGAGAAAGAAGAGTCCTTGCACTTAGATTCGGACTAGAAGATGGTGTCTCTAGAACTCTAGAAGAAGTTGGAAAAGAATTTGGAGTAACAAGGGAAAGAATACGACAAATTGAAGCAAAAGCACTAAAAAAACTCAAAGAGAAGTCTTCAGAAAAACAACTCGCTGATTACATAGATTAGTTCTGACCCTCTATTAAATCTGTAAACTCTTTGGTCGATACAGGAAAAGACTCTGCACTCCTTTCGTACACCTTGTCCAATTCTTCCATATTAAAGCTTTTTGCTATTTGTGTAGTATATGATTCCGCACCATCTAAAATGCTACTGTCTTTGCTTTGAAAGAGAAAAGTTGTACCAACCCATACAAGCGCAATCACCCCTAACAGAATAATTGCAAAAAGAAACTTTTTAACTATTTCCATAAAGATTATTCATAAAAATTACTTCTACTAACATCATATACCCTTAATACAATACTGTAATTACTCAAGCCATCCTCATCCTTCTGATTACTAAACGATGTCGCCTCTAAAACAGGATAGTTAGGCATTCCCTCCAAATCTTTCAAAAGACTCAAAAAGTTCGTAGAATCACCCTTTATCGAAACCCTAAAAGAAGAAGGGGTTAAGGCTTTAGGTGCAAGAGTATATGTCTCACCATCATAACTATCAAAATTTACCGATAAAAGTTCAAACCCATTTCTAGAAACAATTGGTTCAATATTTGATAGTAAGAGAGTAAATGCTTTATTTTCAGGAAAAATAAATTGTAAAGTATCAAACTTTTCTTTCGAGTCCTTAAATTCCTTATCTAGATTCGAAAGAGCCTCTATCTTATTTTTTAACTGAGAAGTAACAACTTTCTTCTGCTTAATCTCTTTATTTATTTTTATAATGGTTGCAATTGTTGGCCTAAGAGCAAAAACAATTAAAAGAATTGATATCAAAAGACTTACACCAAAGCTAATGTAAGAACTTGTCTTATTCTTTGATTCTCTAATCGCATTTATATGATCAACTGTATTTGCTTTCTGTGGTACCACTATTTGCTTTCTCTAACAATATTAAATGTCACACCAACTTTTATCTCACCATCCTCTTTCGTAATATTAAAAGACACATCAGAATATCGAGTACTTGATTTCAATGCAGTTTCATAAATATTGATATCCTCAAGATTCAAGGCTGTCAAACTTAAAGAAACCCTATCAACATTAAGCGAAAAACTATTAAGAATGATTGTAGAAGGAACACTACTTGTTACTTCACTTACAACTTCAGAATTAAATCTTTGTCCCATCCTCACAATCTCCACATCTGAGAGTAAAGTTTGATAGTTACTATATATCCTGTTATTTTGCTTCCATGTTGAATCATTTAGCAGAGAAATCTGACTGTTAATTTCTTCTGTCAAATCATTGTTTCTCTCATCAAGAATGAATCTTGAAAAGAAAACACCTAAGACCACTAACTCCACTACTATCAGAAGGTACTTACCTATTGTTGTCAGCCAAGTATATACGGTAGAAACAACATCCGTAGGAGAATATACTGGTTGCAAAAGATTAATGGATTTTGGTTGTCTATTCCTAGCCATGGGCAGTCTTTAATTTTATTCTTCAGTATAGCACAAGGCTATATTTTGTTGAATAATATAATTTTCTCTCTTTTTTCTAGGGCCTCTAAAGCTTTTTCCGTACTTACAGGAATTATCGGGAAATAGAGGTCTGTCACGGTTTTTAATAAATAACTAAGATTGTTTAAAATCTTTCCGGAATCTTCAATCTTTACATCTTTGCTCCACGGTTCCTTCTCTGTAATATACTTATTCCCCCAATCAGCCAATTCATCTATTCGCTCTCCTGCAAGAGCTATTTCATACTCATCATACAACTTCTCTATCTCTTCTTTATACTTCAAAACCTTCTCCCTGAAATCCTTTTCTACACTTTCTTCATCATTAATTTCAACCTCCTTACTATTTGCTAAATGTATAACTCTGTTAAGAAGATTACCGTAATTGTTTGCTAATCTAGCATTATACATATTCACCAATTCATCCTCTTTGTATGCCGAATCTGCAAATGTGGAAATACCTGTCAAAAGGTAGAATCTAACAATCTCTGCTCCATATTTCTTTTCCTGATCAAACGGGGATATGACATTTTCAAGAGTCTTTGCCATTTTTCGCCCATCTGAAGCTAAAATCATACCGTGCTCTAGTAATTTCTTAGAATGAGCAAGACCTGCAGATATTAACATTCCTTGCCATATAACTGCTTGAAAACGAAGATTATCTGGACCAAAAATCTGCACTCCAGGCCACCACTCATCAACTTTCTTCTCATCTGTTCCATACCCAACGGCACTAACATAGTTTGCCAAAGCATCAAACCAAACATATATAACCTGCTCTGGATCATCTGGCACTTCAATACCCCAAGAAAGATTCTTCTTTAGCCTTGAAATGCTAATATCCTCAATCTCTTCAATGATTTTTCTTAATTCTCCATGCTTCTGTACAGGTTTTAATACATCTGGATTTGAATCAAACCATTTGAGTAATTCATCTTTGTATTTCGAAAGGGAGAAGAAGTAGTTCTCTTCATCTCTTTCCTCTGGAGCCTTACCGTGATCTGGACATTTTCCGTCAACCAAATCCTTCTCTGTGACATATCTTTCACAACCCACGCAGTATTTCCCGACATATCGTTTCTTATATATATCACCTCGTTTCTTACACTCATTCCAAAACTTATGAACTGCTATTACATGCTCCTTATCTGATGTTTTGTAGAAATTATCATATTCCACCAAGAAAAGCTTGCAGTAATCCTTAAACTTCTGCGCATTCCTATCTACAAACTCCTGAACATCAATACCAGCCTCTTGTGCCTTATCCCAAATCTTTTGCCCATGCTCATCTGTGCCTACATTAAAGAAAACATTCTCTTTACCAAGCTTTTTCCTAAAATATCTAGCAATGGCATCTGCCTGAACAAACTCAAGTGCATGGCCAATATGTGGCTCTGCATTTACATATGGAAGTGTTGTTGTTAGGTAGAATTTTTTCATACCAGGAATTATACCACAGACAGACCTGGTCAGTCAGTTCCTTCTTATGCCGTATAGGTTTACAAGCACTTTTTAAGGAATTTTAATCTTACTATAGGGGCACGTGAATCACTCTCATAAAAAGGTTTTCCTCTTTTAAGACAAAAATGAGAGTAAAAACCGAGCTTTTTACAGACCTATAAAACTATGAACTTTTCCTGTTTTTGACATCTGAGCTAGTAATGTATAAGGAAAAACTGACTGACCAGGTCTGTATTTGAAAAAAAAGCCTAGAAATTATCAAAATGTAGGTAAAACACCATACAAAGACAACTTCTAGGCTAAAGCCATGAGAGGTTACTATCGTAACCATCTTTTGTTGATAAACCAGAAAAACTTCTCTGGTTCTCTTCGATCTCCTCGGACCGTTGAAAGGTACCAATGATAGTCTTTCGAGTTATGCATCCGAAGGATTGTGTATCCTCGTTGCCCACGAAGATCAAAGATAGCTATTATTTCCTCGTTTTGAGGTTTAAAATTTCTTAACTCTTCATATGAAGTATTAAGAGGCATACGCCTTGTTGTTAATTTCTCGATTTCTGGGTGATAAATCACTCTTCTCATCAAACACCTCCTATATTCTGAACCTCGTACAGAAAAGTATTCCTAAAACAACAAGTATTGATATTAGTGCAAGTAGAATCCTCATTAAGATTACTATTTCCTGTCAACCTTAAAAAGTTGTTCTTTATCACGAGAATTTTCCACTAAATCAACCCTAATCTTGCCAACAAACAGATAAAGAAGAAAGAGTAGCCCTGCCATTACAAAAAGCTGCATAGCCCTAACTCCTTGATTCCAATAAGTCTTCAAAGTTAGTAGGCAAGTGACAATAACTACAAGAGAAAATAGGAGCAACAAAAACAACACAACTATATCCCAAAAAGTGAGAGGTCTTCCTTTCTCCTTATAGTCCTCCTTTGTTTCCTTGCAAATCCCAACAAAGAGGAAAAGAATAAAAACACCAAACAGTAAAAACAATTCAACAACAATGATCCTAGCCATCATTTTCTCCCTTCTTATTCCTGATCAGTTTTAAAAGAACAAGTACAGTAAATATTACTAATACTACTTAATTATACCACTTATGAAACACAAAAACCATTGGACAAACCGTTTAACCAATCTGTTGACCTATCAAAAGACCCTCCGCAAGCCCCAAACCAACTAACTCCTGCCAAACAGCTTCTGTAACAAAAGGAATAAAGGGATGCATAATCTTCAAATTCTCTTTCAAAATATACAGAAGTTCAGCAAGTTTTTCCCGTCTCCTCCCACTCCCAATCTCCTCATCTTTAATCTCCCCTTTAATTTCCTCTATCCAAACATCACAAACCTGATGCCAAAAGAACTCCCTAATACCCTCCGCCCCCAAATTAAACTGATACTTTTCAATATATGAAGAAATCTTTTGCATGTGCTCTCTTGTTTGTTTAATCCTCTCTGTTTCATTAACTTCATAACTTGCAATATCCTCCAACTCAGAATCATCCATATTCATTAAAATAAATCTACTTGCATTCCATATTTTTGTAACAAAATTCCTGTTTCCCTTGATTTTCTCCTCTCTAAGTGGAGAATTCGAACCCGGAAGAGCATCGATATAGTACCAAAGCCTTAAAGCATCAGCCCCATACTTCTCAAAAATCTCACTTGGTTCAACACCATTGCCCTTAGATTTAGACATTTTTGAACCATCCTCAGCAAGGATAATTCCTGTCAAAAGAGTTGTAGAATATGGAACTTGATTTGTTTTGTACAGACCAAACATTAACATCCTAGCTGTCCACCAAAAAAGAATATCCCTACCATGAATCATCATCTGAGTTGGATAATATTTCTTGAAATCCTCGCCCTCTGGACCTCCAAGAGTCGTATATGGCCACTGCCCAGAGCTAAACCATGTATCAAAAACATCTGTTTCTTGCTCCCAAACCTCACCATCCAGAGATTCCGGTTCTTTTTCGCCTAAAAATATCTTTCCACTACCAGTTGCGTCAACATTAAACTCTTTCTCAAAATCCTCAATTCCCTTTCCTTTGTTTTCAAGCAACCAATCATACATTTTCTTACCACCACTATACCAAACTGGAATTCTCTGCCCCCACCAAAGCTGCCTTGAAATACACCAAGGTTGAATATTTCCATAGAAATATTCTAAAGCCTTCTGCTGTCCTTCAGGAATCACTTTTACTTGACCCTTTTCAAGAGCCTCTAACGCCCTTTCCGCCAAAGATTCAACATTCAGATACCACTGATTCGATATTATTGGTTCAATCGCTGTTTTACACCTTTCACAGATTGTTACTTCATGCTTAATATTCTCAATCTTAACAAGAAGTCCCATTTCATCCAACTCCTTTACTAATGCTTTAGAACAATCAATTGTTCCCATTCCCTTAAATCGCTCGGGGATATCTCCAGACATCTTGCCTTCCTCATCAATGACATTGATTATTGGGAGATCATGCTTTTTACCAATATCAAAGTCAATTGGAGCATGAGCAGGGGTAACTTTCAAAGCTCCTGTTCCTGTTTCAATATCTGTGTCTTCATCTGCAATTACAGGGATTTCCCTGTTTGCAATTGGCAAGAGCACCTTTTTGCCAATAAATTCTTGGTATCTCACATCTTCGGGATTAACTGCAACTGCGGTATCTCCAAGCATTGTTTCCGGCCTTGTTGTAGCAACCGTTATGCCCTCAGCACCAAGTTTTTCTTTAGCCAACTTTCTATCCTCTTCATTAACAAAAGGATATATTATGTATGCGAATATTCCCCTTCTTTCTTCACGTTCGGTATCAACATCTGCAAGGGCCGTTTTGCAATGTGGACATTGGTTAATTATCCTTTTATCCCTATACACCAAACCATCTGAATACATTTTGTAGAAGGTTTCGTAGACAATTTTTGTCAATCTAGGATCGAGTGTAAAGAATTCTCTTGAATAGTCGGCGGAGAGCCCGATTCTCTGTTCATATTCTCTAGCATTTTGCATATTTACCAAACAGAATTCATAGCATTGTTTGTAGAATTCTTCTCTTCCCACACCTTGCTTGCTCTTTCCTTGTGATTCTAGAAGCTTTGTAAAGACGCTTTCTGTTTGTATGCCTGCATGATCTTTGCCTGGAAGAAGAAGTGTTGGGTGGCCTGTCATTCTTTTGTACCTGCCAATTGCATCATGGAATGCGTATCCGCACATATGCCCTAGGTGTGGAGTACCGTTGGCATTAGGAGGTGGAAGAGTTATGGTAAAAGGTTCTTTTAGCTCAAAACCGTTCTGTTGTAGGTGTTTTTCCATTAAATCAGGGTTGGATATGCCCGATTTCTCCCAGAGCTGATATATCTCAACCTCCTTGCTGTTTGAATCGAATGTTTTTGGAATATCTTTTTCCATAGCAGGAACTATACTAGAAGAGGCGGGAAAAGACAAGAAAGTCCCAAAAGAGCAACAAAAGGTGGTCGTGTGAAACAAGTACAAAAAACCCTGTTAAAAGGTCCGTTTCATGTAACACGGAAATCTACCCAAAAAACACCCCTTTCTCAAGGTCAGACCTGGGACAGACCCTTGCGGAGGACACTGTTTTTCCCGAGGAAGAAAACCCCCACCAGAACAGCGCAGAGGAAACAGGGCAAAGATCGGAGAAAGGAAGGGGGACAGACCCGGGACAGACCTTCTATGTTAGCTCTCCGTGGAACATGATATAATGCAAGGATATGAAAAAACAACAAAATGAAAGAGGTCAGGATTTGTTAAAACTATGCACACTATCCGGAACGACGGAAATTGGAAGAAACTCAAACTTCATCCAATACAAAGACGAAATTGTCATGGTAGATGCAGGGTATTCCTTCCCTGGTCAAGAAATGTACGGAATCGACTATTTAATTCCAAATACAAAATACCTAAAAAAACAGAAAAAAAATATCAAAGCCATATTAATAACACATGGACACTTAGATCACATAGGCGCACTAAGATGGATACTACCAGAGCTTGACTACCCACCAATATACGCAGGAGGCTTTGCAAAATCCCTCATAGAAGTAAAAATGAAAGAGTACAAAATGGAGAAAAAGGTTAAAATCTTCAGCGTAGACAGAAAATCAAAAGTTAACATCGGCAAGTATTTCAAAGCTACTTTCATCGGTATAAATCACAGCATCCCAGACTCCTTCTCAATCTTCCTAGAATCACCAAAAGGCAACATCTTCTTCTCAGGAGATTTCAAATTCGACCTAACACCTGCAAACGAACCCCAGTCCGACTATGAAAAACTAAAAAGCTTAAGGGGAAGGATTGACTTAGCCCTAATTGAAAGCACAAATGCAACAGTTCCCGGAAGATCTCCTTCCGAAAGAGTCATCTCCGAAAACCTACTAGAGGTAATCTCAAAACAGAAAGGAAGAGTCATCGTTTCAGCATTTTCATCCTTGATAACAAGATTGTATTCATTAATTGAAATTGCCAAAAAGACAAACAGAAAAGTACTTCTAGCAGGAAGAAGTTTAGACCAAGCTATAAAGATTGCAAGGGAGAATAGGTACATCAAAATTGATGAAGGGCTCTTGATAAAGGATAAAGACATTAAGAAATATCCTGATAACCAGCTTCTGATTCTTTGTACTGGTAGTCAAGGTGAAAGATTTGCAGTATTAAACAGGATTTCATTAAACGAGCATAATAATATAAAGATCAAAAAGGGTGATTTGGTAATTATGTCATCTTCTGAAATACCTGAAAACATTTCTAATATTGAAAAAATGACAGACAGGTTAATCTCTCTAGGAGCAGAATTAATGAAAGATACCGTAAATATGAAAATCCATTCAACGGGACACGGTAATCAGGAAGATATTAGAGCAATGGTCGAATTCATTAAACCACGTAATGTCATGCCTATCCACGGTTCATTAACTTTCAGATATTTCAACAAACAAAACCTTGAGAAATGGGGGATTAACCCTAACAATATTCTCTTAACAGATGATGGGCAACTATGGGAATATACCGGAAGATACTGGAAAAGAGGAAAAAAGATAGAATCTAAACCAATCCTAATTGATGGACTTGGAGTTGGAGATATTGGGGACATGGTCCTTAAAGACAGAAAACAATTGGCAGAGTATGGTATTTTCTCTGTAATATTAAATCTTAGTGCAAATACACATAAGATTCTTGGTAAGCCTAAATACCTTTCGAGAGGATTCATATATTTCAAAAACTCTCTACCTTTGTTGAAAGAGATTACAAATGCTATTTTTGATACTCATAGAATGTGGTTAGATCAACAAGGGAAAGCGAAGAAAGTTAATTATGACACGTTAAGAGAGGCTTTGGAGAAAAGTTTAGGGAAATTGATATACAAGAAGACAGAGAGAGAGCCAATCATTATGATTGCAATTATCTAATGGAGAAGATTGTTTAATGTCCTATAACGTGGTATAATGTAGATGTATGTAGCTCTTTAGAAAGGAGGTTTACTTTGAGAAAGAAATCCCGTTGTACATGGACTTTAGTAATTGAGAAGATTGAAAAAATATTTTCATTTCTTCCAAATAACATTTTTGTTATGCTCACCAATCCCATAATCTCGTTTCCCTTAACACACCAAGAGGAACAAGATGTTTTAGACGAAACAAAGGAGAAATCATGAAAAACCAACGTCCATGGTCAAAAAGAATATTAGAAACAGTTGCTTTCTTAATTCTTTTCGTTATTGTTGCTCCCCTAATTTTATTTGCGGGAATCCTGGCACTACTGCTACTACTTATTGTAGGAATCCTCTTCTCCCTCTTTTGGAATGGGGAAGATCCCACGGACTGGCACACACACGCGTGGTAGTTTACCTCCAACAAGAAGGGTTTCGTAGAATATTATGTTCTGTATTTTTATATACAATCGAAATCCTTCTTGCAATATTTTGCTATTCAATACACTATCCTTCCAAACCTTTCCAAAATCAATATAAAAAACATATTGTATTCCCCCAAATATGATATACTAATTCATATATGCTAAACCTGCCTTTTTTAAGAAAAAATAGTAAATCTGAATTACTCCCAACAGACAACATAGTTGCCTTAGATATTGGTACAGAAACACTCAAAGGAATCCTTTTTAACAGTAATAAATTTGGTGTTAATGTTAAGAAAGTTTCTAGGATTGAACAGCAACAACATGCAATGAAAAGTGGAATCATTACAAACCTAGATATGGTTCTAACTAATTGCAGGCTCACAATGTCATCCCTAACAGACAGACTCGAAGAAGAAGAGTATCCAAAACATATTGTAATGGGGATTGCAGGAGAATATATTCAAGGAGTCTCTATTGTTGTGAACTATCAAAGAGATGAAAACTACGAAAAAGAGGTAACAGAGAAGGAACAAGGAAAAATTTTAACACAAATTGAAAGTAAGATAGAATCAAGTGGAAAAGAGGATTTGGGAAGAAGAATTGGATTAACAAACGATGATATTGAAATACTCCATATCACAAAAACAGGTTTAGAAATTGGTGGAATGCCAGTAGATTCACTCGTTGGATACAAAGGCAGAGATGTAAAGCTTAACTACTATGCATCTTTCGCACCAAAAACATATGTAGAAGCCTTAAGGAAGGTAGCCACCGAATTAGAGTTAAATGTCCTAGGAGTCGTTTCTCAACCCTTCGCCGTTGCTAGAGCCTTTGCAGGCTCTTCAAACAGAGATTTTTCTGCCATCTTCCTTGACATTGGAGGAGGAACAACAGACATTGCTGTTGTTGAGAAGGGAAATGTTGTTGAAACAAAGATGTTTGCATTTGGAGGTAGAGCATTCACAAAAGAAATTGTAAAGATCGCAAATTTAGAATACAGAGTCGCTGAACAGAGAAAAATTAAATATTCAAAAAGAGAGTTAGGAAAAGAGATGGCAAGAGATGTGCAGAAAATTGTATATCCCGTTGCTCGACTATGGATGAAAACATTGAAAGTTGCCTTAGAGCACTGCGATGATGTTGCTTCATTCCCACCGCAAATATATCTCTGCGGAGGTGGTTCTCTTCTACCAGAAATTAAAGAAGTTATGCTTGAATTCCCATGGAAAAAGACACTACCATTTGCTGTCGTACCAAAGATTGAATTCTTTACACCAGAGAAATTAGATCACATTTCAGATAGCAGCAAGGAGTTAAGAAATGTATTTGATATTACTCCTGCAGCTCTCTCTAAATTTATTTATGATATACATAGCAAAGAATTAAATGGAAGAGATAAATAAAAAAATTACAAAAATAGTTGTTGGAAAAGATGATGAATTAACAGATATTGTTACAGGAATCATTGATTCAACTAATGAAAGGATTCTACTTACATTTGCAGAGGAATCTGATTTACTAATTAGTCCAGTCAATCTAAGTGTTTTGTTGGAAACTGGTGATGAAAATGAAAAGATAATGATTGCGCAGATAATTAAAAATCCAACAGGTGTTAGGAATGCAAATAGCGCTGGTATTACAACGATTGAAACAACAACACTTCCAGAAGAAGAGGTTTGGGAGGAGGAGATAGAGAGGAAGACAGAAAGATTAAATCCTAAACCTAAGGAAGTTCCAATCAAAGAACAGGTGAAAGAGAGTGAAGGAATTAGTATTGGAGAAGACATACAGACTAAAGATGAGGAGATTGATAATATTGTTCCTCCAACTGAAAATCCGAAAGAGGAAGAGAGTAAGCATATTCAAACAGAGAAGGAAAGTAGTATTAGAAAGAAAGAGAAGAAGGAAATTACAGCAAAGACAAAGAAGATTCTCTTAATTGTTGGTCCTGCAATACTTGTTATCCTTTCTTTAATTGCATTCATTTACTACAAAACAGCTCCTTTTGTGAGGATTAGAATATATACAGAATCAAAAGAGGTTGGTCTTGAAAAAATCTTTACAGGAGATTCTAATATCAAAGAGATTGATTTTGAGAATTTAAGAATCCCAATTAAAAAAGAGAGTGCAGAGAAGGCTAGATCTACAACAGTTAAGGCAACAGGTGTTGCATACAAAGGGGAGAAAGCTACAGGAAAAATTGGAATTGCATACAGAAAAGATGGAGGGTGTACTGATGTTCCTAATCTAGACTTACCTGGTAGTACAGTGTTAATTTCTGATGGTGGGAAGTACTTTAAGCTTGATGCAGCTATCTCCATTCCTTGCTCCCTAACTCCTGTGGAGGCTTCTGTTACAGCAAATGAGATAGGGACAGAGTATAACTTGCCACAAGGTACATCTTTTTCAATTCAAAACTATCCTAAGAGCGAGGTTTTTGGAATGGCTTCCGTAGCAATTACAGGAGGAACAAAGGAGGAATATACTGTACTTCAGCAACAGGATGTGAATACAGCAATGGAGGAGTTGAAGAAAATGGCAACAGAAGAGGCTGAAACTGAATTAAAAGATAAGTCTGGTGGTTCTTGGGATATAATCCTCTCTTCCATTAAGAGTGAGATTCCGAAAGATAGTGTTAAAACAGGAGTTCCTGTTGGTGGAGAAACAAAAGATACATCTCTTGAATTGAAGGTTGTAAGTGAGGCTACATATTTCTTGAAAGAGGGTTTTGATAAAAAGCTTTCTGAGATGTTAACAGAAGAGGCACAGGCCAAAAACTTATTTGAGACTGAGAAGAATTTAGAATTAACTCTTAGCAATAAGGTTGAAAAGGATATTACTGTTGCCGAAAACACAGCAGATAGTACAAAAGTCAAAGTTGTTGCAAAAGCTTCAGTTGAACCTAAGGTTGACAAGATTGCAATTATAAATCAATTGAAAGGGAGAAAATGGGATGCAGGAATAGAGATACTTAATAAATATGTCTTTTCTGATAAGGAAACAGAGGCGGTATTTGAACCAAAGAGGTTTCCAACAGGGTTAAGGTATTTCCCTACACGACAAGGAGCTATAGAAATAGAATTGAAGAAAGCTGATTAAACCCTTTCTTTATCGTGTCTTTTTTGATAGAATGACTCTTGCAATGTACCTGTAGCTCAATCGGATAGAGCAATTGCCTTCTAAGCAGTAGGTTGTCGGTTCGATTCCGGCCAGGTACGCCATTTTGGAGAGATGCCTGAGTGGCCGAAAGGAAACGCTTGGAAAGCGTTCGTATGAGAAATCATACC
>DHUO01000020.1:10960-14367 GCA_002409215.1 Candidatus Dojkabacteria bacterium UBA5232 | reverse complement strand
GGATAGAGCAACTGCCTTCTAAGCAGTAGGTTGTCGGTTCGATTCCGGCCAGGTACGCCATACCATGGAGAGATGCCTGAGTGGTCGAAAGGAAACGCTTGGAAAGCGTTCGTATGAGAAATCATACCGTGGGTTCGAATCCCACTCTCTCCGCCATAGGAGTACTTCTATAAAAAAGATGTTGGGTTAAAATATCTACTTTTTCTTATATTTCAGATTCTCTTGAGATTCAGCAAGAAGCAAGAATGCAAGCAAAAAAAACATCATCTGTCCTTGTGGCAAGGATACAAAATAGTGATCAAACATCCCAATAACAAACAATGAAATGAATATTAATATTCCGTAAATTGTAATCTTTTTATAATTCTTTCTCACTATTTCAAAAAGAAGATACGTATAGGAAAGAAAGCCGAAGACTCCAAGTTCGGCAAAAAGTAAAAGAAACACATTATGAACAGGTTGTAACAAGGGCATGGATCTGTATGTTGTTGGGAAAAACCCCTCCATACCTTTTACATAATTACCTAAACCTATTCCTGAAATCCAGTTTTGTTTAATAACAACAAAGCTTGCTTTTGCAAGATTAACTCTGTCAATCCACCCACTATCATCTCCTGAAAAGATAGCAAAGAACCTTTCAAAAATTAATAGAAAAGAGAAAGAGAAGTATTTTTTCTTGAAAAATATTTTTGATATGAAAAGTACAGTCAATATTAGAAATGAAAGGAATATACTTGTTCTTGAGAAGGTGAATATTAGAAAAATAGAGGAAAAAAGTATTACTAAATATGTAACAATTTTGTAATAATTTTGTAACTTTTTTGTAAGGAAAATTGCAAAGAGTAATACTAAAAGGAAAAAACCTCCAAGCATATTTGGATGTGGGAATGTACCTCCAGCTCTAAGAAAAACTTGCCCACCTAAACCAACAAAACTCGATCCAACAAGCCCTGCAACACCTCTTGATTCTCCTAGAAAATCCAGACCTAATGAAGAGCCTTTGAGAAACTGGAACAAACCAATAATGCCTTGGAATAAAACTGTAACAAGCAGAAGAATTGATAGGAGATTGTAATTAAGTTTTTTCTTTTCCTTCTGCCATAGTTCTAGAAAGATTAAAAAAGTATTAACGTAAAGCAGTATTCTTAATGAAGAAAGTAGTACAAGAGGATTCCTTAAAATTAGATTTTGAACTAGTAAAAAGAAAAGAAATAGGAGCATAGAGTATCTATATTTTGTAAAAACTTCTTTTAATGTTTGTAACTTTTTTGTAACAATTGTTAGAAACAATACTCCCAAACCAAAATCCAATATTGATAGGGTAGGAATAAGATAGTTCACAGAAATACCATCAACTAAACTTTTTTCAAAAGGAAAAGGAAGTTGATATGTAATATTAAAAGGTAATGCAAGGAGAAGGAAATAAAGCAAAGATGTAACAAGGTTCTCTGTGAATATATATACAATCAAAGGAATAGACATCAATACAGCTAAAGCAATAGATCTTCCAATAGATTCTCTCCAAAAAGAAAGTGATACACCTACAACTAAAAACAGTAAGATAAAAAGGAGTATATTCTTTTTAACAAAAATCTTCTTCACAAATACATTCTACCTACTTAACAGGTTTGATAACAATATGCCTATCCATTCCTTCACCTTCACTCTCTGTAGAAATATCCTTAAATTTGATTAACGTTAGGTGAACAATCCTCCTGTCAGATGGTTTCATTGGTGGTAATTCAACCGGAGCTCCTAAAATCCTTGCATCATCTGCTTTCTCAAGCGCCATCTTTGCAATCTTGTCATCTTTTTCTTTTCTGTATCCACCAACATCTACAAAAACTCTAAAAGTTTCTCTCTCTTCATCACTCATCTTTCTTCCAAGAAGAATCTGAAGCATAAATTGTAGTGAGTCTAAATGTCTACCTCGATTACCAATCATGTATCCCAAATCTTCTCCTTCAAATGCAACCTTAACATACTGTATACCTTCATCACCTTCCTCTATCTCAATCTCCACATCACCCTCTACATTAAGAAGTTCTTTTAAATTTTTAACTTCTTCTTTGGCCAGTTTAAGCAAATCTTTCTCTTTCATTAAGATATTTTTTAAAATTTAACATCAAATTCATTAGGGCAGAAACTACTTTTTCTTCTCTACTTTTTCTTCTAATTGTTTTCTATTTTTAATTGTTGATATCAAGTTCTGAATCCCTGCCTTGCTTTTATCCCAATCTAACAATACATATTGCACTACAAGCATAAATGACTGCACAACCCAGAAAAGGGTAATGAATGCTGGCATATTAACAGCAAAAAAGATTGTTAAAAGAGGCATCATATATGCTGTTGATTTACCCATATTCTCTTGTAAGTCTTCTGGTGAAAGCTCTTTCTCTTCTTTTTTCTTTTTCTTTTCTTTCTTCTTTAATGCCTTTTGTGGGTTTTGCATTATTTGTGTGAATTTTGTTGCAAAGAATTGAGAAATACCTGTTAGTAGTACTAAACATAGATATGGTAATGCCTCTATTGAAAGCTTATTAGTAAAATCCTTCCAATATATCTTGTCTAAGTTAAGACCAAAGAACATTAAATCTATGGTTATTTTTCCATCTGTAACTGCAAACAATGGTTCAATGAAGTTGTAAACTCGTGCGCTATCAATAGATCCTGTCCCCATACTCCTAACAACTTGGAAAAGAACAATAACAAGAAGAAATTGAGGTATTGTAGTAAAAAGACAGCCTAAAGGATTATATCCACTCTTTTTATACAATTTAACCTGCTCCTGAGAAAGTTTCTCCTTGTCGTTTGCATATTTCTTCTGTAAAGCATCTAATTGTGGCCTTAATGCTGCCATTTTCCTTGTCATATTGGTTTGTTTTTTCACAAGAGGAAGCAGAAGAAGTCTGAAAATCACAGCAACACCTACAATTGCCCATCCAAGATTATTTCCAAATGCACGATAAAGAACCAAAGTTAGGTTAAGAATAGGGTCAAAAAATATGGTATTCCACATAATACAGCTTAAGACTAATATAAGGTTCTGGAATATATCATAAATTTGGTTTAAGGGACAGGGTCATAAGTGCCTGGTGGGGTCCAAGGATTACAACGAATTAATCTTTTGAGTGTTAAAAAACCTCCTTTGAACACCCCGTATTTCTCTATTGCTTCATATCCATACTCCGAACAGGTTGGTACAAACTTACAATTTCTTCTTCCAGGATTAATCTTTCCTCTGATACCGTGATCTAAAGAAATTGTTTTCTGATACTGTTTAATTAACCAGAGGATTATTTTTTTCATTAAGATTTATTAAGAAAATCTTTCTTTATTAAAGCAAAGATTTCATCTTTTAGAATTTTATAGTCATTACAAAATTCAAATGCAACATATGAAAA
>DHUO01000020.1:7094-10675 GCA_002409215.1 Candidatus Dojkabacteria bacterium UBA5232 | reverse complement strand
TTATGATTATTCGGAAGAGATATTATCATCCCATATTTACCTTTTGCTTTAAAACCACTCTTGTAAAGATGTTGAAATTCTTTTGCTGGCAACCTGTATTTTTTAGGTAGCATATCTATCTAATGTTTTTCTTATGCTTTTTTCTCAAAAGCTTGTACTCTTCACTAACAGAAAGCTCTTTCTTTCCTTTGGCTCTCTTTCTTTTCAAAACTCTTTTTCCACCAACAGTTTTGTTCCTTGCCATGAAGCCAAGTTTTTTGATTCTTCGCATGTTTTTTGGTTGATATGTTCTCTTCATATTTTTAATGAATATCTGAAATCTTGCCGATTATATAGTAAGTAAAAGTATTTAGCAAATATTTACAAAAGAGCTCTAGAATTACTAGAGTGTTTTCCCCTTGTTAAATATTCCCACAACAACAGTGTTTTCAAATGATGGATAAAAAGATATCCACATTTTTTGAAAAATCAATATAATGAATCAAAGTCCCAATCGATCAGAGACTGCCCTCCAAAGTATTAAAATAGTTGACCTTAATGTTATGAACAAGGCAAATTTTGAAGGCTACTTCAAAAATATACAACAAAATAGTGGGGAAATAAATATAGATGAACTATGGAAAATGACAAAGGAACATCTTAAATTGATGTTGGGCACTAGAATCTTTCTTGGAATGTTTGGAAATGTATATATTGAAAATATTACAAATGGAGTAGTGCAACTATCTTGTGATGCTGAATACAAAAAAGAAAAGATTTTAAGAGATTACAAAGCTTCGCTAAAACAAGCTTTGAGAAAAGCTAGTGGACAAAACTATGAAATAGAGGTTGGTGTTAGAAAAGTAGAAGATCGAGTTAAAAAGGAGAAATACGAGTACCATGATCCAAATGGAGAATCTTTAGATCTTTTTTCAGCAGCTGAGAAAGAAAAAGATGCATTTGAGAAGAAATTAGATGAATCTAGATTAAATCCTAAGTATCTTTTTTCTAATTTTGTTGTAGGGAAAAGTAATGAACTTGCAGAAGCTGTTGCAGAAGCAGCTGTTAGAGATTTAGGCAATGCCTACAATCCAATATTTTTCTACGGTAATAGTGGACTTGGAAAAACACACTTGATGCAAGCAATTGGTAATGAAGTACTCAAGAGTGATCCCGCAAAAAAAGTTATGTATATTTCCATTGAAGAGTTTTTGAATGGAATGGTTGAAGCTATTAAAACGAAAACAAATACAGAGTTTAGGAATAAATATAGAACTTTAGATCTATTAATCATCGATGATATTCAGTTTGTTGAGAACTTCCCTAGAACACAGGAAGAGTTTTTCCACACATTCGATGCACTCTACCAAGCAAATAAACAGATTGTTTTAGCATCAGATAGACCTCCAAAAGAAATTAAAAACATTACAGACAGATTACGTACTAGACTTGAGGGTGGAATGGTTGCAGATATACAACCTCCTGATTACGAAACACGTTTAGCTATCTTACAAAAAAACATAGAAGAGAAAGAAGTTGAGATTCCAAATGAATATCTAGAAATGATTGCAAAAAGCAAGGAAAGTAATATTAGAGAGCTAGAAGGTGGCCTTACAAAAGTCATTTCACTCTTTAAGTTGGGATTAAATCCATCAAAGGAAGATATTGCAAAAATGTTGCAAATAGATATTGAGTCAAAAAGAAAAAAAATCACACCTGCTAAGGTAATAAATACTGTTGCGGATGTTTTTGATGTTAAAGCTTCAGAAATAAAGGGTAACAGAAGGACTTCATATATTGCACAGTGTAGACAAGTAGTTATGTATATACTTCGAAAAGAGTTACAGTTACCTTTGGAAAGAATTGCACGGGAGGTGAATAGAAAAGATCACACAACGGTAATTCATGCATATGAGAAGATTGATGAGATGTATAACTCTGATGAGAGATTTAGTGAGAGGATAGATTCATGTATCCACCTTCTAAGAGAATAGTTGTGGATAAGTGTGTGAGTAAGTTTTAAAAGTGTAGGGATAACTTTTCTCAAATTACATGTTAGAAGTATTGGAGTTTCGTAGAAGTGTTTATTTAATGAAGTTTTTCATTAACATTTCTTTCCACATAGAAAACATAGTTATACCAAAATTGTCCAAAAAATAATCCACATCGCTAAGTCATTTATTCACAATATAAAGTACAAGGGAATAAGATTTTGGAGCTAGGTAGATATACACATTCAAAAAAAGAACTTTTTTCTATTTAGAATCAACTTTTTAGATTAATATTTCTATACTTATCAACATATCCATACTCACTACTAAGACTATTACTTTTTAATTAAATAAAAAATATATTAGCTACAATTGTGGAAGATTTACTGTATAATGGAAGTACAAGATTTAGAAAATACTGCCCATTAGATAAGATGTTATTTCTATTAATATGAAATTTTCTTGTAATCAAGATACTTTTTCAAAATATTTGAATATTGTAAGTAGAGTTGTTACAACAAAGCCAGGACTTCCAATATTAGGTAATGTTCTTTTTGAGAGTGATAAGGGTAAGCTCACAATGAAAACAACTGATCTTGAATTAAGTATTAGTACATGGATAGGTGCTGATATACAAGAAGATGGAAAGATTACTGTTCCTGCTAAACAATTATCTGAGTTTGTTAATTCAATTCCTGAAGAGAAAGTGGATGTTGAGGTAACAAAACAGAGTTTTAATATTTCAACTTCAAATAATACTGCAAGTTTTAATACTATGCCTTCTGATGATTTTCCATCAATCCCAGAAGTTGGAGATCAGAAATATTCAGTTAGGATTAAGAAAACAGATATTGTTGAGGCTGTAAATAGAGTGGCATTTGCAGCTGCAAGTGATGATATTAAACCAGTATTAACAGGAGTAAAGGTAGAGGTTGATGATAGTGATGTTTCTTTTGTAGCAACAGATGGTTTACGTCTTTCAAGACAGAGTGTTAAGATTGAAAAAGGTAGTGGAAAGAAGAGTTTCTTAGTTCCAGTTAGAGCATTTTTAGAATTAACATACATTATTTCTGAACTAGATACTGATGAGGAGTGGGTAAGTATATATCTTTTAGAAGATAAGAATCAGGTACTATTTAGACTTTCTGATGTTGATTTAGTTTCTAGATTGATTGATGGAGAGTTTCCTGAGTACAAACAAATTATCCCAACTGGATTTGAGACTAGATGTGTAATAAAGAGAGATGATTTTCTTAATTCTCTTAAGGTTGTAAATATCATTGCTAAGTCTGTTTTAGGAAATAAGATGATATTAAACATTAGTGCTAAGAGTGGTAAGGTATCACTTTCTGCAACTCAGAGTGATTTAGGTAAAAATGAGAGTACCTTTAATGGGACAATAGAAGGTAAAGATATTAAGATTGCTTTTAGTGCAAGACTTCTTGCAGATATCTTAAATCATCTTAATTCTGAAGATATTATATTTGAGTGTTCAGAAGCAGTTAAACCAGGAGTATTTAAGATTGAAGGAGATAAAGAGTTTGTACACCTAGTTATGCCTATGATGCTTTAAGGTTATTTGTTTAAGTTTTAAATCTAATTCTCTATTTT
>DHUO01000020.1:4753-6932 GCA_002409215.1 Candidatus Dojkabacteria bacterium UBA5232 | reverse complement strand
ATTTTGATATAGAAACTATTAATTTTACAGAAACGGAATTAATAAGTTTACTAAAATCAATTATTAAATAAATAGCAACAAATCGGGCTTTAATATGCTTTATGATGCTTTAGACTTCTTCTCTTTAGCTCTATAACCTATACCATGTACTGTTTGGATAATAGCCTTATCCTGTAATTTATCTCTTAGTCTTTTTACATGCACATCAATCGTATTAGAACCAACATACTCTCTATAATCCCAAACATGATCTAAAAGCTCACATCTTGAAATAGGTCTATCTTTATTTTTTACTAAATACTCAAATAAATCATACTCCTTCTTTCTTATATTAATCTCCTTATTCCCATCATATAAACACTTTTTATCTGAATCTAGAGTTAAATCTCCGAAAGAAATATTATTATCGATATAGTTCTTAGGCCTTCTAACTAAAGATTGGATTCTTGCCAAAAGCTCTTGTATCGGAAATGGATAGCTTAAAACATCATCCCCTCCTTTATTTAGAAACTGAACTTTTTCAGACCATCCTCCCTTATTACAAACACCTAAAATCTTTGTTTCAGGAGATTTTTCAATAATGTAATTAAGAATCTCCATACTCCTATTCTTCCCAAGATTAGTATTTATTATTGCAAAATCAAAAATATTCTTTAGTACTAACCTTTTATTTACAAAAAGACTCCCATCGGTAGTAACTTTATAACCATAAGAATCAAGTGATTTTGCTAAAACCTGTGAAAGAGTATTAGAATCCTCTATAATTAATACATTCATATCTAGATATTTAAAAATTAAATTTAAGTATCCAGATATTAAAGTAGTCAGTATTTAGATTAAAAACCTAGAGAAGAAGAAAAAATGAAATTTGTATTAATATCAGCACTATCCTTTCTCTCATCTGCAACCTTCTTGCTATTTTTACTAACAAACCAAAATTTCTCTCCTACTACAGTTACAGGAGGGATAAACTACCTTAACCTTTTGGTATTAGTTTTCCTTTTTATAGTTTCTATATTCTCTCTCTTTTTTATTCTTTTATACTCTTTTTTTAAGTTTTTCAGAAAAGAATATAGTAGAAAAGATAGAGTTAAGAAAAGTTTGAGATATGCAATGATAGTAACATTAGGATTATTGGGAGTTTCCATCCTACATTTTTTTCACGTTCTTGATTTCATATGGGGATTAACAATCTTAGTTATTGCCCTTATATTAATATTTGTAGTATGATATTCATATGGCGAAAGAAAAAGATCAATTTACGAAATTAGCTGAGATTCTCACAGGAGAGAAGAATTTAAGAGATAGAGAGGCAAAGATTAGAAAGGAAAAAAAGAAAGCAATTCAAGAGGAAAAGGATAGAAGAAGGGCTAAGATAGTCAAAGGTGAGGATGTTTTAGAGGTAGAGGAGGTTCAGAAGAAAGAGGTTGTACAAAATATTAAACTTTTTCAATGGAAAGCACCTGAGAGATACGAGATTAAGTTGAATAATAAAGGATTTTTGATAATCCTAGCAGTTTCATTACTTTTCATAGTCCTTTTAGCAATTTTAGGTAAATATTATCTAATTGCAGCAATAATATCTGTTCTTTTTGTAATATATGCAGCAGGTACAACTAAGCCTTTAATAGCTACACATAAGATAACGGCAAGAGGTATAGATACAGCAGGTAAATTGTATGAGTGGTATATGTTAGAAGATTTCTATTTTTCTAAAAAAGGCGATTTATATACCTTGATGGTACAAACAAAATTGAATTTTCCCAAAGCATTAGTATTACTTTGTAAGGAGAAGGATAAGGATCCTTTGTTTGTAATATTACAAAAGAATCTTCTTTACAAAGATATTAGAAAGAAGCAGAGTAGGATAGATATTATTTCATATGGAGAGTATATTCCATTGGAGAAGGTTTAGTATTTCTTCCCTTTTCGAATTTAATATTGGCTAAGAACCCTTATTTAATGGTATAATATACTAGGGAGAGATGCCTGAGTGGTTGAAAGGGAAGCTCTCGAAAAGCTTTGTGTGAGCAATCATACCGGGGGTTCGAATCCCTCTCTCTCCGTATTCAAAATGAAAAACGAAAAGCTAGATAAAACACATTGGATAATACAATTTTCGGTTTTAACTCTTTCATTTTTCGTATTTCTTTTTCTTCCTAAGATAGTAGATCTAGAA
>DHUO01000020.1:0-4475 GCA_002409215.1 Candidatus Dojkabacteria bacterium UBA5232 | reverse complement strand
AAATCTTGGATATTTAATGACTTCATATACTGGAATATCTTTGGTATTCTTCTTTCCTTTGTTGCAATCTTTCATCTCACTACAAATACCATTGTGTATGGAATCATCACTCAGATTTTTGCATATATCGCTCTTCTTCTTGGTTATGCAAATCAGTTAAGAAATGAGATAATTAAGGAGAAGGTTAAGAGAAAGAAATAGTATGCAACTACCGAAATTAAAAAGATATCAAAAGAAATTCAACTTTTCATATGCTTTTGGTGCATATCCTGTATTGGATTTGCTTAAATTTCAGAAAGAGAAAGTTCTAAAGGTTTTTGTGAAGAGGGAAGGGTTAAGTAGTGATGGTATTAATGAGATAATTGAGATATGCAAGAGAGAGAGTATTCCATTTGAGGAGAATAATTTTGTCATAGATAAGGTAGCATATAAAGAAAATACATATGTTGTAGCTGTTTTTGAGAAGTATGAAGAGGAGTTGGAGGTGGATAATAATCATATTGTTTTAGTTAATCCAAGTAATACGGGTAATTTGGGTACAATAATTAGGACAATGGTTGGTTTTGGATTTAAGAATTTGGCAATAATTAAACCTGGTGTAGATATTTTTGATCCAATGGTAGTTAGATCAACCATGGGTGCACTGTTTAGAGTCCATTTTAAGTATTTCGAGAGTATTAAGGCATATACAGAGGCCTACAACGGTCATAATATGTACCCCTTTATGTTAGATGGGGGGAAGAATATTTTAGATGTTGAATTTAAGGAGCCTTTTTCTTTTATACAGGGTAATGAGGGGAAGGGATTAGATAGTAGTTACAAGGATTTAGGTGAGAGTATATATATACCACATTCAAATGAGATTGATTCATTGAATCTTTCTGTGGCTACTAGTATTGGTATGTGGGAGTGTAGTAGGAGGGGATAGTCGTAGGAATTACATGCACAATTCATTAAAAACCCTTGTTATGTCTTGCTTTTTGTGAACATCTTGCCTAGAATATATATATGCAAAAAATACCTAAAGAAAAACAATTAGAGAAATTAGAAAACTTTGTAGTATTTGAATCTGAAGAAGGACAGGTAAATATTGATGTGTTTTTCCATAATGACAATTTGTGGTTGACACAGAAATTAATGGCACAGCTATTCGAAACTACAAAACAGAATATCAGCTTACACTTAGTTAATCTGTTTAAAGAAATGGAATTGCAAGAGAATTCAGTTGTCAAGGAATACTTGACAACTGGAAGTGATGGTAAACAGTACAAAACCCAATTCTATTCTTTGGAAGCCATAATTGCTGTTGGATACAGAGTGAATTCTAAAAAAGCAACAAGTTTTAGAATTTGGGCAACTAATATTCTAAAAGAATATACAATTAAAGGTTTTGCCATTGATGATGATAGGTTGAAGCAGATGAAGGGTTTTGGTAAGGACTACTTTGATGAATTATTAGAAAGGATACGAGAAATTCGTGCAAGTGAAAGAAGGTTGTATCAGAAATTGACAGATATTTTTTCACTTTCAGCAGATTACGATAGTAAGTCAATATTAACAAAAGAATTTTTTGCTACTATTCAAAACAAGTTGCATTGGGCAATTACAGGAAAAACAGCTGCAGAGATAATATATTCAGAAGCAGATGCAAAAAAGAAAAATATGGGTCTTAAAACATGGAAAGGTGAAGGGAAGAATAGGAAGATATTAAAAAGTGATGTGTCTGTTGCAAAGAACTATTTAGATAAAAAAGATCTTAAAGCACTAATCAGGGTTGTAAATACATATTTAGATTTTGCAGAGGATAGGGCAGAGAGGCATATTGTTATGAATATGAAAGATTGGAGTACATTGTTGGAAGATTTTTTGAAGTTATCAGAATATCCTATTCTTAAAAACAAAGGCAAAATATCGTTTAAACAAGCAAAGATTAAAGCTGGAAAGGAGTATGGCAAGTTTAGACCAATACAAGATAGGTTGTATAAATCAGATTTTGATTTGTTCCTAGAGGAAATAAAGAGGATTTCTGAAAAGTAGTAAAAAACCTCTAAAAATGGTATAATTAAGTAGTTCTTTACCAATATGGGGACGTCAGGCTATCGACAGGAGTTTGATTCTAGTTATCACAAACCGTTTGTTAAGTTCGTTATTCTTAACACACAAGATAAGTGTAAAAAACAAAATCGTCGCTTTTGCAGATAGAGTTAGCACAGGTCTAAGAGCAGCTTTTGCAGCTCCAGCCTATGCATATAACTTTGCATAAGTTTAACTGATTGATTTCGGTTAATGTCTTCTATCCTTTTCCCTAATGAGGGATCTAAGACAGTCGTTATTAGGGTACGGTTTACTATCAGGTCAGTAGGGTAGTAGATTGAGAATATAACTGAGGAGATATACTTTTTGTCTAATCTTTTAGGTATATCTTACTAAACAAGATTGGATATGTTTGTATATGGTGCTAGATGACACTTTTGGACATGGGTTCAATTCCCATCGTCTCCACCAACCTTTTTAATACAAGAGAAACTAGGTCGTTTCTACTTTTGCATAAGTGTCTTCAAAGGCATATTTTTCAATAATATATGGTTCTCCTCCAAGTGCACCAGTTTCTGGGTCATATGTATCTGCAAACATACACTCACTATCACCTGTTTGAATTTCTCCCCATGATGCTTCAATTTTTACGTCTTCCTGGAAAGGATTAGGTATTGCTTTACAGTAACCTTTTGCTTCGTAAACACCTTCTTCTTGGGAAGGGGAATATCTTTTATTGAATGTGTCGGGTTTAACTATGTATTTTTCTCCTCCAGGGTTTGTAATTATAAAATCTCCCTGTTCAGCGGTATTTTGAGTTTCCTTTGTTCCATCTGCCAGAATAGTTTCTATTCTCTCTCCACCTTCTGCTACTTGGGCATTTACAGTCCCCCTCTTTTTGTAAACGGGGGCTTCTTTAATTCCATGCATAATTAAAGGGTCATGTCTGCTTACTTCTTTATATATTTTTTCTGCTTCTACCATATAATTTATATAGTTAATTTATTCATTTTATATAATAACATAGATATTCAATATTCACGGAGTGTATCTATTCATGGAGAATATTCTTGTTGTTTAGGGTATAATTAAGGGTAGGTGGATTGTATTTAAAGAATTCTGCCCATTGAAGAATAAAAGTTCTTAATGGGTTCGAACTTTTAACTATGATGCCCACCATACTAGGTTTGTTATTGTTGAAGAGAAATTAATGAATGCACAAGAAAGCTTTAGGGATAGTTTCTGGAGGACAGGAAACAAATTAGCTGCAATGAAAGGTAGAAATGTAGCTGTTTATTCAAATAGTGCTGGACATAAAAGTATAGCTAGAGCTCTATTTATGGGGGATATAATAAATGTGAGTATCAAAAAACTACTTCCTCACAGTACAATTCTTAAAAGGAATAAAACCAAATTCAAAACTCTGTACAGTACCCTTTACTGCAATACCCTGTCCGCTCTTCAAACCTTCAAAAACACTCTCGTCCTTCACAAGACACTTAATCCTCTCATCAGTATATACTCCCTTTTTAACAGGAATTATTGACATAAAAGGTTTTCCATCTGTAAAAGATGTCGCCATATTCTGTATATATCCATATGTTTCTATCTCTTTACCAACATACTTACTATTAGCAGCAGCACTGTCCTTCCTGTACTCTTCTATGAATGCACTCATTTCAATGTCAACCAAAGGTTTACTCTCTGGCTTACTCTCTTCCTCTTTCTTAGGAACGACAATTAATCCCTTCTTCTCTTCTTTCTTCTTTTCTTCCTGAACAATGGGTTGGTTGTTAACTCTCTTTGTCTTATTTCTTTTAATTGTATTAACAATTGCAACAATTAGGATAATTACGACAATGATAACGACAGCCAAAACAATCCAAGCAACAATCTTACGCATATTAAAAGGATTACTCTTTTTTGTATATGTAACTGTATTTTCTTGAATCTCCTGATCCATATTACATTATACCACAAAACGCCCTTCTAGACTAGATATATCACCGTTCCAACTATACCAAGTATCATAAATGGGAGGAATGGAACCTTTGTACCCTTAAATTTTTTCCTTTTTATAGCGATACCTACACCGTATCCTAATGCAGTAAAGATTGTAATGTAGAGCCAAGGTATAAGGTTGTTAAAACCTAACATTAATCCACATATTATAGCTATCCTCACATCACCTTGTCCTAATCCTTTCTCCTTTGTTAACAGTACAAGAAGTTGAAATACTGACCCAAGAGCTACTGCACCTAATAGGTTTTGGTAGGGTAGGTATGACCATTTTTCTGTTAGTGATATTCCAAACTCATTACCTTTTAATATGAAAAGAGAGATGTTAAATAATGAAAAAAGTATTAACAGTATTAAAGAAGTGTAATGATCTACTTCAAATGTCTTGAAATCTTTGTATGCAAGAAATATTAGAGGTAGAA
>DHUO01000016.1 GCA_002409215.1 Candidatus Dojkabacteria bacterium UBA5232 | reverse complement strand
GGAGCATTAATATCTATGATATTAGGATTTGTATTAATACTGTTTGGAAAGAATAGAAAAATAGGGACTCTCTTTGTAGCTCTTGTAATCTCTCTTGGATTGTTTACATTGTTAAAACCAATTGAAACATATGCCGAAACTCAAACACAAGTAAGTATTAGATTAGAACAACCTAAAACAGGAATAACAGATAGAGAGTTTGAAATAACATATGTAGCCCTATCCATACCAGCACAACCATTAACAATACAATGTAAATACTCAACAGATGAGAATACCTGGGTTGATTTTGATACTCCTAAAACAGCGAACAGTGATAGCTGTAGGGTAAATGAAACCGTAATTACTGGAAGTGGAACATACTACTTCAAAGTTGTAGCATCAACCACAGGTGGAGGAGCAGACTCTCAGGTAGTAAGTGTAGACATAATAGGGGACCCCTTACCAGTAACAGAGTATTCTAAGAGTAAGGGAACATGTACATATACTCTTAAATTCAAATCAACTACATCTAAAGTACAAATATATAGATCTGATAATCAGAAATCCTTCTATGCAGATGATACAACCCTAATAACTAATCCACCTCTATCTGTCACACCTAATGTATTAACAACATATACAGACTCTAGTATTACAGATTGTGCCAAAGAATATTTCTACGCTATTAGATCTGTTGATGATTACAACAATGTATCTACCTTAGTAACAGACAATATTGTTACCATTGTAAGAACCCCAGCACCAGTTAATCCTACCCCAGCACCGGTTGAGGTAGTCCAAGAGCCAGAAGGTGAAGTTGCAGGAGAGGAAATAACTCCAGATCAGCAAGAAGGAAATGGAGAAGTTAAAGGAGAAGAAGAGGAAAATATTGATAATGAGAAAGAAGATGATGAGAAGGAAGAGAGTAACAGTCTAAAATCAATATGGTCTAATTACAAATATTTCATAATCGCAGCACTCGTGGTAGCATTAGGAAGTGGAGCATACACATATGTCAGAAGAAAAAGATAAGAAATCTAATGCAGGATACCTAAAGGTAATAGGTATCCTGCTACTTCTCCTAGGAATATTGATAGTGGTATATACATTTCAACCATTCATTTTTTCATATATAGATTACAAATTTACACCTCCCCCAGACAAAGAGATTAAAGTTGAACTTGCTAAAGGGGATGAACAAATTACTACAGAAATTAACCAAGATACACAGGTAGTATTTGTAAACAACGAATTTGGACTTTACATCCCTAAAATACAAGCAAATGCAAAAGTAATAAAAAATATTGACCCCTACGACTATGATGCATATCACAATGCATTAATATCTGGTGTAGCTCATGCTAAAGGAAGTGCTGTTCCCTCAGAGTCTGGAAATGTATTTCTTTTTGCTCACTCAGCAGTGAATTTCTATGAAAGGAATAAATATGATGTGTATTTTTACCTCATTAATGAACTAAAAAGTGATGACGAAGTATTTGTAAGTTACGAAGGAGTTTTATACAAGTATAGGGTCTTTGAAGTTAAGATTGTAAATAAAGAAGATGTGAAGTATTTAAGTAATTATTCTGATAGGGATACTCTCACATTGATGACATGCTACCCAGCTGGTACAGACTGGAAAAGAACAATAGTTGTAGCTTACAGAGACTCCCAACTGCCTTCTGAAAAATAGTAATTTACTTTTTACACCTCTTGTTTGCTGTTGGAATCTTTTTTCTCTGCTTCACTCTTTTTTACTTCCTCTTCCTCTCCCTGCTCAGGCATGATGATAAGAAGAATTATATACAACAATGTCCCTGAGCCTCCACCAAAACTAAGTAGTACAAACAAGATTCTCACAATAACTGGATCAATATCTGCATATTCTCCAATACCCCCACAAACACCTGCTATAATCCTGTTCTTTTTAGATCTGAATAGTTTTATCATCTAATATGTTGATTATATTAATGCATAATTATACTAAAAATTATATACTAATGGATAGAAATAAATTTAATGAATATAGAAATGACAAAAAGATATGATATTTACAGATGTAATATCTGTGGGAATATTATACAGATATTGCATGAGGGTGCAGGGACATTGGTATGTTGCGGTCAAGACATGGAGTTGGTAGGCACTAAGATTCATGAGGAAGGAAACGAGAAGCATCTTCCAGTAGTAACATTAGAAGGAAAAAAGATTGTTGTTGATGTTGGCTCAGTAACACATCCTATGGAAGATGCCCACTACATTGAATGGGTTGAGGTTATTAATGGTGATGAAAGCAAAAAGGTGTTTTTTAAACCAGGCGATACTCCACATGCAGAATTTCTTTTTGAAAGTATTGGGCAACTAAAGGTGAGGGAATACTGTAATATCCATGGATTATGGGAGGTGGTAGTTTAGATACCCCCCAATTCAAAGTCCTACTGAGAGCATCTTGATAAAACTCTCCATGTCATCAAAAACATGCACCCTAGAAATATATAGCCTTTTCTTGAAGGAAGTATCAATATATTTTCCACAAGAGAACCCTAATTTATATCCACTCCCACTAACAATCCCAAAGGTGTTATTTTTTGCTAAACATCCAGGATATGCAATTGCAGATACCTTTCTCCCCGTTATTCTCTCAAGAATACCCTTACTAACAGTAGCTTCATTACTAATCATCTCATCTGTAGCTTTAGAAAAATCAATATGAGTATTTGAATGTGATTGAATGTCCATACCGTAATCAGACATCTCTTTTATTTGAGATGGAGAAAGAAATGACCTAGAAGCTATTACAAAAAATACTCCAGGGATATCATATTTTTTTAATATAGGAAAAGCAGATTCGTAATGGGACTTTTGGCTATCATCGAATGTCAACATCACTGTTTTTTGGGATGGTTGTTTCCCTGACTCGAGAATGGAAAAAAGTTCCGAGGTGTTAATAATATGATAATTTTTCCTAACTAGATAAGCTACCTGTTTCTCAAAAATCTCAGGACTGACGTATAGTCCCTTATTATGGGGGTTGTTAGTGGTTCCTATGTGGTGATACATAAGGATAGGTATCCTAATTCCCCCCGATACAAGTGCAAGTGGCTTAACATCGTAATCATCTAAAATGTTATCTTTCTTAAGGAGAGTTTTTGGGGAATTATGTTCGATTATTGGCGTTACATAGATTGTATTCTCGTTGTTCTCGCGGATGGTTGTTAATAGGACATCTGAGTAATTAGTTAGAAAAGATTGGGAGAGAAGAAGAGTTGATAGAAATTCTCTCTCATGTGTATTCTTTCCCAAGATAGAAGTTTTAAGTAATGATAAATCTTCACTAAGAGAATTGACCTTATCAATCTCTAAGCCTTTTGATTTACTCTCATCTCTAAGATATGAGGAATACGCAATCATTCCATCAAGAAGTCTTAAATCAATATCTGCTCGGATATTGCTAATCTTTCCCTCTATAAATAGATTCTTTTCATTAATTAATTTGTCTGAATCCATACCCCACTGCTGAATCACTTTCATATCATTGTCATCAAGTACTTCGGATCCAAGAGGATTAAACTCGGATGAAGTGTACGACGTTTCAAGTAATGTAAGAATGCTTAATCTGTTTGTAAAATCATTAAAACCTATTAATCTAAAAAATTCCTTCTGTTCCTCATTTAGCTTTGAGCTTGTTTCAATACATTTTTCTATTTGAGTACATAAAGAAAAAGTTTTATCGAGTTCATCCATAAAATCTTTATGAAATGAATAAATTGCTTTTGCAAAAATACTCCTATTGTATTTCTTTTTATAATTCGGAAGGTTATTAACTATTTCTTTTTGAAAAAAGTCTTTTCGAATTGTATCCAACTGAGAAAGATAGATTGTCGAAAGTAGTTGGTCGTTAATTAAAACAGGGGTATTATTTTTAGATAATAATTCGAGAAGAGAGTTGTAATCAGTTCCATCCTTGAGCTTTACTACTGTCTCCCCATAATTAAGTAGTTCTGCGACATTATCCTTCCCAATATCAATATACCCATTCTTTACTATCTCGGAATAATTTTTGGGTAATATATCTAGTTTCGTTGGATAATCATAGGAATATTGCTCAATCTTATCAGAATTAACGCCTGAAAAGTGATATGGTTTTAGAGTTGGTGTATTGGATTTATAATATGAGGGATGGAATATGTAGAAAACAACAAAAGACAGTGTCCCAATGATGAAAAAGGACAATAAAAAAATAATGAATTGCTTCTTACTTTTCTTTTCCATTTTTTAAATAATCTTCTATTGCTGCTTTTAATGCTTGAGAAGCTAAATTCGAGCAATGCATTTTAATTGGAGGTAGTCCATCAAGAGCTTCTGCAACCTTTTCATTCGTCAGTTTGAGGGCTTCTTCCAAGGTTTTCCCCTTAACTAATTCTGTGGTAATACTACTAGTTGCAACGGCTGCACCACATCCAAATGTTTGGAATTTTACATCTACAATAACATTCTCTTTTACTTTAATATACATCTTCATAATGTCACCACATACAGGGTTTCCTACCTCCCCTATTCCGTTGGCATCTTCTATTATTCCAACATTCCTAGGATTCATGAAATGATCCATTACTTTGTTACTATATTCTTCCATTCATGGTATTCTAACAAATTATTTCTTTACTTGGGTGTACAATGGGGACATGTCTCTGAGTCTTGAAATGATTGGGGGTAGCTTCTCTAAAAGAAAATCTACTTCTTCCTCTGTATTCTCTTTTGAAAATGAGAGTCTTAATGACCCGTGAGCTATCTCGTGAGGGAGACCAATAGCTAAGAGAACATGTGAGGGGTTTAGGCTTCCTGAGGTGCAAGCAGAGCCACTCGAGGCACAAATACCAAGGCTATCAAGCAACAGGAGTATAGATTCTCCCTCAATATATTCAAAACACACATTAATATTCCCAGGTAATCGTCTCTCTCTGTCGCCATTAATAATAGTATGGGGGATATTTTCCAGTATAGACTTTATTGCTTTCTCTCTTAGATTTGTTAAATATTTTGCCTTTCCCTCTATATCCTCTGTTGCTAATTCTATCGCCTTACCCAAACCAACAATACTTGCAACGTTCTCTGTCCCTGCTCTCATTCTATTTTCCTGCCCTCCCCCGTGAATAAGATTTTCAATCTTAACACCCTTTCTAATATACAAAGCCCCTACTCCCTTCGGTCCATTTAGCTTATGCGCTGAAAGTGAGAGCAGATCAATATTCAACTCATTTACATCGATTTTAATATTCCCTACTGCCTGTACTGCATCTGTATGGAAGTAAATTCCGTTCTCTTTTGTAATCTTGCCTATCTCTACTATTGGTTGAAGTGTTCCAATTTCATTATTTGCAAACATTACAGAAATGAGAACTGTGTCTTTTCTTATCTCTTTCAAAATATCTTTTGGATTTACAATCCCATTCTTCTCTACTGGAACATATGTAACCTCAAAC
>DHUO01000018.1:32221-32694 GCA_002409215.1 Candidatus Dojkabacteria bacterium UBA5232 | reverse complement strand
CCTCCACTATGAACAATATTTGAAAACTGATTGTTTTTGTTGAATCTATTCCCATATATTACATCAACATTAGGATTCTCGATAAATCTATCAATAAATAATTTCAATTCAGAAGGTTTATATTCTAAATCAGCATCTTGAGTTACAACAAAATCACCTGTACTATGCAACACACCGTGCTTAACAGTTCTTGATTTACCTAAGTTTTTTTTGTTGTTTAGTATAATATATTTATTTCCATCATTTTTCCTTTCCTTGACATACTCTTCCATTATCTGAAGTGAATTATCAGTAGATTTATCATTAACAATAATGATCTCCTTCTCTACATCTTTTGGAAGCTTAAATACAGAAACCTTTTTAAGAAGTTTGGTTAAAGTTCTTTCCTCATTGTATACAGGAATAACGATGGATAATGTTAATTTACTCTTTTTCGTATTGTAATGTTTTGTTAACAATCGTTTGTAATACTC
>DHUO01000018.1:19872-31927 GCA_002409215.1 Candidatus Dojkabacteria bacterium UBA5232 | reverse complement strand
GTTGTTTTGAGTTTTTTAGCAACTTCAACATTACTCTTTGCATCTGAAAGTACAGGGATATTTCCTAATGAAACTGCTTCAACTATTCCTAATGCTAGTCCCTCACTAAGCGATGAGTTAATATATATCTTTGATTTCTTTAATAGTTTGAATAATTCTTTCTGTTTTAGTAGTTTGTTTTTAATTATTAGATTCTTCGGATATCTTTCTATATTCTCATACTCTAGATTTTTTCCACTTCCATATATATGGAAGTGCCATTCTGGATATTTAGTTGTCAGAAGTTCATATGCTTTTAATGTCGTTTGTGGATCTTTCACTTTAATCCACTTGCTTGCAAAAAGAACAATATTTTCTTTTTCAGAAAGTTTCTTTGGATTGTAGGTAGTATCAACTCCATTGTATATGACGCTTATCCTATCTTGTTGGATTCCAAAGTTTTTGGAGATCCATTCTTTACCAGTATTGGAAACAGCAAAAATATCTTCTGCTTTGTCTAAAACAAATCTGAATATGTACCTGTCAGCATTATTTACTAGCTTTGAGGTGAATTTTGAACTTAGAAATACTTGCCCGGCATTATGTTCAATTATGGTATATGGGTGTTTAAGAATAGAACATGCAATTGATGTTAGAAGGCTACTTGTGAGGTGTCTGCTATGAACAACTACTTTTGCATCAGGGTTGTTTTTCAGAATGAAGAATACTTTAATGAAGAAAGGTATTCCAAATATCGGATATGTACCATCAAATATCTTAACTGGATTAAAACTGATTCGGTCAAAATCAGAATTAGTTTCGGTATATTTTTTATCTGAACCATATATCGCCAAGCTTTTGATTCCTTTTTTTGAAATACCTTCTAGGAGATTGTATGCCATATTCTCTAAACCTCCAATTACAGGTGGGAAGAAATGTGTTATTGATATGAAATCATAATTATTCTTTTTTTTGATATTGTTTCTCATTTTAGGCAGTTATCTGTTATTTGAAAAGGCGATAGTGATCAGAAATAAATATATCTTTTTTACTTATTGTACTTAAATATCCTTTAAGTTTATTATCAATCTCATCAATTTTTTCATCACTATTAATATCTAGTGAGTATATATTATTAATCCATGCAGTACTATCATACTTTAATGACCTGTGAAGTCTTGAAGAGTAAATTAAGTCAAAATCATTATTTTGAAGCAAGCTTTTAGAGTTTAGTAATGCTTCATGAGTTCTTGTAATTGGATTTTTTAAGAATTTGTACAAATCTTCTCTTGTTTCTAATTGCATATATTGTGCTTGTGCAGTATCAATATTTGCCAATGAGGCAACTACAAGTTGCGTATATGGATCTGAGAGTACTATTTTGTTTGGCTTCTCTGTTTTAAGGTAGCTAACAAGTTCCTTATCTTCTTTTGTTATGGCGCTAACAGTACCATTAGATTGTGTGTAAAAAGAGAGATAATTTTTATACTGAATGTAGAAGTTGATGATAAATACGGATGGAAGAATTATTAATAACAGAAGCTTAAATATGTTGTTAAATCTAAGTTTAAGGATAAATGGAATTATTAACATTACTGCATAAACACCAATTCCTGTTGTAAACTTATTAGCATATGTTGGTGCTAAGAAATATGCAATGCTACAAAGAGCAATAAAAGAGATGCTTATTAAAGATGATTTACTACTCTCCCCCTCTATACTGTTTGTAATATATGCAAGTATAACTATTATCCAAATAGGACCTAAAACTTCTCCAAAAGCTTTTATATTATTAGGATAATATGGATTAGTTAGGCTTCCAATTACTTTGGTAGCATCACTTTGTATAAATTTTTCAACACTAAACCCTGCAATATTTGCAAGAGCAAAGAAAACAACTGTTAATCCTAGAATTAAATAGAAGATTCTAATTTCTTTTTTCTTATTTAGATTCTCTATGATTAAGAACTTAAACCATAGAAAACCAGCTAACATAGTGCCAATTACAAAGTGTATGGATATAAGTAGAATAGATGAGAAGATTAGTCCTGATATACTTAAGTTTCTGTCCTTTAGGATCATTAAAAAAAGTAGTAATGCAAATGTTTGAGGAATAAAGAAAATGAAGTCATATCCTCCCATAACAAATACTAACAATGAGAGGAGTACTCCTAGTTGTGACCAGAGAGTACTACGTGTATATTTCTTGAAAAGATAGTATAGCGGAATACTGGCAATGACAGGATAGAGAATATCAATGACATAGAATGTCCGAATTGGATCGTTTTGCAAGAAGGTTGTAATATTACCTAATATTGTATGGTAGAAGGTAGTATATCCGTGTTGTAAAAATAGATTGGAACATTGTCCTGGTAGCAGACAGGTTATATTATTGAAAAACATCTTGTTAGGAACAGTTGAGTGTTGTAGGTAGTCTAAAGCTACTATTGAATCTTTTTGTCTAATGAATATTGCAGTAATAACAGTTACTATTATTCCGGGAATGATGGCACATAATATATTCTTTATTATAACTTCAGAATAATCACCTCTTTTCTCATCAAAAAGTATTAGGAAAGCAAAGAGTATATTCCACAAAAGCATATTAAAAATTGTAACAAACGGTAATATCTCACCCATTGACATACCAGATATTTTTGTAAATAGACTTATGATTACGATTTGTAGAGGGTATATTAAGTAGCTTAATGCACTTAATAATCCAACAACTCTGGATTTGAGTATGACTTTGGATATAAGCATAGGGAGTGTAAGGATTGTAATTACCAAATATCCGATAAAAATATAATCTGAAGAAAAAGCTGTTGGGCCTCCTTTGAAGAGTGTAAATATTAGATAACCTATTACACCAATATTTGTTATTATTGCAATACTGTCAAACATACCTATTTACTATTACATTTAATACCAATATTAAATCTAAAGATATTTTGCAAGCTGTATTTTTGTACTAGTACAATACTCTGTTCATTACCAAAATCTCTAATCTTCGTATCATCAGAGTTTACAGTAACTTCTACATAGCATCCATTGTTTTCAAAAAACACCTTGTTTTTATCAAAGTGAAAGTCTGTTTTTTCTGAATAATCAATTTGCATCTTATATGCCAAATTATCAACATATCTATAACTAGTATTTGTAGTCATCTCCACCTGTATGACTTCACTGTTAAGAGGTGTTAACTGTATGTTCCTATTCATTTTTTCATTTTCAATATGCTCAATACTTGTACCGCTACTTGCAAGTGTACTTTCAAGGTTTGAATTCTTTTTTACATCAGTATTTGTCAGAAAAGGTCTTTCACTTATCTGAGAATTAGCAACGGAGTCGTTTCTTGATGTTATTTCTATATATTTAGTATTAGGTAATTGTATTATTACAGACTGTCTTTCATTAATAATTTGGAAGTTTTTTGTTTCTGTGAATGCTTTGTATTTAGAAATTGAAAAGATTACTCCAAAAATGAGTATGATAAAAAGAAGGATTCTTAAATAGAAGTTTTTCATACATACAATATATATGGATTGTGAAAAAAATGAAAGCTTGCTTTCTAGATTTAGCTCTTTTCTTTGGGATAAAAAAAAAGATAACCCTGTGGTTATCTATATGTAATATGTTTATAAGTAACCCCCTCCTCGTAGAATATTGAAATGATCATAGCATAAATGCTAATGAAAATTTCTCTACGAGGAGAGGTGCCACCTACATTAGGTGAAGGTGGGCTTTTTGCTGGATGGGTTGGTTTAAGGTCGTGTGTTTCCCCAATAGGAGAAAAACATGCTTTGAGCATCAACGCAAGCGTTGTCGCCTTCTAAAATCCACACTACCTCATCAGAGGCGGAGGTTGTATAGGTCTCTCCGACCAAAATTGGTCGTCCCCAGTCAATATCTCGATTGGGTTTAGCAAATGCGGGACCAGTAATCTCTGTACCTGCTTTAACAACCTTGCCTTTGGAATCAAAACCATCTGCATATTTGCAGATTTTTTCTTCTCCTCCGGAGGGTATCGTAGCAGGAACAACAGGTGGGTCAAGCTTCCCTTTTGGTTGTTGAACCACAGGACACTCTACAACACACCTTGGGCATTCCTCAGAAACCACTGGTTTCTCAAAGATCTTTTTTCCTAGCCATAAGCTGGCAAGTACCATAAGTAGGATAATGCCTACCGTTAACAGAACCCACAAGGGGTTTCGTCGAGGCGTGGCCTCGATTACAACATTTTTTTCTTGCTTCTTTGTAGCCATGATGACTCCTTATCTTAAATTGTTTTTTTTGATTTGGGTTTAGTACCCAATCCAGCAATATAGAATCAATAATACTTAATTACATATTGCTAGACTGGTTCCAAATCAAAATCCCATCCAGTTTGTTAAAGAACTTTGTCCTTTTATTAAATAAAAGAGACATTAAAAAGATATATGCGTAATCTCTCTGAATGTTCCTTTTATTTGAAAATATATTTTTAATGAGCAGGTCTTTAATCTATGTTACATTGTATCATGTTTAGCCCTTTTATTCAAGACTATGGGATTGAAGGCTTAAGTATGAGGGGAGGTTACCCTCCCCTATACTTCAGATCTATTTCTCTGCTTTGTTCTTGATAAACTTGGAAGCAGCAATTAATGTTAAACCTAATGTATAAGCAATAATTGCAACTATAATAAACATTTTAGCATCTGCAATTCCTGTATCCTCTGGAATGTGAGGGCCGTATGGATTATATCCACCATCAGCAAAAACAGAAGTATTAAATGCATTTAAGATTACAAGAGAAAGAAAAGATAATAGAACAGATTTGTTTATCTTTTTCATGATAAATTGTAAAGAACAACTTAACTATGAAAACATTATACCCTATAGTTGAGAAAAAGGCAAATACCCTAGTTGATACGTCTAAGGTATCTAAACACCCTTATTGGAGAATTATACATTCGACATGTGTAGAGGATTAAGTCTGCACCGTAATCTGTTATCTGTTTATCATCCTCTGCTTTATATATTTCATATTGATACTCTCGTTGTCCCCAGATTATTTGTACCCTATCTCCAACTTTTAATTTAGGGAGGTTGTAAAAGGAACTTTTTGTTCTAAACTCAGCGGTCCAATATACATAACCAAATCTATGTGCAGCTATAATGATAGGTAGTTCGTTATGCTCAGGGGTACCATATCCAGGTACAATCCATATACCTTTGTCAAGTTCTGCTTTAGCATTTTCACCTTGGTGAACTTCTCCATCAACCCCTATATTGTTAATCTTTAATGTTGGAGTTGTTGAAAGTGCTGGATTAATTGGTGGGAGATTTTCTACTATCTCCTTTTCTTTCTTTATATCTTCTTTCTCTTTTTCTTCTAATATCGTTATTTCCTTTTGAATAGATGATGCATCTGTTTCAGTTGCATTGCTATCGATTGAGTACCATATGTTTGGATAGAAGGTCATCCCAAGAAGAATGAAACCAGCGAATAGTAGGAATAATCCAATTACGAGGTATATTTTAGATAGTTTCTTTAGAAATGGTTTTTTCATCTAGCTCTAGTTTAGCATATTTGAGATTAATTTAATAAAGTAATTCAATGTTAATTTTTGCCTCTAAGATATATCTCTAATATATCTCCCCTACTCCTCATCTCTTGTGCATTAGCTCTACCAATATATCTATAATGCCAACTTTCATAACTATACCCTGTTGTACTCTCATACCCTTTTGGAAAAGATATTACAAACCCATACTTCCAAGCATTCTCTGCCAACCATGCAGATGCCTTTGTTGTATGGAATCGCCCCCCTATCCCATCCTGTATCTCCGCACTACTAAAATCAACAGCTGTTCCCAACTGATGCTGACTATGCCCTGCTCTAGCGGAAATCTTATCTGCATCATCTGTACTATTTTTATTAACTCTTACCCAATGGTTGTATGTAGTTAATTGATCTTGATATGAACGATATCCTGACCTTATACTCAAATCTATCCCATCATTTTTTGCCTGTTCTACAAGCTCTTTCAAATCTCCAATTATTATATTTCGAAGTTTAAAACCTGCTCCTCTTCTAATACCAGAGTTACTAGCTGGCACTAAATCATTAGGAGCGTACTTTTCACTTAATCTATATTCCTTATTCACTAAAACTAAAAGGTCATCTCCATTCCTTTTTGTTAATTTAATTTCATTTGGATATGTCCACCATCCAGTAGTTGAGGTGTAGTTTGGTTGGATAATTCTATTTCTTCCTATCTTTATATCCTCTAAAACAATGACTTCTTCACCCTTTGGAGTTTTATTAATAATGTGCTTTTTATTATCTAAATCATCATTATTCCATATGTTTAAGGAAATGCTAGCACCTACAAAAAAGAAGATTATTTTTTTTATTATATTTGGCATCCCTAATTCTACTATATATATCTGATGTTCAATAGTATCTGTTATACAAGATGGACTTAGCGTTCTCTAGGTGAGGAAGTATATTTGGACTCAGTATAGAATGTATATATTAAGTTTAGTGGGTAAAAATATGAGACTTTCAAAAGAAGATTTTGCTATGATTTCAACCCTTTTGGCATGTGAGTTTAAGAGGTATGATATGCAGATTAAGAGTTTAGAAAAGATTGTTAAACAGTATGTAAAGAAGAACAGGAGGGTTGATGATAGTTGGATGAGTTATGAAGAGCTTTCTAAGAATATTATTGCCCTTACAGGAGATGAGTTTAATAGAGATTTTAATATTGTAAGGATAAATGAGTAGCTATCTTATTTTTTTTGCTTCAACCTTCGACCTGGTCGGTAGATTTATGCTTATCAGGAAAGGACTGAGGGGCTGTTTTTTGGTTTTTTTAATCTTACTATGGGAGTTACAAAATAGCTACTGCTGCGACCTTATCTCCACTATTTATATTCATCATCTTTACACCGGAAGTCTGTCTTTTTAGTTTAGGAACATCTTTAAGATCTGCCCTAATAACTTTGGACTTCTCTGATATCACCACAATCTCTGTATCTTCCTCTTTTAATATCCTTGCAGAAGCAATATTGCCTGTCTTTTGAGTAACTCTAAATGTAAAGATACCTGTCCCACCTCTCTTTTGAGTTGCATACTCTTTAAGTTTTGTCATTTTCCCAAAACCGTATTCTGAAAGTGTAAGCAACTGTTGATCATCATTCTCCACAATTCCCATTCCTACTACCCTATCCTCTGCACTCCTAAACTTAATCCCTGTAACTCCTCTTGTACTCCTTCCCATAGGTCTAACATCTGTTTCTTTAAATCTAACAGACTTGCCTTCTTTTGTTAGAATTATCGCCTCATCACTACCTGTTGTTGCTTTTACCCAAATTAATTCATCCTCCTCATCAAGCTTAATAGCGGTCAATCCATTTGCTCTAATTTTCGTAAATTCGGACAATGCCGTTTTCTTAATTACACCTTTTTGTGTTGCCATTAATAGGTATTTATACACTCTTGCAGTTTCTTTCTCCTTAGCCTCTTCTGTACTCTTTCCTTCTGCAATTTTCCCTTTAGGATCTCTTGTTAATACTGAGGTTACAAGCTCATCAGGTCCTAATTGTACTAGATTTACAAGAGGTAGTCCTTTAGCAGTTCTTCCTAAATCAGGAATTTCAAATATTCGTAGTGTAAATGCTTTCCCTTTATTTGTGAAAAGCATTAACTCATCATGAGTATTGCATAGGAATGCATGCTCTATGAAGTCTCCCTCTTTTGTATCACCTCCAGAAACACCTTTACCTCCCCTGTTCTGTGCCTTGTATGTATTAGGATTCAATCGTTTAATATACCCAGAGTTTGTGATTGTAACTAAAGTATCTTCAGAAGCAACCATATCCTCTTCAGAAATTTCATCAATGTCACCCTTAATTATCTTAGTTCTTCTTGCATCTCCATACTTCTCTTTAATCTCTTGAAGGTCTGAGGAGATAACCTCAAGCACCTTTGTAGGATCTTCAAGAAGAGCATTGTATTCTTTAATCTTTTCTTCCAACTCCTTAAACTCATTCTGCAATTTCATCCTTTCAAGTGCAGCTAATCTTCTTAATTGCATGTCTAAAATTGCTTGCGCCTGTACCTCTGTGAATTCAAACTTATCCATTAAGTTTGTCTTTGCACTTTCTTGTGTTTTGGAACCTCTAATTGTAGCGATGACCTCATCAAGCATATCAATTGCTTTTAGGAGTCCCTCTAAAATGTGTGCTCTAAATCTTGATGAAGCTAAATCATATTCAAATCTTCGAATTGTCACAATTAATCTAAATGAAAGGAATAGTTCTAACATTCTTTTAATTGGAAGTGTTTTTGGTTCTTGGTTTACTAGTGCAATCATATTTGCATTGAAAACCTTTTGCATCTCTGTGTATTTGTAGAGTTTGTTTAGGACTGCTTTTGGCTGTGCATCTCTCTTGAGGTGTATTACAACTCTCATTCCTTCGATGTTTGATTCATCTATGATGTCTGCAATTCCTTTAATCTTTTTGTCCTTAACAAGGTCTGCAATCTTCTCAATCATGTGTGCTTTGTTTACCTGGAATGGTATCTCTGTGATTACAATTTGATATCTTCCCTGTTTGCCTTCCACGATTGATGCTTTGGCTCTTTGGATAATTCTTCCCCTACCTGTTGCATATACGTTAAGAATTTCTTGTTGATTGTAGACAGTTGCTCCTGTTGGGAAGTCTGGTCCTGGCATAATCTTTACTAACTCTTCTGGAGTTATCTCCGATTTAAATTCAGGATACAAAACCTCCTCTTTTGTCCCTATCTCTGCTTTTAATTTCTCAATTTCTTCAATATAGTTGAGTCCTTTAGTATCTACATAGTTTTCAAAATAGTCAGCTGGTTTGTCATTTAAGGTTTGTGGTATTAACTCTTTTGCTTCTTTTGCTTTTCTTAATTCATTGTATACTGCTTTACCTACCCATGAGTTTCCTCTTGAGATCATATTTTGTAATGCATCGATTAGCTCTGTTAGGTTGAATGGTGGGATTTTTGTTGCCATTCCTACTGCAATACCATCTCCACCGTTGGCTAATACGTTTGGGAAACCTGCAGGAAGTACTGTTGGTTCTAATCTTGTACCATCATAGTTTGGGATGAATGTAACAGTTCCTTTGTTTAAATCTTTCATTAGTTCTGGGGTGATTTTGCCCATTCTAGCCTCTGTGTATCTCATTGCTGCTGCTTCATCTCCATCTATTGAACCGAAGTTACCCTGTCCATCTACTAGTGGATATCTTATGGAGAAGTCTTGAGCCATTTTTACTAAAGTTGGGTATACAACAGCTTCACCGTGTGGGTGGTAGTTACCGGAGGTATCACCTGCAATCTTTGCACATTTTCTGTAGTGTGAAGAGGGTGTTAATCCAAGGTCATTTATTGCAACAAGAATTCTTCTTTGAGATGGTTTAAGGCCATCACTAACCTCAGGAAGAGCTCTAGAAACAATTACCGACATAGAGTAGTCAAGGTAGTTGTTCTTCATTTCATCAACAATTGATCTAGGAGCTACTTCACCCGGGTGGTATGACAGAGCTTGTTCCAATTCGTTTGTATTCTCTTGTATTGTTTTTACCTCTTCTTCCATTTTTTTAATATGTGGTTTTGACTAATTCGTTAAGATTGTATTCGTAATCTACTCTTTGTGAGTCAATATGTTCATCAAGTTTCTCCTTTCTTCCTTCATCAAGAGTAATGTTTTCATCTCCCTCCTCTGCGTTTAGAACATCTACTTCAAAAGGTTTATTATGCTCTTTATCAAACCTTACCATTCTATATGTACTATCTGGATTTGCAAGAATCATAACTCTTCTTGAAGAACTGGATAGATGTTTCCTTCTTTCAACGAGAAGGTTGTTTTCTCCCTCTTCTAATCCCAAATACTTTTTAATTGATTCGCCAGTTTGGGTACCACTCAATATTTCTAAAACATCTTTACTTGATTTACCATTGTCATCAAGTAGTTTTGTAACGGCTAACTCTTCTGTACTTGTGGGGTCACTACTGGCTCTTGAACCACTAGCTATTTCAGCAGAATTAGGACTTATTGCTCTGCTAACATCTAGTAATGTACGAATTTCTGGTCTGTTTTCACTCTCAAATGTTTCTGTCATCTTTATTAATGTAAAAAATTAAATATCTAAAGTTGCTTTCTTAGCATATGTTTGTATAAATCTTCTTCTTGGTGGAACCTCATTGCCCATTAACATTTCAAACACCTTCTCTGCCTCTTCTGCATCTTCAATATGCACCTTCTTTAGCACCCTCTTTGTTATATCCATAGTTGTTTCTCTTAGTTGCTCTGGATTCATTTCTCCCAACCCTTTAAACCTATTAGAAACAGGGCTTTTACCAGCCAATTTTGCTTTAGCTACAAACTCATCCTTCTCTTCATCGTTTAGGAAGTAGTATTTCTTTTTACCAATTTCAACTTTATGAAGAGGTGGTTGTGCTACATATACATATCCGTTTTCAATTAATGGTCTAAAGAATCTGAAAAGTAATGTGAGTACAAGGGTTGTGATATGTAAACCATCAACATCCGCGTCGCTCATGATTATAATCTTATGATATCTCAATTTTGAGATATCTAATGTATCTCCAATTCCTACACCCAATGCTGTTGTGATATCGTTAAACTCGCTATTCTCCAACACCCTATCCACTCTGTATTTATGTGTATTAATAATTTTACCTCTAAGTGGCAAGATAGCCTGAGTATGCCTATCTCTTCCCTGCTTTGCTGAACCACCTGCAGAGTTACCCTCTACTATGAAAAGCTCACTCTCTGCTGGATCTTTGCTAGTACAATCTGCTAGCTTACCCGGTAGAGTTGTTGTCTCTAAGGCACTTTTTCTAATGACAGCATCTCTTGCTGCTTTAGCTGCTGCTTTGGCCTTGTTTGCTAAAACTGCTTTACCAATGATATCTTTTGCAACCTGTGGGTTTTCTGTGAAGAATGTCAAAAGCTCATCTCTTACAACCTTTCCTACAATACTTTTAACCTCTGGATTGTTAAGCTTAATCTTTGTCTGCCCTTCAAACTGAGGACTTGGAACCTTAACGGAAACAATCGCTGTCAAACCTTCTCTAACATCATCACCACTAAGCGTACCACTTAACCCCTTTAGAAGCTCTGCTTTTGTTGCGTAGGTATTAATGGCACTGGTAATTGCAGTTCTAAAACCCGCTAAGTGTGTTCCTCCTTCTGGGTTGATAATGTTGTTGGTATAGCATCTAACATCCTCATCCATATTGTCCGTATATTGCAAAGATACTTCAACAACAACATCATCTTCCTGCTTATTCATATAGAACGGGTCTCTCCCAATGACTTTCTCATCAATATTAAGGAACTGTACATATGATTTAATTCCATCCTCAAAATACAGGTCGTATTGTTGATTTGCACCTTTACTATTATCAATAACGGAAATTCTTAATCCTGCTGTAAGGTATGCATGTTGCCTACACTTTTTTACTATTGTTTGGAAATCAAATTCTGTGGCACTAAAAATCTCACTATCAGGCATAAAGGTATGTTCTGTCCCAGTCTCCTTAGAATCATCGATCTGTTTAACTGGAGCTGTTGGAACACCTCTTTCATACTTTTGTTGATATACTCCTCCATCTCTTCGAACGGTAGTAATCATCCACTTTGAAAGAGCATTTGTACATTTCATACCGACACCGTGCAAACCACCAGAAACCTTGTATGCTCCGGATTCGAACTTACCTCCTGCGTGAAGATTTGTCATTACTGTTTCTAATGTAGAAACTTTTGTTTCTGCATGAATCTCCACAGGAATACCTCTACCATTATCCTTTACAGTCAAAGAACCATCCTCATTTAAGGTTACCCAGATATGGTCGCAATATCCTGCAATTGCCTCATCAACAGAGTTGTCTAAAATCTCTGTGAAAATATGGTGAAGGCCATGAACATCAGTAGAGCCAATGTACATAGCGGGTCTTTTTCTGACTGCCTCTAAACCTTTTAATACTTGAATATTTGATGCACCGTAATTTTCAACTTTTGCCAT
>DHUO01000018.1:12883-19653 GCA_002409215.1 Candidatus Dojkabacteria bacterium UBA5232 | reverse complement strand
CATTTTTAGGCCCAAAATGCTAAGGTTTTAATTGCATTAACATTGCTTCTAAAGTCAATCTGCGATTGCAATTTCCTGCTATCTTCTCTCTGCTGTTCTGTACTATTTTTAGAGCCTCTAGATTTTTTCTAGAACCATCTATATTACCATTTTTTATGTTTGTTTCAAACTTGATCCTTATTCCATTCTCTACGGCATTTATGAATTCATTTGTAGAATCTCTATCTTCAGAGAACTTTTCAATTTGGGAAAATTGGGTAACCAAATCCTTTTCAAAAATATCTGTTAGGTTGTCTATATCTTCACTGGATTCATACTGTACGTATATTATTCTAGATCTGGATCTTATTGTTGGTAAAAGATTTTTTTCATTGTCTACAGAGAGGATATATATGGAGTGGTCTTTGCTTTCTTCTAGGGCTTTTAGGAGAGAGTTTTGTGCTTCGTGTGTTAATTTTTGGGCATTGTGGATGATTGCAACCTGTTTTTTTTCTTGGAATGGTTTGTATACCATTTCTTTTTGCAGGTCCTTTACCTCCTCTATACCGATGCTGTTCTTCTCTGTGTTTTCTAGATTGTGTATGTCGGGGTTTGTTTCTAATTCATCCATAGATATCTCCTTCTTGAAGATGTCGCTGAGGAATTTTCGGAGGTTCTTCTTCTCTAGATCGTTTCTTTTTTCAACTAGGATGTATGTCATATGTCCCATTCTACCACATCCTTTCCTTTTAGGGTCTGTCCCAGGTCTGTCTCGGTTTTTCAAAACCTTTCTGCCTACCTAAAGCGGTTTCTTTGCTTGGATACTTCTGATTTCGGTTTAGAAAAAGAAGCCGCAATGCGGCGTTTCGGACTCGGCAACCGTTGTAGAACAAGAAAACCGTATGGATTTAGGGTCTGACCTAGATCTGTCCCCAGTGGCTAATTGACTAATTTCCCTAGTTATCATAAACTGAATGAAGAATTAAATAACATACTGCCCAGATGGCGAATCAGACATCTATTTTAAAACATTTACAAGCTAAAGGTGTAATTAATGAGGAAGGAGCAAGGAAGGTCTTGCTTGAGCGAAGTCGTACTAACAAAACGGAAGAGGCAATAGTTAGAGAGTTAAGCGTTGCTTCTGATAAAGATATTGCACAAGCAAAATCTGAAATATTTGGAATCCCATTCATAGACCTTTCCACAATCTCTGTTCCTGAAAGTGCCTTGGCTGAAGTTCCCATAGACAACCTTTCTAGATACAGAGCTGTTCCTTTTGAACGAGGTGATGGTTATGTTAAGGTAGCAATGGAAGATCCCTTTGATATTCAGGCTACACAAGCTTTACAAGGAAGATACCCTCAGGGCACAAGAGTGCAGGTATTCATCTCAACACATGACAGTATTGGTTCAATTCTAGACAGAAGAGTTGGTGACATGATGAGCTCTCAAGTAACAGAAGCTCTTGAAGATGCAAATGTTCCAGTAACAGAATTGGCGGATGATACTTCTGGAGATTCTTTAAGCGGTTCTGACTTGGCCGCAGCTCCTGTGGCTAGAATAGTTAATTCAATATTGCAGTATGCAGTTAAGTCTAAGACTTCAGATATCCATATTGAAACGATGGAGAATCGAGTTAGAGTTAGATTCAGAATTAATGGTGTAATGACAGAGAGGTTAGCACTACCTAAATCATTGAGTTCGGCTGTTGTTTCGAGGGTAAAGATTCTTTCAAATTTGAAGATTGATGAAAAAAGAGTGCCTCAAGATGGTAGATTTCAGGTCAAAATGGGTACAAACAAGGTTGATATCAGGGTCTCAATTATGCCGATGATATATGGTGAAAAGGCTGTTATGAGGCTGTTGGAATCTGAAAGTGAGAATATTACTCTAGAACAGACAGGTCTGAGGGGTAATGCTTTTAAAGTGTTTTTGGATGCCCTGACAGTTACTAACGGTATCGTTTTAGTCACTGGTCCAACAGGTAGTGGTAAAACGAGAACTTTGGCATGTTCGCTGATGAAGATTAATGATCCGAAGGTAAATATTATTTCTTTGGAAGATCCTGTTGAAATTAGAGTTCCTGGTGTGACTCAGGTCCAAATTAATCCTAATGTTGGTCTTACCTTTGCATTTGGATTAAGGGCAGTTTTAAGACAAGACCCAGATGTAGTAATGGTCGGTGAGATTCGTGATGAAGAAACGGCTCAGCTTGCTGTCCAAGCTTCTTTAACTGGTCACTTAGTGCTTTCCACTTTGCATACTAATAGCTCCGCTACTGCAATACCTAGACTCTTAGATATGGGTATTGAGCCTTATCTCTTATCTTCAACCATTAGAGCAATTGCGGCACAGAGGTTACCAAGAAAGATTTGTCCTCATTGTATTGAGGCTTATCCTGTCACTCCTGAAGTTTTACGCAATATAAATGAGACAATGGGAGGGATAAAAGATTTTGATTTGATATCATATATTAACAGACTTTACGCTTCCAAAAATGTTGGTGAGAACAAGGAGAAGAATGTAATGAAGCCTGTGGAGAATGGTCCAGATGGAACTCCTGTAATATATCTGTACAAAGGTAAGGGTTGTGATAGATGTAATGGAACAGGATATACAGGAAGAATTGGTATTTTTGAAGTTTTGAATGTTTCTGACAAAATTAGCAGAATGGTTATGGAAGATGTAACAGATTCTGACATTAAAAATACAGCGGTTGAGGAAGGGATGATTACAATGATACAAGATGGATACCTAAAGGCTTTAGAGGGGATTACAACCATAGAAGAAGTCTTAAGGGTTTCAAAAGAATAATTTTTTTTGATACAATATACATATGGATACTGCCCAAAACCAAGTAAATACAACTGGAGGTCAATTTGCGTACCCAGATTTTTCACAAAATAGTGGTAATCTGACACCTCCTGTACAACCTACTCCTGCTCCAATCCCTTCTTCCCCTCCACCTACGCAGCCAGTAGCAAATAATGTGTCAGCACCTCCACCACCTGTACCTCAAGCTCAACAACCAGTTCCACCTACCCCACCATCTCCACCTGCAATGCCACAACAAGAACATGTAGATCAGCAGAAACTCGATGAGTTAAAGAAAGATATAGATGCCTTGTTGGATTCCCCAACACCTGCACCTGTATCTCCAAAGGTAGATGAAGTAAAAACAGAAAGTTATGTACAGGAACCTACGGAGTTACCTAATATAAGTACTCCTCCATCGACTCCTCAGAACCAACAGGTATGGAATGATTCTCTAACAACTATTATGCCTGGTGAGAAAGTTGCCAAGGCAATGGAGAGAGAGGAGAAACCTAATAATCTGGCTACTCCTGTGGATGTAATAGATCCTAATAAGCAGGAAGTAATTACAATTGAAGGAATGCAGGAAGGATTTAGTATGGATGCGCTGCTATCAGAGGTTATTAAAAGAAACGCTTCTGACTTGCATATTACTTCTGGCTATCCCCCAGTTATTAGAATAGATGGAGAATTAGTTGATGTTGGTGAAAAAATTATTACTCCAAAAGATGCTGAAGATTTGGTTCTCTCTATACTCCCCGATGATAAGAAAGAGTTGCTTGATGTTAATAGAGAGATTGACTTTGCATATTCGTACGAAGGTAAGGATGGTTTGTCTGGTAGATTTAGGGTTAATGCATTCCATGCAATGAAACATATTTCTGCTGCACTAAGACTTATTCCAACAAGGGTTAAAACAATTGCAGAGTTACAACTACCTCAGGTCTATCATCAAATTACAAAGCTCAAGCAGGGTTTGGTCTTAGTTACTGGTCCAACAGGACACGGTAAGAGTACAACTCTCGCTGCTATGTTGGAGGATATTAATAGAAATAGGTTTGTTCATATTGTTACAATTGAAGATCCTGTTGAGTATATATTTGAAGGTAAAAAGGCCCTTATCGATCAAAGAGAGATGAATGATGATACAAACTCTTGGTCAATTGCTCTAAGAAGTGCTATGCGACAAGACCCTGATGTAATTCTAGTTGGAGAGATGAGAGATTATGAAACCATAGCTGCTGCGATTACTTTAGCTGAAACAGGTCACTTAGTATTTGCAACACTCCACACTAACAACGCAGCGCAGACAATAGATAGAGTCATTGATGTGTTCCCTGAGAATCAGCAACCTCAGGTTAGATCTCAGCTCTCAAATATTCTCCGAGTAGTAATTGCCCAGAGATTAATTCCTCTTGATAAGGGCGGTAGAAGAGCTGTATCTGAAATTATGTTCAATACTCCTGCTATTGCAAACCTTATTCGAGAAGGTAAGACTCATCAAATTGACAATGTAATTAGAACAGGTGCTGATGTAGGTATGACATACTTAGAGCGTAACCTTGTATCTTTGGTTAGAGAGGGAGCAATCTCAACCCAGAAAGCTCAAGAGTATGCAGTACATCCTGAAGAGGTTTTAAGATTACTTAAAAGCTAATAAAGTATGAAAAAATTTAAATACTCAGCAAGAGATAAAACAGGAAAAGCAGTAGATGGCGAGATAGAAGCAAGAGATATGTCAGCTGTTACAGACATTTTGCATGACAGAGGGTTAATAGTTGTTTCAGTAAAGGAAAGCTCAGGGTTGGATTTAAATAGACTACAAGAGATAAATATTGGTGGTGTTCCAATGCAAGATAAGGTTGTTTTCATGAGACAGATGGCTACTATGATTAGTGCAGGTCTACCTTTAACAAGAGCACTAGAAATTATGGTAGATCAAGCAACCAATCCTCTCTTCAAAAGAGTTCTACGAGATGTTCTTTCCTCTGTTCAGGCTGGTAAGCCTCTCTCAACATCCTTTAGAGAGCAAGAAGGAGTTTTTGACAATATTACCTTAAATCTACTAGAGGCTGGTGAGGAAAGTGGTAATCTAGAAGTAATTTTAGGCAAGCTTGCTACTGAGCTTGAAGAGAGAAGTTCTTTAACTAAAAAGGTTAGATCGGCAATGATTTATCCTGCAATAGTTTTGGTCGTTATTATTGCAGTTATACTAATGATGTTGTTTGTTTTAATCCCTTCAATGTCAGATATATATAAAGATTTTGGAGCTGATTTGCCTTGGATTACGAAGAGTCTTGTTACGATGAGTAACTTCTTCATTAAGTATTGGTGGGTAGTTGTATTACTGATAGTTTTGTTGATAGCTGGGTGGAAGTATTTTAGGAGTCAAGAGAAAGGTCTGCGCACGACTGACAAACTAATGGTTAAGTTGCCTATTGTCGGTAATCTGATTTCTAAGATTCAGATAGCCCAATTCACAAGAATCCTTGCCCTACTTTTAAGTAGTGGTTTGTCTATTGTAAAGGCGCTAGAGCTTACAGCTCAGTCGTTGAGTAATAGTATTTTCAAAGATGTTGTTATGGATGCTAGAGATGAAGTTGAAAAAGGAGGTCCTTTAGCCCTACCTATTGCTAGGAGTGAGTATTTCCCATTGCTTGTGAGTAGTATGATTTCTGTTGGTGAGGAAACTGGTGAGATTGATGCTGTTTTAGCTAAGGTTTCTGATTATTACAAGGAAGAGGTTGATACTGCAACAAATAATCTTTCTACAACATTAGAACCGCTACTTTTGATTGTGATGGGTTTGGCTGTTGGGTTTATAGCGTTGGGTGTTTACATGCCTATGTTTGGTCTAGCAAAAGTAATGGGTTAATCTATTGACAGGAGTCTTGATTTCGAGTAGTTTATATATAATTAAATTAATATACTGTCTAATTTTATGGATAGAAAGTCATATAAAGCATTTACATTAATAGAAATGCTTATCGTTATGGGTATTTTAGTAATACTCATGGTTGTTGGTATTGCAGCAGGTAGGTTTGCAACCCAGAGAGCTCAGGATATTGCACACCAGAATGCAGCAGCACAGATTTATCAAGCATTACAATCATATTATGTTGATTTTGGTAAGTATCCTGGAGCAGATGCGACGTCAGGAGGTGATATTTCCCCCAGAGGCTTGTTGGGTACTTCAACAAACCCTGGGATTGTTGGTAAATATATGGATTTAGGTGCTTTTGATGGAGGTAATGATGCAACATTCTGGTATTTTGTTAATACTGGTACTCATCAAAGTGTAGTAGTATGTGTTTCGCTGGGTGGTTACAATGATGTCTCTGAAAGAGGTGTATATTGTGATGGAAATGGTTTTGGAGATGAGGGTCTTAATATAGGAAGTACAAATGCAGCAACAATGCCTAAGGGTCGACTGGAATATCATCCTTCTGAAACATACTACAATGCGGTAAAAGGAGGAGAAAACTCTAGTAACTGGAATGGTGGAACTAACGCTTGGGAATAGTCTTTAGTTATACTTGTTTCCAAACCCCTCTTAGGAGGGGTTTTCCTTTCTTAATACATATACATAATATATAATGTGACAATATGATAATTATATATATCTGTATATTCTTTTTAGGTTCTGCAATAGCTAGTTATATTAACGCAACGATATATAGAATAGAGAAAGGAGTTAAATATCCAGAGATATTAACTAGGAGTTCTCAATGTGAAAAATGTAAAAAGAAATTAACATGGTATGAACTAATACCTATATTTGGATATATTCTCATAGGTGGTAGATGTAGTAAGTGTAAAGATAGAGTTAGTATATACTACCCTATCTCAGAAGCTTTCTTAGGCATATCCTTTCTTCTTCTCTATCTATTCAGTTCTACTTTTTACATATGGATTATTCTAATACTCCTTTTTATCCTCTCATACTACGATGTACTCTACAGAGAAGTTCCTAAATC
>DHUO01000018.1:0-12558 GCA_002409215.1 Candidatus Dojkabacteria bacterium UBA5232 | reverse complement strand
ACGATGTTTTGGTTTAGTATATTTACTGCCCTACTCTATGCAGTATTAGTAGGTATTATGAAAAGAAAAAGTATGAAAAAGGTAAAGATACCTATGATACCCTTCTTTATGGTTTCATTTTTAATTTCTGCAATATGGGGAGCGGAGATATTTGACTACATTATTTCTAAGATATTGTTGTAGTCATATGGGTATTGTGATAAATTAGAAGTAGTAAATTGAATAATCTGCCTGATGGATAAAAGAAAGTATTCAGCTTTCACATTGATAGAAATGCTTGTGGTTATGATTATCCTCATTGTTCTTGGTGCTCTTTCTTATGCTGCATATCAAGATATGCACACAACTATACGTATTAATGAATATGCAAGTGTATTAGAGGAAAATATTAGGAGAGTACAACGGGAAGCTATGTTGTTAAAGAGAGAGCCAGGAGAGAACTGGATATATGGCTTAGGGATTGATTTTAGCAAGATAGATAAAAAAGATACATTTGGTGAATACAAGGTGTTTAAGTGGTGTGCAGAGGATATGGATTATGGTGGACCTAAGACAATCTCTGATATACCAGGGTATGATTCTTCCCAAGGATATCATTGGAGTTATAATGGGGGACTGCCATATAAACTAGATCCGCAAGGTAAGTGTTTAGGTACGAATAGTAGAAAAGAATTAAAGGGATATGATATCGGCTTGAAACCTCCTAAGGGGGAAATTGGATTAAGTCAGAATCTAGCAAATATGAACGGAGCTATGAACTATATGTCTTTAAGTACGCAGTATATCCTGTTTGAATCTGTTACTGGTAGGGCTTTTTTCTACAATATAGGTGGAGTATTAGCAGGATATATGCCTAGTAAAGAAGGAAACAAGCCGGTACTAGAAGAAGCAGGTGTAAAACCTTTTGAAATGACAATAATCCCATTGACCTCAGGTAGAAGTGCTAGAAAGAAAGTAATTAGTATAGATATGTTTTCAGGAAAGGTTACAGTTAGAGCTGGAGCTACTGGCTTAGAAACTCCACCACCAAAAGGAGAGGAAAAAACCACTACCAGTAGAGGAAAAACCACTACCAGTAGAGGAAAAACCACCACCAGGTTACGGTATTGATCCAATAAAGGATCCCATTCTAAATTTGTAGAATAACATAATTGTAATAAAAATAAATGCTAGTAACAAAGACAAAAACATATAAGGCAATGGGTTTTGTAGAAGCATTAATAGCAATAATGATTGCTGGTATTGCATCTGTTGTGCTTATGAATATTGCAGCAAGTGCACTTAAGGAAGCAGTACAAAATGAAAGAATAGATAAGATGACAGAGTATGCTGTTGAAGGTGCAAATATCGTCCGTTCAGCGGTTGCTAGCACCAATATAACCTTCTCTTCTTCGGAAAATTGTTATATCCCTGTTAAAGATAGTTCCGAAGGTTATACCTTTCATAAACAGGGAGGACAGTATTGGTCTTCATCACCTTCTTCTATAATACCCAATAATAGTATTGTAAGAAATAATATAGGAAAACTTCCTAAAATAGGAGATAACTCCGATTTCTTCAGAATTGCATGTATTCGTCAAAATGCTACCCCTGCTCAATATCTAATAGTTAGAATAGGTATTGCACATATCCCTAGTACTGGGAAAATAACAAATGATAAAGAGATGAAAGATTACTTCTATACTACAACAATAAATCTATGAGGACATATAAAAGAGAAACAAAATATGAGGCTTTTAGTTTAATAGAAATGTTAATAACTATAATTATTCTTGGCTTCATTCTAATAACCTGTGCTCTTGTATTAACAACATTAATTAAAGTCTCAACAGTATCAACTAACAAAACAAGAGTAAGAACAGAGTCTGAGTATATGCAGGAGCTTCTCAAACGAACAATACGGACAACCGATCCAGCCAATGCAAGGTTATATAATTCTCTAGGTTCTAGGCAATACAATCCATCTACATCAAAAATTGTCCCTACTGTGCTGTCACCATCTAATCCCTATGAAACACATTTAGGTGAAAATCAAATAGGCAATGAAATCCATCTCAAGCCGTTTGGCTCGAATAAATGGCTTTGTGTTGGTTTTTTCTATGAAGTAGGAAATGCAATGGAATCTGATGGGAAAACGCCGAAGGGATATGTTATAAAAACAACAATGGATGATACAAATTCTTCAGCTGCTGATTGTTTTGATTCGAATAAGAATAAACCACACAACTATATAGTTCTTAACTCGAGATTTGTTAATGTGTCAAACATGGAAGTGATGTATACAATGACAGAAGATAAGAATAAGGAGTTTATATTAAATCTACGCTCAGATGCTATATATTGGTATTTCGCGAAAGGAGCCCCACTAAGCAGGGATATATTAAGACAATCTATAGTTAAAACCGAAGGGGTTATGTGGTAGTATATAAACTAGAAAGCTAAAAACATGTCTGATATAAAAAGGATACTAATAGTTGAAGATGAAAAAGACTTACTAGATTCATATAAAGAGCTAGTAGAAACAGCTGGATATGAAGCTCTTGCCGTATCTGATGGATATCAAGCACTTGATTCGTTAGATAAAAATAAAGGGAAAATAGATTTGGTAATCTTAGATTTAATGATGCCAGGAATAGATGGCTTGGAGGTCTTAAGGGCAATGAAAACAAATACCGGGAAATATGGTGATATGCCTGTTATTGTCCTTACTAACATGACAAGTGAATCCATTATTCGAGAAACATTTGAATTAGGTGCTTCTTCATACTTGGTTAAAACAGATTTAGATTATGATGGATTGGTAAAAGAGTTAGGTAAATATCTTGGAGGGTCCTTATAGCTATTTGAAAGGCTTCCTCTTTTTGGTATTATTTAATAACAATTAATTTAGTGTTTTGCTAACATGGCTAAACTGCCCGAACATGTTGGAATAGATTTTGGTACACACTCAGTTAAAGCTGTTGAGCTTTCCAATATTACGACAAACAAACCTAGACTAGTTAATCTAGGTTCGCAAGCAACTCCTAAAGGTGTCATAAATAGTGAAGACAAGATGGATCAGAAGAAATTAGCTGATGTCTTAAAGAAACTCTATGATGCTTCTGGAATAAGAAATAACAAAGTAGTGATGGCATTGCCAGAGTTCTCAGTATTTACAAGATTCTTAGAGCTCCCAGGTGTTAAAAGTGAGGAGTTGAAGGATACGGTATATTATGAGGCAAAACAGTACATCCCCCTACCCCTTAATGAGGTTCAGTTAGATTACATTCCAATTGGTTTTAATACTGAAAAGAATGCTCCAAGAGTTTTAGTTGTAGCTGCGGCAAGAAAAGTAATAGATATATATGTAAACATTGCCGTGGAGGCAAACCTAGACCTTGTTGCAATAGAAACAGAATCTGTCGCTATGGGAAGGGCTATGTATAGATCTACAAGTAAAAAAGATCTCGTGATCCTAGACTTTGGTGCAAACAATACAGATATGAGTATTCTCTCTGAGGGGAATCTAGTCTTCTCACAGAGTATTGCTATTGGTTCTGACTCACTAACCCAAGCTATTGTAAACAAGTTTAATTTTGATTCTAGTAGAGCTGAAGAGTTTAAGAGGAATTACGGTTTAGTAGCGAATGTCTTAGAAGGTAAAATTGCAAAAGTACTTGCTCCTATTATGGATTCAATTATGGTGGAAGTTAGAAGAGGTGTTGAATTCTATAAAAGCAGAACACTCTCAATCGCACCAGTAGACTATATATTAAGTGGTGATGGTGCACTACTCCCAGGTCTTAAAGAATATGTGTCTAAAGCCCTAAATGTAAGTGCAACTTTAGCAATGCCGTGGAATAATATAGTAATTGATCCTAAGTTTAATGATATTGCAATGAAAGGTGCCCCGTCATACTCTGTTGCAATAGGTTTAGCCTTAAAAGATGAGTAAAGAAGAAGAGAAAAACATTAAAAAAACAGATACTCCTAAACAGGAATTACCTCCTATTATAGATGATGATGGGATTAATCTTGTTCCTATAATGACCAAAAAGGAGGTTGTTGCAGAGAAAAGAAAAGCAAAGGTAAATCTCGGTGCTGTACTAAGTATTGTTCTATTTCTATTTATAACAATAGCTGTTGTCGCCTTCTCCACTATATCAAAGCTTCAACTCAACAATGAAAAAGAGAAACTGTTTGCCTTAGAAAATGACATAAAAGGATTGTCTACTAAAGTATTGGACAATCAAGAGGTCTTAAAAAGAGTTTATTTATATAAAAACATCTCATCTTCACAATTTTCGGCAAGAAAAATATTTGACTATTTCTCTGAAGTGGCTAAAAAACAGGGAGATGTAAGCTTTAAATCCTTCATATTTGGTTCTGACAAACAGCATGCTTTTGAGGGTAGTGCTGATTCTTTAGATACAGCTTCTAAACTTTGGTATTTGTTACAAAAAGATAAAAATGTAGAGTCTGTTGTTATGGACAATCTCTCTAAGAGGTCCGATAGTGTAGATTTCTCATTTAAAGTTACCCTTATTCCAGATGCTTTTAAGAGTTTGGATGAAGATCAGGTCGATGTTGTTAAACAACCTCAACAGTCTCAAGGACCTTCCACCAATGATTCTGATAGCTCATGGGAGGATTATAAGGAATAGAAGGATTATATAAATAATTAATAAATCTTATGATAGGAAATACATCACAATCTCGAACAAAAAAAGAATTAGAGGCTATAAGTAAGAAGATAGAAGACACGAAGTTAAAATTAAAGGACTTTGTATTTCCCATAATTATTGTCGTTGTACTCTTGTTAGTAGCATTTCTCGTTTTTGTCCCTATGATAAATAATGCAATTAACTTTAGAAAAGAACTTAAAGAAGTTAAAGCCAAAGAAAAGAAATTAGAAGATCTTAAGGTTGCTGTTGAGAAGATAGAAGAAGGCCAGTTAAACAGAGATTTGATTGATGTAAAGTCTGTAATACCCAAAACATTGAAAGTCTCAAGCTTCATTTATTATATTGATGAACTTGCAAAGGAAAAAGATTTAACATCAGAATCTATCTCTGCAGGTGATGTAAAAGTCATTGCAGGGGCAGATAAGGAAGCACCGGAAGATTATAAAGGAGTTAATGGTCCACTCTCCTACTCTGGCTCTTTAGAGAATGTTTTGTCCTTCCTGGATAGCTTCTATACATCCTCACCATATATTGTATCACCTAAGAACATTAATCTAGAATCAAAATCAGATGATGAATGGGAGGTTGCTCTTAATCTTACGGGTTATTATATAGATGATGCTGAAGTCACAAGATTTGATATGTACAGACCATTCAAACCCTACACAGACTTCTCATCTGAAATTCAAATGTTGCGGGAGAAAGCTAACAAGCTTAAAGCTGAAAACTAAATTTCATCATCAAAAATATTTTCAGAGTCCTCATCTCTTTGTTTTTCTTCTCTACTATCTCCGTCTTTTCTCTCATCATCTTTTATTAAGACTTTTACTCTTCTATTATTTCTAATAGCGTTTATTGTTATGAGGTCTCTAATAGCATTGATTGTTCTTCCTTTTCTTCCAATAACAATACCTTTATCCTCTTCGCTCACGTCAACAGAAAGGATAGTTAAGCCTGGAAAATCCACACTCTCCTTCTCCTCAATAGTGACAGCCTCAGGATTATTAACAATTGATTTAACTACATACTCTAGTAATTCCTTCATTCTTCTAAGTGTAATATATTATATAAATTAATTATACTACTCTTCCGATTTTTCTGCTTTCTTTTCTGTACTTGGTTTTGTAGAACCTCTTTTTAGCTTCTTGAGAAGTCCAACCTTTACAAAGTATTGAGCTACGGTATCAGTTGGTTGTGCTCCACTCTTAAGCCACTTCTCTGCCTTTTCTTTGTCAACATCGAACTGGTTAATTCTAGGATTGTACACACCAATCTCATCCTTTGTTTTACCATCTCTTGGCTGAGAAGATTCCATTACTACAATTCTGTAATATGGATCTTTACTTCTACCTACTCTTTTTAATCTTATTTTTAACATAGAGCTGATTCTATCAAAACAATTTATCTAATTCAAGCTTCTTTGCTTTTTTCTAACTTATCTATAGCATTTTTTGCAGCATCTTCTTCCGCTTTCTGCTTGCTATGTCCATGTCCTTCAGAAAGCTTCTTTTCGCCCATTAAAAGCGCAACGGTAAATACTTTGTCATGATCTGGACCATCTTCTTTTAGAATCTCGTATGTAGGTGTTACCTTAAACTTGCTCTGCATTAACTCTTGTACTTTTGTTTTGGGATCAATAAAGAGTTTCTGAGAGATAATTCTATCAACTTTCTTAAGCAATGTTCTTGAAACAAAATCCTCACATGTATTATATCCATGCTCTAGATATATTGCTCCTAAGGTGGATTCATAGAGGTTTGCAAGAAGATACTCTTTATCTTGCCCTCCAGAATCTTCTTCACCTTTTGACATTTTCAAGTACTGTCCGATATCCAATCTCCTACTCTCTTCGGCTAAACTTTCTGTTCTAACAATAGCAGCTCTAATACTGGTTAAATCACCCTCTGTTTTGTCAGGATAATTCTTAAAGAGGAATGATGAGATAATCAACTCTAATACAGCATCTCCTAAAAACTCCAATCTCTCATTGTTTTTCAACCCTTTCCCCCTATTTTCATTCAGGTAGGATCTATGTGTAAATGCGGTCTTAAGAAGTTTTTTATCCTTAAACTCTATACCAATTTTTTTTGTAATTTCTTCATATCTATTCATTTTTTTGTTCCGTTATTTCTTCTTTCATTTCTTCATATATTGCTCCTAATACCCCATTAACAAATTTTCCACTACTTTCTCCCCCAAAATCTTTTGCAATTTCAATTGCTTCATCAATTGCAACTTTTGGAGGTGTGATTTTCTCAACAAAGCCTTCGAATATTGCGATTCTTAGAATTTGCAAGTCTACTAACTTCATTTGTTGTATAGGCCATTGTGGAGCATATTTTGTAATTAATTCATCAATACTGTCCTTGTTTTCTGTTACTCCAATAAGGATATTTTCTCTTAGAGCTACATCATACTCATCTATTTCATCAATACTAACTAATTCTGATATTGGAATTGTTTGAGTAATTTCTGAATTCGCAAGGAAGTATTTTGTAAAAAGCTCTTGCAAGGCTAGAATTCTCGCTAAATGTCTAGGGTCAGTTGATCTTTTCATAACTACTTTTTATAAGTACCACAATTAGGACACTCGAAGTGACTCTTCTTTATTGCACTACATTTTGGACATTTAGATACACCTTTAATCTCCAAAGCATTGTGTGCTCTTCTTCTACCCTTTCGAGCTTTTGATATTCTTCTTTTTGGTAATGCACCCATTTTTATTTATATGTATATATTAACTTGAAGATTATATTTTATTATCGAATCTTTTTCAACTTTTACACTTTTTATTGCAACCAACTCTCTTTGATTTCTATTTCATCACCAGGTTTTATAGTTTGCTCAATAATTCCTTTAGCAATATTACCTTCAATACTGTCTTGTATATATCTCTTCATTGGTCTTGCACCTAAGCCTGGTTGGTTAGATTTGTTTGCAATTAGCATAGGTATTTGATCCGACCATTTAATAATAATTTCTCTTTCTCCGAGTCTTTTTGCTACTTCGTTTAGTTCTAAAACAGCTATTTCTGTAAGGTTACTAATATCGTGTGGTTCGAATACAATAATGGCATCATATCTGTTTAAGAACTCTGGTCGGAATGATTGTCGAATTTCTAATAAGGCTCTTTCTTTTGCTTCTTCCCACATAGTATTTGGTTCTTCAAGTGAATCCAAGAGTATCTTGCTACCAACATTACTTGTACAAATTATGATGGCATTTGTAAAATCTACAGTCTCACCGTATGAACTTGTTAACCTACCTTCATCAAGTAGTTGAAGGAGTAGGTCTAAAATGTTGGGGTGTGCTTTCTCTATCTCATCAAATAGAACCAGAGTGTGTGGGTTGCTTTTGATCCTATCAACCAAGGAAATTTGTGATTGCCCAAGTGCACTTCCTTCTTCTGATGAACCAAGGAATCTGTTAATACTGGATACTTCTTGATATTCGGACATATCAACCCTAATTATATCTCCTTTACCAAAATATTCCTCTGCTACAACTTTTGCAATATGTGTTTTACCTACACCAGTTGGTCCAACAAAGAGGAAAGAACCAATTGGTTTGTTGGGGTTTCTTATGTCTGCTCTTGCTCTTCTTAGTGCTTCAGAGATTGCTATGACAGCTTCATCTTGCCCAACAACCCTCTGTTTAATATTCTCCTCGAGTTTCATCATCTTATTACTCTCTTCTTGGTCAATTTCTGTGATATTAATATTCTTTTGCAGGGAAATAGCTTTAGATACATGTTCTGAGGTGATTTTTTGTATTCCATTTGCTTGTGCCCACGAACAGGTTGCCTCTATGGTTTGTACTGCACTGCTAGGGAGCTTTCTTTCTTTAATATATCTCTGTGCTAGTTCTACGGCAGAAACGAGTGCTGGGAATGTAAGGTAGCAGTTGAAATTTTGTTCTAGAGAATCAATTTTAGTTTCGAGTATAGTTAAAGCATCAGCTGCGGAGATTTCATTCACCTCAATATTTGTAAAACTTTGTCTTAATGATTCATTACTGTAGAAATATTTTTTATAGTCAGCGTAGTTAATACTACCAACTATTGGGAACTTACTATTTAGAATAAATGGAAGCATTATTCCAGCAATACTATGACCACTCTCTCCAGCTTTTCTTGGGATAATTTCTTGAATCTCATCGATGTAGAGGATTGTGTTTCCAGCGTTTGCAAGCTCAGTCATGGATTTAATAATGACTTCTTCCATGTTGGATTGATTTTGTGAGTATGCAATCAATTGATTAATATCTAATTCGACAATCTTCTTATCTCTTAGCTGTATTGGAACATTTCCATGGTTTATTTTTTGTGCTACACCTAGAATGATGCTAGATTTTCCAACTCCTGCTTCCCCGACCATAAGAGCATTTTTATTAGATACCTTTCCTAATGTAGAGATAAGCGCTTCTACTTCTTGATCATGTCCAATACCAAAGACATCATTAGATTTTGCAACATTGAGATTGACCTCTTTACTAAAATGGCTTAGTACAAAGGTCCAACCGTATATCCACCCCTTCCCTATTCCACCAGTTCTAAAATATGGATAGTCAGGATTTAGCGGTTTGGACTTTTTACTATTTCTATAATTCCAATATTTAATAACCTGTCTAAAGATATCAATATTCACATTGTTTTTTTGTAGTAGTTTTTGTAAAGGTGGAAATATCTTTGTTATGGCTAAGAATATATGTTCGGGAAGAATTTGCTCACTTTCTGTTAGGAGTGCTTCTTCTAATGTGTATACAAAAAAGGCAGTTATTGCCGGAGTGGGTAGATTGGGGACATGTTCTGTCGTTATGCCTGCTTCATCTAAATGTGTAGCATCTAATTCAATGCCACTTCTTCTGATTAATTGTTTTACTTCATAGTTATTTGTGAGTAGGTCTTTGTATAGTAGTAATGTGTTTAAATTATTGTTTTGTATAAAGCCTTCGAGATAAGCAATTGTTTCATTTGTTAGGTAATTAACGGTTTCTACTTTTCCGTATCGTCCAAATTTAAAACCAACAGATTTGATTTCATCTAAATCTTTCTGTGGTATATTGTTTGCTTTTGGCAGTTTTATGACCTTGGTTCTTTGGCTGTAAAAGTCATGCCACAAGAGAATTAGTGCAAAGATAGATACTCCAAATACAGCATTGGTAATTCCAAGATTGATAATTTTTAGAATAACAGGATAATTTTCTAAAAGTCCTAAATATTTTAAAATATATCCTGCAGCAATAATAAGTCCTGGTACTAAAAGTATGTTTGCGACAATGTTTTTTATCTCTTCAAACTTTTCATATTTAGGATTACTTGTTAGTAGATACTCTACTTGCGGTGTTGTTATTGAAAAAAAATGATCTCTGCTAAGTAGGAAGAGTGAGTGATTGTCATCAGTTGGGAGTAAATACTTTTTATCTATGAGAGAAAAAGAGTTGTTCTTTCTGTTATGCATTCCTATTACTGTTTTGTGGTTACTTCCGAAGTCTATTGCCATTTCTATTTTTTAACTAAAGACATAATGATAAATATGATTGTTCCGATAGGTAGGATTAACCAGCTTAAGATAAAAACGATGTAGAGAATTAGAATGAGTACGAAGGGGACAAGGGCAAATGGGAGGTAGAGGATTTTAATAACCATTCCGAATATGAAGCCGAAAACAGTTCTGTCTCTGTGCCATGCGACAAAGAAGTTTCTGAGCAGGAGGGAGATTGAGAGATTATCATCTAGTACAGTTGCAAGTCTTCCAAAGATTCGTAGGTATCTTGCAGGCATTTTTATATACCACCAACTTAAGAAATCTTGTATGTAGTACATAAAAATCTGAAGATATGAATCTGTTTTTACAGGTTGTATAAGTTGTTGTCCGCTGCTATCGACAATATTTTTTTGTTTCATTTTGGGCAGTATTTTCTTCATACAGTTTAAGTGAAAATGTCCCATCTTGCAAGTAGGAACACTCTTAGGTCTGACCTATGTCTGAGGTTCTTGTTCGGAGCTTTTTGCCTGTTTAGAAGGTTTTTGGGCTTTGTGACTTCTGAATTTGGTTTGAGAGAAGATATCGGAATACGTCGCTTTGGACTAGGTAACCTTTGTACAAAAAGGAAGACATCGGGTATGCAAGGTCTGAGGTAGCTCAGACCTGTTGTGTGGTAGAATGTGGTTATGAATATATATCAAGAGATATTACAAAAGAGCGAACACATCTTTGCACTTGCCCCCATGGAGGGTGTGACGGATACTGTCTTTAGGCAGGTGCTTTGTGATATTGGAAAGCCAGATCTCTTTTTCACGGAGTTTCTCAATGTGGAGGGCTTTTGTTCAAAGGGAAGAGAAAGGGTTGTACACAGGTTGGATTTTAGAGATATTGAGAAACCTGTTGTTGTACAGCTTTGGGGGAATGTTCCTGAATACTATGCTCAGACGATTGAATATGTGAAGGAATCAAATCCAGATGGGATTGATATTAACATGGGTTGTTCTGTTAGAGATGTTCTTTCAAGTGGTAGAGGTTCTGCTTTAATTAATGACAGAGTTTTGGCAAAAGAAATCATAGATGCTGTTAAGGAAAGTGTTGGGAAGCTACCTGTGAGTGTTAAAACAAGGATTGGTTTTGACAGGATAGATACTGAGGAGTGGATTGGTTTTCTGCTTGAGCAGAATTTAGATATGATTACAGTTCACGGCAGGCTTTCAAAAGAGGCCTACTCTACCCCATCTAGATGGGATGAGATAGCTAGGAGTGTGAGGTTAAGAGATAGTATTTCTCCGGATACTTTAATCTTGGGTAATGGGGATGTGAAGGATATTAATCAGGCGAGTGAGTATGTTAAGAAATACGGTGTAGATGGCGTAATGATTGGTAGGGCGATATTGAATAATCCATGGTTGTTTAGTGGAAGGAAGCCAGAGGATATTTCTAAAGAAGAAAGGTTTGAGGTATTGAAGAAGCATTTAGAAATATTTGAGAAGGAAAGAGGAGATATGGATATATTTAATAGTCAGAAGAAATATATTAAAGCATATATTAGTAATTTTGATACGGCAGCAGATATGAGAATTCAACTGATGACTGCTGATAGTACATCACAAGTAATGCAACTACTTGCTTCGTTTAACAAAATGACAAGCTAGATATGTTGTAATTGGTACTGCTAGTATTAAACCAATACTTCCCACAAGTGTCCGAACAACCTCTGTTGCAACAATCTCTAGACTAATTACTTCAGAGAAGGTCCTTGATTCATTCATAAAAAGAAGTAGCAATGGCATAGATGCACCAGCATATACAAGTACAAGGGTATTTATCATTGAAGCGATATGATCCCTTCCTAGTTGCAGAGATCTTTTGAATAGCTCTCCTGTGCTAATATCATTTTTCAAATCATATAGTTGGTGTACTATTGAGGTTTGAGATATTGTAATGTCATCCATAATACCTAATGTTCCAATCAATATACCTGCCAGAAGTAATCCTCTTAGGTTATATACCTTATTATTTGCACCTTGGAGGAAGAATATTTCTTCTGATTCTGCACCACTTAGGTGTGCTATATTTGTAAAGATTAGAGAGAGTACTCCTGTTATGATGAGTGCTATTATTGTTCCAACTATAGCCATTGTTGTTTTTCTGTTAAATCCATGTGAGAGGTAGAATGTTATGGGAATGATTACCATTGATGTAAGTATAGCTATTAAGATTGGATCTTTCCCTTGTTGTATTTGAGGTAGAAGAAATAGGAAGATTACGGTAAATGATAGTGCCATGGATACTAAAGAGAGAAAACCTTTTTTCCTTCCTACTAGAATTGCAAGTGTTGTGAATATTGCAAAGAGTATGCCTAAACTTTTTGTTCTAATGTAATCAACTATGTAATATATTTCATT
>DHUO01000007.1:1582-6563 GCA_002409215.1 Candidatus Dojkabacteria bacterium UBA5232 | reverse complement strand
CTATTTTCTTTTTTCTTCTTCCTATTAAATCTTTTGCATATACATTGGATGATGTAGCAGAACATAATACTCCTGATGATTGTTGGGTTATTTTTGATAATAGTGTATATGACTTGAGCAAGTATCTACCTAATCATGATAGGTTTTTGGATATTAGAAAATGGTGTGGTAAGGATATGACAGAGGATTTTAAGAACAAAGCAGGTATCGGAAGAAATCATACTAAGTCTTCATATGTACTTTTAGAAAGATATAATATTGGGAAAGTAGGGGAGGTGGAAGAGAGTGATACAACAGTATCAATGCTGTCTAAAGAGAAGGATGTTGTTAAGGCTAAGGGGTATAATTTAATTATTCCATTGTTTATAACACTTCTTGCTTATTGGGTTAGCTTTTTCTTAATTAAGAAAGAGATATTAAAAGTACCTCTTAGTAAATTTAATGGTTTTTGGAATACAGTATTAATGTTGTTCCTTCTAATCCCTTCTTTCGGATTTGGTATATTTATGATGATTAGGACCAAAAATCCAAGATTGTATGATTTAGACTTTGATTTTATGTATTGGCATGTGGAATTATCTGTTGTTATGGGCAGTATAGCGATTAGTCATTTTTTGCAGAGATGGAATATTTTTAAATCACAGATAGCTAAAAAATAGTTGTATTTATGAATATACTTCTTACACCACTAACAAGTAGCTCTATCGCGCATACCATTAGAGCTTTAGAACTAGCTGACAGGCTGACAGAGAAAGGAGAAAAAGTTTATTTTACTTCCTGCACTCTTAAGAAAGACTTTATTGAGTCAAACGGCTATGAAGTCATAAAAAGCTATACACCATTTAATCTTAATGATAAGGATGACCAATCAGTAAATTATCTTGCTTCTCACAAACAAGAAATGATGGAGTGGTTCAAGGCCGACATAGATGCTGCAAAAGAAGTAAAAGCAGATGTTGTTGTGACATCACCTGGTATTTTAGGACCGCATGTAACTCATGCTACTGGTATTCCAACAATCGCTTTGTTAAATGGGCAGTATGTTCAAGGCTCAAAAGGTTTAATAGGTCTTTCCCTTTCTTCTGACAAGTTAATAGATGTGATAGTTAGAACGATTTTAAGACCAATTTTTAATTACATGACTGTAAAACTGTATTCATCAGAAGTGCTTGATGCATATCACAAACTAGGTTTTGGATTTAACCTTAAGAAAAGAAAAGATGTATATGAACCAATGCATGTATTAATTCCTGGAGATGAAGAGTTTGAACCTCAAAGATATCTTGACGAGAAGACAAGATTTGTTGGTCCTTTGTTTTGGAAAGGATTTGAAACAATAAATGGAGATTTAACAGACGGGGCTTTAAGAAGGTTTAAAGGCGAGAAGAAAATGGTGTTTCTAAATTTCGGAGGAAGTGTTTTTGATATAAAAACGTACAAAAGTATCATAAATGAGTTAGAAAAAATAAATGCAAAGAAAATCGTTGCACTTGGACCAAACTTTGAAAGAGAAAACTTCCCTAAGGATACAGAAGATATGATAATACGTAAGTATGTTCCAGGATTAAGAGTCTCTTCAATTGCTGATTTAATAGTAAATACAGGTTCTCAGGGTGCAATAATGCAGGCCCTTATGTATGGGAAGCCAGTTATTGCTTTTCCTGTTGGCATAGATCAATCTTTTTATTCTAACAGACTCGAGGAAATGGGTTTAGGAAAGAATATTAATAAGAGTAACATCTTTAATTTTACTAAAAGAGAAAGCTATCAACTTCTTGATAACAATATACCAAAGAAAATAGTAGTTGCTGTTAATGAGGTTTTAAAGAATGATATATACACACAGAATGTAATAGAGTATTCAAAGCGTCTTAAGAGTAGATATCTTGACCCCGCAGGTGAGATATTAAGCTATATTTATGATACTATTAAATAGAGATGTTTTTAGAATTAATAGTACTAATAACAATCCTGATTTTGTGTATATACATATTCATTAATGTTCTTCTTTCAAGCACCTCTGCAAATAGATTACAAAGACAATCTTTTGCATCTATTGTCTTTTGGATAATGATTTGGGTTCTTACCATATTAATTACCGAATTATCAACAAAAAATCTTTCTCTTGCATTATGGATGTCAAGGCTTTCCTTTGTCACTTCTTTATTAGTAGTATTTAGTTTCTTTATTTTTGTTACTAAGTATAGGAAAAAAGGTGGTCTGAAATTAGATGTGCCAATATTTTCGGTCATAACATTTATTCTCTCTGTCTTCTCGTTGACAGATTTATTAGTTAAAGAAGTTACTGTAATCAATGGAACGATTAAATCTACAAATGGACCACTACCTCTCTATTATGGCATTTTTATAGCAGTATTATTCTTATACTCATCTTTTATTTTTTATAGAATTTACAGAAAAGAGAAAAATCTAGTAATTAAAACCCAGATGCTCTATATCCTTATAGGTTCAGCACTCTCAATCTTCTTTTCTTTCATAACAAATCTTATATTCCCTATGATTGGTTTTGGAGAGATTAGATTCCTTGGACCACTAAGTCTTATATTCTTTATGATGGGTACATATTACTCTATTTTGAGGTATAGGTTTGTAAGTAATAAAGTCATAGCAACTCGTTTTGTTAAGACCCTTGTCTTAGTATTCTTAACGTATGGAATGTTTTATTTGATTTACTTTATACAAGTATCTATTTGGAAGGAAGTGTTTTCTAAAGGAGCATTACTGTCAGGTATCTTCTTTGCTTTCATATTTATTTATTTATTCTCTATAGTAGCAGAAAGCATAAGGAAAATCTCTGAGAAGTTTTTCTACAAATCTACCGCTACTCCACAAAAAGAGTTTGATGTGTTTGTTAGGAAGTTAAATACCCTTTTAGATATAAATAAAATTTTAATGGAAACGAAAAGTTTGTTAGAAAGGGTGTTTGAAACAGAATGTTCTCTTCTTGTTTTTATTGATAATAAGTATCAAGAAGATTTCTCTTACTTAAGTGGTTATGAAATAGATTCGGATGATTTAAATGTTATTACAAGTATTGATGGTGTAGTTCTCAAAGATGAACTATATTATCAAGAAAAGGAGTCTACTAAGCTTTTTAAAATTCTTGAAAAATATAAAATACAGTATGCGATGCCAACACTATCACTAAGTAATATTAATTGGAATATTTTCATTCTTCTTGGAGATAAGAATAGTAGGGAGAGTTACTCCATTCAAGATATTGAATTTGTTGAATCAGTTGAATCTCTTCTTTCTGTATCTTTACAAAGAGCATATTTGTATCAGGAGGTTCTTGCATTTAATAAAACATTAGAGATGAAGGTACAACAGCAGACACAGGAATTACAATTAAGGGTAGTTGAATTAGAAGAAGCACGTAGAAAAGAAAGAGATATGATTGATATCATGGGTCATGAATTACGTACTCCTGTTACCATTGCAAAACTAAATATAGATATGATGAAAAAATATATTGATAGTAATCCTAAGGAGTTTAAGAAATATTTAGATAGGGTAAAGAATAGTATTGAAAATGAAATCCGTCTAATCAATGCTCTTTTAACAAGTGCTAAATTAGAAGGTCAACAGGTTGAGATAAAGCGAGAAAGAGTTTCAATGTCAGAGATTATAGAGCATGTGGTTCATACATATACATATGAAGCACAGAGTAAAGGACTTAAGGTAATAGTAGATTTGGATGAAGATACTCCAGATGTATTTGTGGATAAAGTAAGAACTACAGAAATAATGGACAATCTTTTAAACAATGCTATTAAGTATACTGAGGAGGGAAGTGTAATAGTCCAAACACTCCATACTAGAGATCATGTACAGGTTAATGTGATAGATAGTGGTGTTGGTATACCTGATGATGAAATACCTAAATTGGGAACAAAGTTCCATAGGGTAAGTAACTACATTAAGGGTGGAGATAAGTTTAAGATTGTAAGACCTGGAGGTACAGGTTTAGGTCTTTATGTTGTTTTTGCACTAATAGAGCAGATGGGTGGAAAGATATGGGTGAAGAGTGATTTAGGAAAAGGAACAACTTTCTCTTTTACACTTCCGGTATATTCAGGTCAGAAGGAGGATGTTGTAGATAGTAAAACAAAAGATATGTATAAGAAATTTGGTTTTAAAAAAGTCTAAATAGTAGTATGCTTTAATATATAAAATTAAAAATATTTCAGATGAAAGTAAAAATCAATAAAGAAAAATGTGTAATGTGTGGCTCTTGTGTAGCTGTTTGTCCAGAAGTTTTTGAAATGAAAGATGATGGTACCGTTGATGTTAAGGCTGAGTATCAAAACATTGAAATACAGGATGACATGTTAATTGAAAAGATAAAACAGGCACAGACAGCTTGTCCAACATCTGCAATTGAGATAGAAGAGTAATGAGTGATTGTATTTTTTGTAAAATTGTAAAAGGAGAGATTCCTGCGCATAAGGTGTATGAGGATGAGAATCTCCTTGTAATGTTGGATATAAATCCACTTAGTAAGGGTCATGTTCTTGTATTTCCTAAAGGTCATTATGAAAATATTCATGACATCCCCGAGGATGTTTTAATGAAATTGACATCAGTTGTTAAAAAGATGTCGCAAAGAATTAAAGAAAGGCTACATCCAGAAGGAATAATCGTAATGCAAAATAATGGAGTCAAAGCAGGACAGAGTGTATTTCACTTCCACATACATATTAAACCTGTATATGAAGACACACCTGTTTCTTCTGAAGCTCATTTAAGAAAAAAACTAACAACAGAGGAGTTTAGTGAGATTTGTAGAACTCTACAATAGCATCTGTATACTCTGTATCTATATCAAAATGTCCAGCACCTTCCACCGTGATTAATTCAATCTCCTTGCCAAGTGAACCTAGCTTTCTAATGAGCTCTGTGGTCATAGAGTACGGAACATTTACATCTTTGTTGCCGTGCCATATTCTTGTTGGAATCT
>DHUO01000007.1:0-1211 GCA_002409215.1 Candidatus Dojkabacteria bacterium UBA5232 | reverse complement strand
CCCCAGTTATCACCGTGTTGATTAGATGCTGCAAATATATATCCTTCTTTTACAAAAATGTCTGCGTAGTAGTCTAGATCTTTGGTTAGAGGATTATTTTTATTCTCTGAAACTGTATATGTTGAACCGTGACTATATATCACCATGGGGAATTTTTCCTCATCTTTAGCATTTTTGTTGAATGCGATATATGTGCTTTGTCCGTCTATGTTCTTAAACTCTTTGTGGAGTATTACCTCTATTGGGACATCTTCTTCTGCTTCAGTTATAGCATTCTCCTGCATAGGGGGTATATCGTTTTTTGTTGTGGGTTTATGAAAGATGAGTGAGAATATGAGCGTAATTACAGACATTATAATGACGTATATAAGAACTTTTTCTATCGTAAGTTCTTTTTTTGTTGTCTGTATGTCTCTTTTATTTCTTATTTTACTATTCCCTCTCATATGAGATATAATAGCAAATTAGCGACTAATATTTAATCTAATTTATTTAATAATATGGCTAAAGTAAAAAAAACAACAGCAAAAGCTAGTAAGAAAGTTACTCCAGCAAAGTCAAATGCAAAGGAAATAACAATCAATCTAGATACTTTTGCAACTCCAATCGCAATTGTTGTTGCGGGTATTATCATTGCTTTGATGATTTTCATTACAAACAGGGCAAATAGTAATACCGTTGAAGGAGATTCTAGAGGGGCAAATCCTGCAGTAGGAGAATCCCCAGAAGCTCCAACAGGTGGAGATGTGACTGTAACACTTGGAGATGATCCCTATGTTGGTGATAAATCTAAGGCTAAGGTTGCAATTGTAGAGTTTAGTGATTATCAGTGTGGTTACTGTAAGAGACACTCTGATGAAACATTCCCAGATATCAAAAAGAACTATATTGATACTGGAAAGATTATCTATGTCTTTAAAGAGTTCCCTTTGGGTGATAGTGGCCTAGGATACGATACCGCTATTGCAGGAACATGTGTTTTCGAACAGTTAGGTCGTGAGAAGTTTGCTGAGTTCCATAGTAGTGCAATGGGATTAGCATCTGCTGCAGAAGTTAGAGCAAAGGCTATATCAGTTGGTGCTGATGGAGGTAAGTTTGACTCATGTGTATCTGCACAAAAGTTTAAGGATGAAATTGCTGGGGACAAGGCAGAGGGGTCTAAAGCAGGTATTAGTGGAACACCTGGGTTTGTTGTTGGAAAGCTTGACAAG
>DHUO01000024.1 GCA_002409215.1 Candidatus Dojkabacteria bacterium UBA5232 | reverse complement strand
TATTGAGCATGAGAATATTGCATACGCCCCACCCTTCTGTTACAATACTGTTACGTTTGCTGGTGTAGCTCAGTTGGCAGAGCATTCCCTTCGTAAGGGACAGGTCGAGGGTTCGAGGCCTTCCACCAGCTTTCTTTTGAATATGATAACACCAAAATATACATTAACAAACAGAATGCTAAGCTACATCGTTAAGTACGAATTAGCACTTTCGGATATTAAATATAATCAACTTCCAGAAGAATATAGGTTCCCCATATCAGAAAAATACTCTGCTGAAGATATACAGAGAATGGCTAATCTCGTTGCTTTTCCTCTTGGTTTTAACAAAGCCCTAATGATTCAAAAAGGACAAGAAAGTTCACTAGAAAAAAAGAAATATAAAATATTTACCAACTTTAGAAATGCTAAAGATTTTGTAAATTCATATACTAATTCCAACTCACTAAAACCATCTGTTGAATTAGCAGCACATATTAACAGGTTAATAATGAAGGATATTGTAGATGATTGGGATTTAGCAAAGATTAGATCTTTTTCTGAAAAACCCAATGAAATATATGATACATGGTACAAAAGTAGAGACTTCTATCCAAACCTTGATATAAACAATCACTTTAATGAACTTTTTGATTGGATACAGAATGGAAAAGATAATAACCATATGCTAATTAAACTAGCAATATTAATATACGAATTCATAGATAAAGCACCGTTTGTTGTTGGTAATCAGATTACGGCCATATTAATTGCAGAGATACTTGCAAAAAAATATGGATACAATCCAGATAATATGTTTCCATACTTCAAATCCATTGAATATATTGCTGATGATCTCCTAAGTGCGTTTAAGATGACAAAAGGTAAATCTGATCTAACCCCCTTCATAGAAGCACTCCTGTACACAATATCCCTAACATCAATTGAGATTTCCAATGACATTAAAAAAGAGCATAGTAGCAAGGTTAAAAAACAGGGAGATGTTGAGGTAGCTCTTAATCAAAGACAGATACAGATATTTGATTTCCTTTCATTAAACCAAAAAATTACACGAGGACAGGTCAATCAGATGATGGATGTATCTTTCATGACATCTTTTAGGGAATTAAAGGATATGGAGGAGAAGGGATATATTAAACAGAAGGGTAAAGGAAGAGGCACATACTATGTCCTAAGTAAAGAAGTATTAGAGAAAGAGGATGCAATGACCCCTAAGGTTGAGTAGGAATTAAGAAGAAATTAGTAGAAAAGAAGAAGCAAAATTGATAATATATTCAACATGAACAAAGAATTAACAGATAAATACGATGTCATAATTGGTTTAGAAATCCACATACAGACTAATACTAAGTCTAAAATGTTCTGCTCCTGCCCTACCGGATACTTCCAAAAACAACCAAACACTCATGTTTGTCCAGTGTGTTTAGGACTACCTGGTGCACTACCTGTCCCAAATAAACGAGCCATTGAACTTTGTATATTAATGGGCCTTGCAACAAATTGTAATATTGCAAACGAAATCTACTTTGACAGAAAACACTACTTCTACCCTGACCTTCCAAAAGGATATCAGATTAGTCAGTACAAAGACCCAATATGCTCAGATGGGTATGTAGAAATTTCAAATGGTCAGAAAGTTGCAATTGAGAGAATTCACCAAGAAGAAGATGTTGCTAAATCTACACATCATACAGAGGGTAGTACTGGGAAAGAATATACTTTAGTCGACTACAACAAATCTAGTGTACCATTAATTGAAATTGTCACAAAACCAAATATAACAAGTGCAAAAGATGCTAAAGATTATGCTACAAAAATACGACAGATTGCTAGATACCTAAACATTTCAGACGCTGATATGGAGAAAGGTCAGATGAGATGTGAACCAAACATATCAATCCAAGAGAAAGGAAAATGGGAATACAAAGATGGAAAGATACTCCCAATTGGAGAGTACAAACTAAATCCAAAGGTTGAGGTTAAAAATATTGGTTCCATTACAGCAGTAGAAAAAGCAATTGAGTATGAGGTTGAGAGAATGAGTGCAGAGCTTGAGGATGGAGAGGAGATTAAACAGCAAACAAGAGGTTGGAATGCAGCTAAGGGTATCACAGAGTTCCAAAGATACAAGGAAAGTGCCGATGACTACAGATATATGCCAGAACCAGATATTCCCGTTATTGATATTTCCAAAGAAGATATTGAAAGAATTAGAAAAGAGATTGTTGAGCTTCCTAATGAAAAGATAAAGAGATACATGCAAGATTGGGACATTACAGAGTATGCTGCAGATGTAATTTCTTCAACAAAAGAGAGTGCTGAGTATTTTGAAAAACTACAGAAAAAACTCTCCGAGAGTATGAATGAGAAAGATTCTGCTAAAGAGGCTTCTAACTGGATAATGGGACCACTATATGCAATTGCAAACAAACAGGGTAAAGAGATTGCTGATATTGGTGTTAATGGAGATGATTTAGCAAAGTTAATAGTTGCTTTCAAGGAGGATGTTTTTACAAAAAACAAAGCTGAGGAGTTATTAAACCAGAGCATTGAGAAAGGTCTTAACATTACAGATGAGATTGAGAAATTAAAGAGTGCTAAGGAATCCGTAGGGAGTCTTGATAATATTGTAAAACAGGTCATAGATGAGAATACTCAAGCAGTTACAGACTACAAGAGTGGTAAGGAAGCTAGTATTGGTTTCTTGGTTGGTAAAGTTATGCAATTAACACACGGTACTGCTAATCCTAATGATGTTAGAAATACTTTAATAGAAGAATTAAAGAAATGAAAATAGATGTTAAACATATTGCTAAGTTATCTAGAATATCTCTTACAGATGAGGAGTTGAAGAAGTTTACACCTCAGATGGAGGGTATTTTAGAGTCTGCATCTGTACTTCAGGAGGTTAACACTGATGGTGTTAAACCTATGAAGGGACATATTAAATTAGAAGAGGTTAGAGAGGATATATCTGGTGAGTGTTTAACACAGGAAGAGGTATTGAAGAATGCTAAATATAAGGAAGCAGGTTGTGTTAAGGTATATGGGAAGGTGTTTGGGGAGAATCAGGAGAGTTAGGTCAAATCATAAGAGGCTACCAAAAACATCATATTTTTAGTAGAATACATATCAACAAGCCGAGGTGGTGGAACTGGCAGACACGTATGCCTTAGGAGCATATGGGGTAAAACCCGTGGAGGTTCGAGTCCTCTCCTCGGCATTTTCATTAGTTATTTAAAAGAAAAAAGCACCAATTGAGGTTGTATGAGATATTAAAGAATATACATTATGTATACATATCTCACCTCTTTTGGTGCTTTCTCTGCTATTAAGCTAATATCCTTTTCTTTTTCTTCCTTCCGTTATCTCTGAAAAGACTGTCAACTGAAAACCTTGAGAACAAGTCTCTGTGAATCCAATATGTCCACAAGGTATTTGCTATAGAATGAAGTTCTTCCCTACTATAGACTGTTGCTAATGAGACAAATGTCTGTCTTAACAATTTATCAATACTTATGTCCGACTTCTTTGCAGAAGTTTGGATAAATCTAGCAACCCTACAAGGTAACTCCATCTCCTTAGAGCAAGAACATAACCCCGCATACCTTATTTTGTTTAAGGCAAACAAAAAATCTTCATCCGAACAATGTTTCTCCATTCTTCGTTGGAGATAGAATCTTTGGATTTCTTTCTCAGCATCCGATTCTGGACCTACGATAACTGTAATGCCCTGGATTTTCTTCCAGTAATCAGTTTTACTTGTCCATTCGTTGCCTTGGGCGACCTTTACCATGTCGCGGATTGTTTCTTCTGGGCTTTTCGTTCTAAAAGACATATATTCAACTAATTCGTTAGGGTACATATTAATTCTCCATCTAATCATTACTTATCCATTAAACTTACAAATGAATAGCATACTAATCACATAGATAATATGAGCAATATGCCATCCATTTGTTTTAATTGAAGAAAAAGAAATTTTTAATGAGCAGAGAGTATAGACTAAGAAATTAATACTTTTTGTCTATATCTAACTACATTATATCATTTTTTAACAAAAAGTTCAACACTATGGGGTGTATTGGCAAGAAAAAGCACCAATTGAGGCTGTATGAGATATTAAAAAATATACATTACTGTATACATATCTCACCTCTTTTGGTGCTTATCCTAACAGTTACAAAAGATTAGTTTGTGGACCACACTTCAAAACCTGATTCTAAGATACTTGCTAGAAAAACAGATTCATCTTTACTTAGTAGTTCTTTGCCGTTTCTAACGGGAGAGATAATTACTCCAGAACAATTCTCAGTTACTAGAGCAAAAGTCCTTCTCTCTTCAACCAATCTACCCAAAACAGAACTGACCGGAGAAGCAACAAAGTCTGCCAATACCGTAGGACTAGTCGCGTTTGTAAGAGAGATATCATACTCCCCTGATTCTAACCTGCTTAAATTAGCAAAGCAATGTATTTCTTGATTAGTTGGTAGAGAATCTCGGAATGTTCTCAACACACCATTCTCTATCATCCAAGCAAGACGTTGAATGTCTTTTTCTAATCGTAAAGTATCCCTAAAATTACTTGGAATCTTCATCATAACCCCAAATGGGTGCTCAATTACTACTGGAGAGCTAAGCCTGGAAGCCTCTTTCATCCCCCATTTAATTGTATAAAAAACACTTAACCCTGGGGGTTGATCATCAATCAAATATAGTTCTTCTATTTCTACTTCATCAAAAATTGTAGTTGCTATCACTTTCACTCCTTTTCTCTTGAAAATCTTCTGTAATCTGTTAATGTTCGTAAATAGAACTAAGTCTTTATTTACGAAGTCATTATATCAAAATATGCTTAGAACCTCAAATCTATAGGATATATTGTAAAGTAAGTAATATATGCTAAAATTACTTCTATGTTCAAGAAAATAATAAGACCATTTCAAAATGTCCTACTAGAAAGAAAACTCTGTGTTGGTTGTACATATCCATTAACTAAGGCAAAAAAACTTGGTAATCTTTCTGAAAACAGAATAATGGTAGAGTGTAAATGTAAGAGAAGATATGTATATGAAAAGGAATTAGCAGGTTTCAAGAGAGCAACATTTGCAGAAGAACAACAACTTGCAAGTGATATTGCAAAAGGAAGAACTTGGTAATCCTTCACAAAATATCATAATTATAGTAGAATCTCTCTGTAATGCCGCTATCGTCTAGTGGTCTAGGACAACAGGTTTTCATCCTGTAAACCGGGGTTCGATTCCCCGTAGCGGTACCATACAATGGAAAATCCTCAAAAGAAATCAAAATTAAGGATTGTTCTCACTATATTCCTATGCTTGTTTTTACTTCTCTGTGCAAGTATATTCGCAATCCACTATCACGTAGAAAAAAGTAGTAAGAGGGATATATATACTCAAGAACAGTTAGTTCAAAAAGGGAAAGATAATTATCAAGCAATCCTGATTCTTGGAGGAGGTATTCGAAATAATCGGCCTACCCCTATTCTAAAAGAAAGACTAGATACCGGGATTTTTCTGTATAAAGCAGGGCTTGCTCCTAAGATACTCATGAGTGGAGATAATGGAAGCATTCATTATGATGAAGTCAGTGTAATGCGAAAGTATGCCCTTGAACAAGGGGTCCCTTCTGAAGACATTTTTATGGATTATGCAGGATTTTCTACATATGAAAGTATGTATAGGGCACAATATATTTTTGGGATATCTAAAATGGTTATTGTAACTCAAGAATATCATCTATATCGTGCTATATATATTGCTAGATCAATGGATATTGATGTTGTTGGAGCTAGTGCAACAAAAAATATTCTAAGTGGACATAATGCTCGCCTATTCAGAGAAGTAATAGCACAGAGTAAAGATTTCTTCTCAACTAAGCTAAAGCCTAATCCAACATTCTTTGGAGATAGAATATCTCTCGAACAGAGTGCAGACGAGGTGTACAAGCAGTCAGAAGATTGACAAAGATATATCATTCTAATAGACTTTTAATTAGGTTAGATTCATTTTATTTTAACTGCCAAAAGAATGTACGAACAAGTAGAAGAAGAATTAACAACAAGTGAGAAAGTTTCATCTGTATTTGGTTCAATTGGGAAGTTCATAATATCTTTCTTAGAAACAGTTGTCGTTGCATTAGTCATCTCTGTAGTTTTGTATCTTTTCATAATGACCCCTCATGAAGTTGTTGGTAATTCTATGCATCCAACATACAAGAATGGAGAGTATTTAATGGCGAATAAAATACTGTATAAGATGTCAAAACCAAAAAGAGGTGATGTCATCATATTCAAATACTCTGATACTCAAGATTTCATAAAAAGAATAATAGGTCTTCCTGGTGATACGGTGATGCTCAAGGATGGAAAATTATATATTAATGATCGTATGCTTGATGAATCAAACTATCTAAGTAACAGTATATATACTAAAGGGGGAGAATTTCTAAAGGAGGGAGAGATTGTAAATGTACCACAAGGGAAATATTTTGTATCAGGAGACAACAGAGATCATAGTTCAGACTCTAGAGCTTTTGGGCCAATAGATGCTAAAAACATTAAAGGTAAGGCATGGATTGTATACTATCCATTTAATGTATTTAGATTGGTTAAACATGAGCAGTACTCAATATAGCAAAGTTGTGTGAAACATGTTAAGCTAAATATATGAAGACTTTTGTCGTTGCAAATCAAAAAGGTGGTGTAGGTAAGACTACAACAGTCATGAATTTAGGCGCAGCATTAGCTATTAAAGGAAAAAAGACTCTTCTGATTGACTTAGATCCACAAGCTAACCTCTCATCAGGTCTTGGATTTACTCAACAATTCGATAAAGATAGTTGGAACTCTACAGATGAGGCTCCATACAAGAGTGTATATGATGTTTTAATTGACAAAGAACCTCTTTCTTCAGTATTTGTAGCTACATCTACCGCCAACCTATTTCTAGTTCCATCACATCTCTCTCTTGCGGGTGCAGAGATTGAGATGGTTAATATAATATCCAGAGAAACTCTTTTGAAAAAAGCTATCGAAGGAATGAGTGAGGAGTTTGATTATGTCATAATTGATTGCCCACCTTCACTAGGACTTTTAACCATCAACGCTCTGTGTGCTGCAGACAAGCTCCTTATCCCAATACAGTGTGAATACTTCGCTCTAGAGGGGCTAGGACAACTCATAGAGACTACAAAATTGATTAAAGGTGTAAATGCTAATCTGAAAATTGGCGGTGTAATATTAACAATGTTTGATAGTAGAACAAAGCTTTCAGAAAGCGTTGTTAAAGATGTTAAAGATTTCTTTAAGGATGTAGCATTTAAGAGCATTGTACCTAGGAATGTAAGACTCTCTGAATCTCCTTCTCACGGAAAAACAATATTTCAGTATGATGATAAATCCACAGGAGCTATGGCGTACAAAAAACTTGCAAATGAATTTATTAAAAGATTTAGTTAATATTTTACTTTAAAAATATGAGTGATAAATCAAGATTAGGAAAAGGTTTAGCCGCATTAATTAGCACTAATGAGATTGAGAATACAAATAGTTCTTTTGTAGAGAATTTTGATATTAATAAAATAGAAGCAAATCCGTATCAACCAAGAATGCATATGGATCCTGAAGAGTTGATACAAATTGCAGACTCCATTAGAGAGCACGGCATCATTCAACCCCTTATCATTACAAGAAAGAAAGATACCGATTCATACTATCTAATTGCAGGAGAAAGAAGACTTAGGGCTGCACAGTTAGCAGGTTTTAAGAGTGTCCCTGTTGTAATAAAAGATAGTTCTCCACAACAGATGTTGGAAATTGCAATTGTAGAAAATGTACAAAGAAAAGATCTTAATCCTCTTGAAGAGGCGTATGCATATAAACAGATGCAAGATGAATTTGGTCTTGCTCATCATGATATAGCAAAAAAGGTAGGGTTTAATAGAACAACAATCACAAACAAGCTTAGACTTTTAAATCTTCCTGAACCTGTTAAAGAGGATGTGCTAAATGGGAAAGTGAGTGAAGGTCATGCTAGAGCATTGATGGGAATTAAGGATGGTACATCTTTAATTGCAGCTGCTGATATTGTAATTAAGAGAGGGTTGAGTGTGAGAGAAACAGAAGCTTTAGTAAGAAAGATTACATTCGGTAAAGGAGCGACAACAAGACTCTGGAAGACAACAGATGCACAAACGTCTAAATATTCAGAGCAGTTAAGCAAAAAATTGGGATATACAGCACATATTCAAAAAATGACAAAAGGTGGAAAGCTTGTTATTAGATACAATACAGTGGAAGAATTAGAGGATTTAATGGGAAAATTGCTTTAATTATCACTCACCTCTTGTCTTAATTTCTCATATACTAAAACTGCTGCGGTTGAGCTAACATTCAAGGATCCAATCCCCTCCCTCATTGGGATTGATACAGAACCATCTACTCTTTCTAGTACACCTGTGGAGATTCCCACATCCTCAGCACCAAGTACAAACGCTATTGGTCCTTTTAAATCCTGTTCGTAGTAATTGCCTCCTTCCATATGTACTGCATATGTCTTTATATCATTCTCCTTAAGAATCTTAAGTGCTTCAAACAGCTTCATCTCTACTAATGGAACTCTCTCTGCCGCACCCATTGAAATACGAATCGTTTCATCGGATATGATGCTTTTCTTCTGAGGATTAATGATAATACCATTAACTCCAACAGCAAAAGCAGTCCTCATAATTGCCGCAATATTCTGAGTATATTTTAGATCATCCAAAAGTAAGAAAAATGGTTGCTTGCCCTCTTTGTATATTGTGTCTAATAGTTCTTTCAAACTCCAATCATTTTGCGAATACATCATCCCTACAATACTCTCTGCAGCTGAAGATCTGAGTCTTCTTTGAAGTGCTTTTCTAGAAACCTTTACCACAGGAACCCTGTTTTTACCTGCCAATTGGAAAATTTCTCTTGTCTTTTCATCTTTGAATGCCCTACCCACAGCATATATTCTTTCGAACTCTCTGCCTTCTTTTAACAGCTCTAAAAGAGCATTCTTGCTTTCTATCTGTATGAATTTGGATTTTGCCATAGTCGTATGACTATTCTATCACATCAATAAAGTATTGGCCTCTCTTAAAGCCACTCATTCTTCTAAACTCAACAACACCATCTGTTTTAGCATGAATGGTATGTGTTTTGCTCATATATGTATTCTTTCCTGGATGAAATACTGAGCCTTTCTGCTTTACAATAATGTTTCCAGCTTTAACTTCCTCGCCTGCAAACCTCTTTACACCCAATCTTTTTCCAGCTACTTTACCGTAGTTTGATGTTGTCGTTCCTGCTGCAACTTTTGCCATCTACTCTTTTTTTCAAGTTATATATACATACTAAGATCTTTCTAGTATGAAAATGTTTCGGGTAATGATACTATTTTTTCGACTCCACTTCAAGTCCCTAGTTGGGGAGTACTCGCTGTTCTTCACAATCCACCTTTTCCCTACTAGTTCTCTAATTCCGAATGTAATCCAACCTTTGTTTGTTTTGTATGATGGTATTATCATAACAACCTTTATTCCTCTCTTAGCAAGCTTTATATCTATTAGCTCAAAGAGTTTACTGTAAAGGTTTTTTACATCATCTAAAAGCTCTCTTGCCCTAACATCTGAAAGGAGTCTAGTCTGGGGTGGTCCCATAAAGGGTTCACAAACAATTGCATGTATGTCTGTATTTTTTAGTTTTTTAACAACTGCAGAATCTGGTTTAGTAACATCAAGATAGAAAGATTGGTAGAGGGTATCAGTAATATATCCTTCTTGATATAACCACTTTGTATTATTATCCGTATCCTCCACCGCCTTAGGATCAATATCTGAGGCTAAGAAGTTAAAACCTAATACTGCTGCCTCCATTGGGATAGTTCCAGAACCACAGAAAGGATCCCAAATTGTTCCACTAGAAAGAGCTGTGAAATTAACCATCATCCTTGCAAGCTTAGGAGGAAGAGTTCCCATCTCAAGATTACTACCGGGTCTTTGAATATCTCTATTAACAAAACCCTCTAAATCTTGAATTTGTATTGTCCTACCATATATTTCCTGTTCTTTATTTCTAATTATAATTAATTCAAAACCTTTTCCTAGTATCTCGTTTTTAATCACCTGTGCTGCATTTAGAGAGTATCCATCCCTAATTGGTAAGACAAACCTAGATGATATTCTGTATTCTTTAAGCTGTTTTTTGATTCCGTTACCTAATCGCTTTAAAAAGGATGAGTCTGATTTTTTAATATCTCCTAGAATGCTAATACCAAAGATTAACTTTCCTTCTTTTTTCTGTTCTGTGTAGAAAGTATCAATATCTTCTACAATCTCACCTACCCTAATTGCCCCACCTAATCTTTTAAATATATTTATTACTGTTAGTTCTGTGAGTTTTTTATGCTGAAGTAGAAAGATACTATTTCCATACCTAGTAATACTTTCCTTTGGTAGACCAAACGAACTTAAAACTGTGATTAATTCTGTGTATGAGAGATCTGGGAATGTACCAGATTCAAAGAAATACTGTTTGGGCATCAATCTAAATACTCTTAACTATTACTTTCGTAATACTTGGTCTATATCCGTATCTTTTCCTATCTCTTGATTTAGCTGCATACTTAAATCCTTCAATCTTCTTACCTTGTTTTTGAGATGTAATTTCAAGCTTTACAACCGCACCATCTACATAAGGTTTTCCTACCTTTGTATCCTTACCATCAGAAAGCAACAATACTTCCTTTACCTCTATCTTATCACCCTTTTTCCCTTCCAATTTGTTAACTTCATACTCTTTTCCTTTGAAAACCTTGAGTTGTACCCCAGAGATTTGAATAACTGCAAAACTTTCTGCTGATTTAGTTTCTGTTTTTTTTACAACTGGTTTTGTTTCCTTCTTTACACTCTTTTTAACTGGTTTTGTACTTTTAACAACCTTCTTTGTGGTTGTTTTTGTATTTGGTTTTGTTTCTTTTGTGTTTGCCATATCGAGTTGAATTCTATGCTATATGTATTGAAAAGTCAATAAGTAATTGGTAGAGAATAGCTTTTCTCCACTCTAATCCTCATACACATCTATTATATCCGCATTCTCTGTCTTAATTTTGGCTGCATTCTTTAAAACAAGATTATGGATAATACCTAACTCTATCAATGTCATAATTGTTATTGTCCCTCCTGCACTCATCAATGGTAGAGGAATACCTGTTGCTGGAATACTACCTGTATTTGTTCCAATGTTAATAAAAACCTCTAAAAGAATTTTAATACCTATACCTACACAAACCAAGGATTGCATTGTATGGGCACTACTGTTGATTGCTGTAATAAAGCAAATAATTATAATAACAGCATAAAGTGAGATTAGAAATACACTACCTATTAATCCAAACTCCTCTGCATATGAAGCAAATATAAAGTCTGTTCTAAATTCAGGAAGAAAGTTTCTCTTGCTTTGTGTACCATTACCAAAACCTTTTCCAAATATCCGTCCTGATCCTATGGCTATTTTAGATTGATTAACATTAAAACCAATATCACTAGTTGTTTCTTCAGGATTAACAAATGCAACAATCCTATCTTTCTGATACGGTTTTAATACCTTATTCCAAGTAATTGTTGTTAATATCCCTACAAAAAGAGCTAATATGACTGATATTATGATAAATATCTTCCAATTGCTTTTTGTATAGAAACCAAATATTGCAATAAAGAATGCTGGAATAAGTAAAAGATACCAAAGATTATCCCCAGTAACAGATGAGAGGAGAAAGCCTCCAACTGTACAACCGATAATTGATAGTAATACGGTATTTCTTAATGGGTTATTAAGACCTAGAAAAGCGATAATGAACCATATAGCTAATGTTAAGAATGCCATACTTCCACTTGGTTCTTTATATATAAGGAAGAATATTGGTAACATAAGGAAGAAGGATAAAAGGAACAGACTCCATTTATTATATTTCTCCTTTAATGAAAATATAAATGCTGTTAGGATGATTAATGTCAGTTTTGCTATTTCAGATGGTTGTATCTGGACACCGCCAATGACTAACCACCTTTTGACTCCTTTAATGGTTGGTCCTAAAAATAGGACTGCAATGAGTAGTGCTATTGTGACTAGATATATTATTAATTGCACCTGCCAAAACTTCAGGTTAGAAAGATCTATGTAGCTAATAATAAGGAATAGTACCGCACCTATGAGAATGAATATTATCTGTTTCTTTAGTATAGAGGTATCGCCAAGCCCTCCTGTTGGAAGTATAAGAGTAGAGTATAGAGTAACAAGCCCTATTACAATTATAAGAAATAATGGTATTGCTAAAGAAAGAGTAATCCATTTTCTACCTTTTGATGAGGTGGAGAGTAAATTCATATTGTATTATATCAAGATAGCCTACTTCTTTCTCATGAATGCAGGGACATCTAGTGGGTCTTCTGCATCTATATCCTCTGGTTGAACAGTATCAAATGTACTGTCTTCTATTATTTCATCAACATCTTCTGTCTCTTTGTCATCGAAAGACTCAAGTGTATCCTCTGAGCTTGGAGCTGAAGTAGAAGGTGTTGTATCAAATCCGAAGTTTCTAACAGTAGATGATGGTTCTTTACCCCTTAATTGATTTGTATATACCTGATTGCTTTCATCAAAACCTGTTGCAACAATTGTAATTATGAGTTCATCTTCTGCTTCTGGGTCTATCTGTGCACCAAACTTGATATTCGCAGAAGGATGTACGGCCTCTTTAATGAGTTCGGATACTCTACTAATCTCTTGAAGGGATAGATTTGCTCCAACTATATTGTAAAGGACTCCTGTTGCACCCTCAATTGACATATCCAAGAGAGGACTTGATGTAGCAGCTTTGGCTGCCTCTTCTGCTCTGTTCTCCCCACTTGCCCTACCAATTCCCATAAGTGCAGTACCTGCATTTTGCATAACTGATTTAGCATCATTGAAGTCTGCATTGATATATCCTGTCTTGCTGATTAGATTTGAAATGCTGTTTACACCCTCTGCTAGAACCGAGTCTACTTTCTTCATTGCATCGATAAAAGAGATACTTTCACTATCGCTGACAACTTCTAACAATCTTTGGTTAGGAACAATAATGAGTGTATCTACCTTATCTCTTAGATTGGCAATACCTTCTTCTGCTATCTCTCTTCTCTTGTTTCCTTCAAAATCAAATGGTTTGGTAACAACAGCAACTGTTAATGCTCCAAGGTTTCTTGCTATTCCTGCAATTATTGGAGCTGCTCCTGTACCAGTTCCGCCACCCATGCCAGCTGTAATGAAAACCATATTTGCGCCTTCTAAAAGCTCTTGTATCTGGTCTAAACTCTCTTCCGCAGCTTGTGCTCCAAGCTCTGAGTTACCTCCTACACCCAATCCTTTAGTTAAATCCTCACCTAACTGTAATGTTGTTGGTGCTTGAGACATCTTAAGTGCTTGAGCATCTGTATTAAATGCCATAAAATCAACCCCTGCAATATCATAGTCTGTAATCATGGTATTGACTGCATTACAGCCACCACCACCAACACCAACTACTTTTATTTTTGCAACTGGATCTACATTTGTTGTAACTAACATAAATTGCCTACAGTAAACTTAATTTATTTATGGCAGTAATGACTTAAACCAATCTCCTAATTTACCAAACAAACCTTTTACATCTACCTTCCCCTTTTCACCACCTCCACCAATCTCCACATCATCATCTAAGGCATGTTTTATTAATCCCTGCACACATGCATATGCAGGATCTGAAATCTCATCTGTCATACCACTCAAACCTGAAGGATACCCTACTCTTGCAGCTACACCTAATGTTGCTTGGGTAAATTTAGTAATATCCCTTAACAAACTACTACCTCCTGTTAAGACTATTCCAGCAGGCATTGCCATTTCGTACCCTGCCTTAGAAATATTTTCTTTAACCATATTAAAAATTTCCTCACATCTAGCACTAACAATTTTCTCCAACATCTCTTTTGAAATTGTTTTATTAATCCCAATGACATCCAAATCAATCTCCTCCCCCTTACTCTTCTTCTGTTTCTTTGGCTCATCTCTCCTTAATATTGCAGGGATTGAATCCAAATCTTTCGTTTTGGTTGATTCAAATTTAGTGTCAAAAAGCTTAGACATTTCAACTTTAATCTTCTCAGCCTCTTCTAGTGATACTTGCAGACCAATAGCGATATCGCTTGTAATACTGCTTCCTCCCAATGGTACACAACCACTGTATATAATGGAGCCCTCTTGGAAGATTGTAATACCTGTTGTTCCTGCCCCAATATCCAACATTGTTACACCCAATTCTTTCTCAGTATCGGTCAAAACAGCAAGCGATGATGCCCATGCTGCAAAGATTACATCATAAACATTAGCGCCTACCTGCTCCGTACATTTCTTAATATTTTGCCAATATGAATTTGGAGCAGTAATTATATGTGTTTCTACCTCCAATCTACCTCCACTCATACCTATTGGATATTTAATTCCTCCTTGACTATCAACAACAAACTCTCTTGGAATTATATGAATTGGATTAAGATTGTCAGGAAGGGATAATGTCCTAGCATTCTCAATAGCTCTATATGTATCATCAATTGTAATTTCACTACCCGCAACTGCTACTACACCCTTGTTATTCAAGCTTGTAACCTGCTCCCCATTAATCGAAACATAAACATCAGAAACGGTCACACCAGCCATTCTCTCTGCAGCAGTAACACTTTCTAGAATTGAGCTTGTAGCATCATCAATATTAACAACAACACCCTTTTTAATGCCTTTACTGGGATGTGCACATACACCAATAACTGTAGGGCTCTTCCCATCCTCTACGGAAGTTATTAATGTTGTAATCTTAGAGCTCCCAACATCTATTGCTGTTATTATTTTTCGTGCCATATATCGTTAGAGACAGTTATTTTACATAAATTATTATACAAAAAAGATGTAATTAAACAACATCTGTATATTTAATATATCAAATCTGTATAGATTAGCAAGTATTATATCTAATTTTTTACAACAGGTCTTTCAAATCTTACATCTATACTACTAAACTCCATACCCTCACCTTTAACTTTCCCCATTACTACAAAGTATCTTGCAAGTTGAGTGTCTATACTATCCGAGAGTGTAAATATATGAGTTTTACCATCTATGTCAGTAATATGCAAAACCTTCTCTTCAAGAACAATCTCTCTAATATTAAAACCGAATGATTCTACAACCTTTACAACATTAGATATTACTTTCATAACAAGTAATTGTTCCTTGCCACCTGAAAGTTTTGCCGTTTCAGCTTCATCAGATTTGAAAATATAGTACTTAGTATCTGAAGTATATTCTACACAACAAGTAGCCGTATCTTCACTATCTTCACAAACTCTTTCTAACACCACACCTGTTTGAGAAAGAAGTTTACACTGTCCGTTATTATCAAGAATTAGAGATCTGGGTTGGTATGTATCTACAAACACTTCTAATTTGTTGGGGACTATTTTCATAACTCTTGCAGATTTAATATAGGATATACCTCTTTCAAGATCCTTCTCAATATCTTTAGAATAGATAGAAAAGAAGTTTTTACCTGTTATATTTCTATGTAGATTCTCAACAATTAGATTCTCTATCTTGTCATCCAAATCCTCCCCATTTTGATTAAAAACCTCATATCTCTTTATATTCCATAACCCTAAAACAAAAGAAAGAGAAATCAGGATGATAAATATAAAAAAGGGAAGATTCTTTTTTAGAAAAACAACTGGCCTAAACCTTGAGAATCTTTCCTTAAACCAACTTTTAGAATTTTTTATCTTTACTGGCATGCACTAGATATTACCATTGTATAAAGGTAAATGGAAATGAATTGGGAAATATATTTGTTTAGTGATATTATACTTATTTATGATGGGGCAGTTGGTCAGTACAATATCAGATTGGTTGAGCACCTGGGGGTATCTTGGAGTTTTTGTTTCTGCTGTTGGGATACTTCCTGCAGAGATTGTTATGACAATAGTTGGAGCTGTTAGGCCAGAATTCATATCACTTGTCAAAGTGGGATTAGCAGGAGCATTGGGAGAGGTTGTTGGAGCTGGGTTTACATACCTCATCGGTTACTACTTTAGGAATAAAGATATCATAGGTTTTCTTAATGGGAAGGGTAAGTGGTTGAAGGTTGATGAGAAGTCTTTCGTAAAAACACATAAGAAGTTTAGAGCTAAAGGATTTATGTATATTCTTCTGACACGCTTTACTCCTTGGTTAAGAATTGTTGTTTTGCTTGTGGCTGGATATCTTAAGTATAATTTTGTCCTAGCTTCCATAGGTGTTTTCATTGGAACATTCATCTACGCATTTGGTTTCGCATATCTAGGTTCTAAGATTGGTTTTGATTTAGAAAGGATTACAAATGCTATTAATATAGTGAATAACTGGTTGGTGATAGTAACACTGCTTGTTGTTGGGATTGTTATATATTTGAATAGAAAGAAAGTTGGTGAGTTTATTGTTGGGATTTTTAGAGGCAAGGAGAAATAATCATAATGAAAAGCGGGAGACGGGGGTCGAACCCGCGACCTACACATTGGCAATGTGTCGTTCTAGCCAACTGAACTACTCCCGCATGGTGCCGAGACCCAGATTTGAACTGGGGACACCCTGTTCTTCAGACAGGTGCTCTACCAACTGAGCTATCTCGGCATATGCTACGAAATAATATCAAATATTAATATCATTATCAACAAATATCTTTTTGATCTCCTCCTTAAACCTATTACTATCATTAATATTTTCCACACTTTTTGCAACTTTATGGTAATCCCATTTCTTATTACAAAAAATATCAAAAGCCTCTCTAAAAGAACCAATATCTCTTTTTCTAAAAAACATACCCCCTATTGTATCTTTGACTGTTTCTAAAGTACCCCCTTCACTATATGCTAATACTGGAGTACCACAACTCATTGCTTCTACTGGAAAAATACCAAACTCTTCAACACCAGGCACAATATATCCTTTAGCTTTAGAAAAAATCTCCCACTTCTCTTCCTCGCTAACCCAACCTAGAAAATGTATGTTCTGGTATTTACCGTATCTTCTCTTCAAACTCTTTTCATTGCCCCCACTACCTATTATCATTAACTCAAACCCTATCTCTTTAGCACATTCTAAAAGAAATTCTCCTCCCTTATTCGGTTCAAAAGGAGCTCCTGATACAAAATACTCCTCTCTATCTTTTAATATTTCTCCTGTATATTTCTCAACTGGTGGATATACTATGTAGTTAGTTTTCCTCTTCCAATATTTTTGTATTCTTTTTGAAACAAAATTAGAGTTGCTTATTACGATATCAGGCCTTCTACTAGCTGATACATCCCAAATTCTTAAGAAGTTGGAGGCTACCTTGTATACAATTTGTGGAAACTTATTATCAAAATATATCCCATACATATCCCAAATATATCTCATTGGAGTATGAATATATGCATAGTGTTTAGTGTCAATTGATGTTATCACCCCATGTGATACAGCCCAAGAAGAAGATATGACAAGGTCATAGTCAGAAAGATCAAACCTTTCTATATGGCTAGGCCACTTGTGAAGAGTGTATCGATATAAGTTTGCCTTATGAACAAAAGGAATACTATTTAATTTCGAAGTATATATTTTATGTGAGAGAATATCTTTAGAAAGTAGTCCTTTTCTTTTATGAACAACAGGAGCAAAAAGAGTATATATATCAGCATTTGGGAATATTTGTGCAAAACACTCCAGAACTTTACTTCCCCCTGCCATCTTCAGCAGAGAATCTGTAACTATGGCCACCTTTAGATTACTTCTTTTCATCTGCACCTATTACTACAAGGGTACCTTTCCTTCTCCTGTGCATTCCTGGTCTTGTAAAGATCATAAAGCCACCAAAGAGAAGCATTGCAACACCTGTTATTACAACATATCTCCAATCAAACTCTATTGCGGTATTAACAGTGCTTGGATCTAATCCATTGCTACCATCACTACCACTCCCCCCACCGATACTGTACGTACCACTTGATGGCTTGCTCATTAGCATATTTGTAGGAGGACTCCCATCCCTCATTATATATGTATCAAACACACCGTTGTTTGTATCATACTCCCAATCAATTGTCGTACTACCCTCCTTAAGAACTTTGAATGTTAGTCTTGCAATGATATCAAACTCTCCATTGGTAACATAACTATCTCCCTCTTCACCGCTTTGTGTAAAGCCTGTGAGCATCACCAAACCATTCTCATTATCCACAGACGCCTCATCTTCTGGCCATTGCTTAAACAGAGAGCTCTTTTTCTCAACTTTAGTTAATTGAAGAGCTTGTGGATCAAAAAGAAGTGTAAATCTTGCAGAGTTAGCTTTCTCTCCATCTGTATTTATCCTGACATCTACTGAAAATCCTTTACTTGAATCTATAACCATTCCACTTGGTGGGTATAGTGAAAAAGAAGGATTTGATGCAATAGCTTTAGTCGCAGATAAAAGCAAGGCTACAAAAGCAGAAAGAAAAATTATGAAAATATTCTTTACCCTCATACTATGCTAATGTTATCATAATGGATTACTTTATCATAGTAGAAATATATGGAAAGCATCAAGCTACTTCTTATCGGAGTTGTACAAGGTATAACGGAACTACTTCCTGTATCTAGCACTGGTCATATTTTAGTATTAGGGAAAGCTCTGGGAATTGAAAAATTCTCATCCTCACTCTTAATTCTTTTTCACCTTGGTACCACCGTTGCAATCTTAATATTTTTCTGCAAGGAGTTATTTAAAGGCTTTTTCACAAAAGAGAAATGGTCCTTCTATCTTAAAGTTCTTGTAGCAAGCATACCTGTTGCTTTTGTTGGATTACTCTTTGAAGGTATTGTTTCTAAAAGATTAAGGGCGATATGGATTATTGCAGTTTCATTAATTGTTTGGGGAGTTGTAATGATTATTTTAGAAAAGAAACAACAGAAGAAAACAGGAGATATCAAAGAGTTAGAAAAGATTACATGGAAGCAAGCTATTGTAGTAGGTTTTGCTCAAGTCGTTGCATTGATTCCAGGTACTTCAAGGTCAGGCATTACTACAATTGCAGGAATGATAGCAGGATTGGAAAAATATTTAGCTCTAAATTTTTCTTTCATATTAAGCATACCTGTACTTTTAGGTTCTTTTATTCTACTTTTAAGAGAGAATCCTATAAAGGAAACCATTCTTTCTACTGGTATGTCTTCTACATTAGGAGGGTTTGCAATAATTTTCAGCTCTACACTACTATTTGGATTAATTACTTTATTTATATTAAAAAAAGTACAGAAGAAAAATTGGCTAAGTGTATTTGGTATTTACAGAATACTACTTGGGATATTACTACTAATTATCTTCTACTAAAGGACTGATCTAAGATCTACTCCTGTCATATTTGAAGGAATCTCCATACCTAAAAGACCTAAGACTGTTGGTGCAATGTCAGCTAGTAGGCCGGTTGTCCTCACATTACTCCCTGTGCCCACCTTAATCATGGGAACTCCCGGTTTGGGTACAATTTCTTTCATATCATTAACCAATATTAAAGGGACAGGATTATTGGTGTGCGCGATATCTATCTCTTTTGTGACCCTATTTATCATAGTCTCACAATTACCATGATCAGCCGTTATCAATACTGACCCTCCCATATCCAATGTTGCCTTTGCAATATCTGCACAACACTGATCTACGATTTCATTACCTTTAATGGTAGCTCTTAGATTACCTGTGTGTCCCAACATATCTGGATTTGCAAAATTAAGGATAATAAAATCAAGAGGATGTTTATCAATATTCTTTATCCTATTGACTGTTTCATCTCTAATGACCAAGGCACTCATCTCAGGTACTGTTGCATAGTTATCAACCTTAGGAGATGGGATGTTAAAAAATATTTCTCCTGGATGAGGTTTCTCAATACCACCATTAAAGAAGTATGTTACATGCATATATTTCTCTGTTTCTGAAACATGTAACTGTTTTTTGCCAGCTTCAGCAAGTGTTGAAGATAGTGATTTTTTAATCTTTAGAGGTGGAAAAATAACATTGGCGGGAAGATCCTCTTCATAACCTGTCATAGTTGTAAAGTATACATGCACAGGGTAGTTTCTCCTCACAAAATGAGGGAACTCCTTTAGGACAAAAACTTTTGTTAATTGTCTGGCCCTATCCTCTCTAAAATTCCAAAAGAGAACGGCATCATCTGTTTTAATTGGACCCACAGGCTCCCCTTTATCATCAACACATACTCTTGGAACAAAAAACTGATCATCTTCTCCTTTATTATACCCTCTTTGTACAACCTCCAATGGATCTGTAAAGGTTTCCTCAGAAAGTCCAACCATTGCATCATATGCTAGTTTTGTTCTCTCCCACCTACTATCCCTATCCATTCCATAAAACCTTCCCATAATAGAGGCTATCTTTCCTTTTCCTAACTCTTTGATTTTCGCCATTAATTTCTCGACATATACCGAACCCTCTTTGGGAGGGGTATCTCTTCCATCCAACATTACGTGGATATATGGATCAATATTATTCTGAGCACAAAGCTCTAAAACAGAAAAAAGATGTTTTATATGCCCATGTACACCTGCTGGACTCAATACACCTGTTAAGTGTAATTTACTATTATTCTTCCTGATAAATGCAAACATCTCCTTAACAACAGGATTGTTGTCCAATTCATGCGAACCAATTGCATCATTAATTCTAGGTAGTGTTTGATATACAACCTGACCAGCACCGATATTAAGATGTCCAACCTCAGAGTTACCTGATTCTTCACCTGGAAGTCCCACATGAGTGCCTGACGCGTGTATGAGTGTAGACCTACCCTGTGTCCAAGCTGTATCTAAAAAAGGTGTCTTAGCTGCCCAAATAGCATTACCCTCGGCATCAGGATATACTCCAAACCCATCTAGAATTATCAGAGTAACAAATCTCCTAATATCCAACATACTGTTAAATCCACCAATACTACCTGAGTCTTCAGTTGGGGCTTGCTGAGTTCTTCCAAACATAGATTTTTTAAATACATTGGATATATTAAATCAACTCCAATATAATAATATACACAAATGAAAGACTTAAGTAAAAGAGACATAGAAGATTTAGAAAAAGATGTTGTTTTAACAATACAAAGCCTTGATTTGAAAAATAAGAAAATCCAATTAGAAAAGTTAGAAAATCAAAGCCTTGAAAGCAACTTTTGGGACAATCAGGAGCATGCAAAAGCCATCATGTCTGAAATTGCATACATCCAAGAAGAAATCGACACCGCTGAAAGATTAAAGAAGGATATTGACTCCCTAGTAGAGATTTTTTTTGCAATTGAAAAAGAAACAGAACAGAATGAGCTAATACCCGAATATCAAAAACTTAAGAGTGAACTAGAAAAATTCTCTTTGCGTAAATTCCTCTCTGGTGAATATGATCAACACCGCACTGTTATGACAATATATGCTGGACAGGGTGGAACAGAGGCTAATGATTGGGCACAGATGCTTTTCAGAATGTACACGATGTATTTTGACAAGCAACAGTGGAGTTATACCATTACAGAAATGCTAAAAGGAAGCGAAGTTGGTATAGCGACAGTAACAATTGAAATTAACCAACCTCTCTCTTTTGGAATGTTAAAACAGGAACAAGGAGTACACAGACTCGTGAGAATATCACCATACAACGCACAAGGATTAAGACAAACAACGTTTGCAGGAGTTGAAGTACTCCCCCTATTTGCAAAAGATGAAACAAGCATTGAAATACCAGAAAAAGATATTGAGTTTAAAGCAGTAAAAGCAGGGGGACCTGGCGGACAAAATGTAAATAAGACATCATCTGCTGTTCAAATTACACATATACCCACAGGTATTGCTGTTAGTTCTTCAACAGAAAGAAGTCAAGCACAAAACAGAGAAAGTGCGATGAGTATTCTAAAAGCAAAACTCTGGAGAATTAAAGAAGATGAGAAGCTAAAAGAGATTTCAGAGATTAAAGGTGATTACAAAATTGCTGGATGGGGAAATCAGATTAGAAACTATGTACTTCATCCGTATAAAATGGTAAAAGATTTAAGGACAAATATAGAATCTAGTGACCCAGAAAGTGTGTTAGATGGTAATCTAGATGAATTTATTGAAGCCGAGATTAGAATGGGGTAATATATGTGGTAAAATGTTAATATGAATCAGACTGCCATGCTACTTTTCGATAAAGTAACAAAGAAATATACAGATTCCATCACAGCTTTAGAAGAGGTTTCTTTTGGTATTAATGATGGAGAGTTTACATTTCTAGTTGGGCCATCAGGAGCAGGAAAAACTACACTCTTAAGACTATTAATTAGAGAGGAGCTACCTACCTCAGGAGACATCATCTTTGAAAATATAGAGGTAAATAAATTGCCGATTAAACTTTTACCTACATACCGACAGAAATTAGGAATTGTATTTCAAGACATAAGACTCCTTGAGTCAAAAACATTAGAGGAAAACATTAGATTTGCTCTAGAAATAATTGGGAAAGAGGAGAAAGAGATAAAGGAAACAACTGATTATCTCTTAGAGCTTGTAAAACTTCATGACAGAAGAAATCTCTTCCCAATACAGCTTTCTGGTGGAGAGCAACAAAGAGGTGCAATTGCAAGAGCACTAGCTAATAATCCAGATTTCCTCGTAGCAGATGAACCAACGGGTAATCTTGATCCTGATAGCTCCTTCCAAGTGTTAGACATCTTAAATAGTATAAACAGAGGAGGTACAACAGTAATGGTAATTACACATGATAGAGAGCTTGTTAACAAAATGAAGACAAGGGTAATCAGAATGGATGGAGGGAAAATAATCTCTGATAATAAAGGTGATTATGATACTGTCAAGAAACCCGCTACAAAAGCAACTAAAATTGATACAAAGAAAGAAGAACTTAAAGAAGAGATTGGGATAAAAATCGATGATGATTTAGAAGAAAGAACAAAAAGTGATGATGTGGAGTATGACAAAGTATTAGATGGTTTAGATAAAGGAACGAAAGCAAAACTACTTAAAGCTAAAATTACTAGCATCGATCTTGTATTAAATCTCACCGAAGATGATTTGGAGAATCTTAAAATAAATAAAAAAGAGAGAGAAGCACTTGAAAAATTCTTGAAAAATTATTTAAGTAGTAAAAATAAAAAGTAAAATGAAATCTAACAAGATTATTGAAGTCACAAAAAAGAATATGAAGAGGAATAAGTTCTTATCTCTTTCCACAATTATGGTGACCTCTGTTGTTCTATTAATATCCTCTTTCTTTATATCCCTAGGAATTGTTGCTCAAAAAGGTATTGATCATTATGAGAAGAAAGCTCAGGTAATTATATTTTTCAAACGAGATACAAGTGAAAGTGATATCCTTGCAATGAAAGAAAGATTGTATGATAAAGAGACCACAGAAAGTATTACATATATATCCCAACAAGAGGCTTTGAGTATATATAAAGAGGATTTTGCTGATAACCCAGATCTTCTGGCAACCGTTACTGCAGATTCTCTACCACCTAGTTTAGAGATTAAAGCTAAGTCTGTAGATTCATTAATGGATATGATTAATCGTATAAAAAAGGAAAAAGAAACAAATGCGTCTATAGATGATGTTATATATTTCAAGGAGGTTGTCAATAATCTCAAAAGAATCTCTAGTATTATTAAAGTAACTTCCATTATTTTAATTTCTGCACTCGTAATTATTGCATTCTTATTAATAAGAATAACTATTGGTTTCAATATTAATTCACATAGTGAAGAAATAAAGGTTATGAATCTAGTCGGCAGTCCAAAACACTATATTACAAAACCATACATATTAGAGGGAAGTCTTTACGGTGCCTTAGGAGGATTTATCGCAACCTCTATTTTAATCATTCCTCTTTATATATTTCTTTCCTCATTAACAAAAGATGCAAGTCTCTCATATTGGCTTAATCAGACATTAAGAGATTTAGGTTTACTTTTTATAAAGCCTGTTAATATTCTATTCCTTCTAATATACTATTTAGTACACATAGGAGCTGGAGCATTAATTGGAGTAGTAAGTAGTTTAAGTGCAGTTAAAAGATATTTGGAGTAAGAATGAAAAGAAAAAACATTACATACACAATACTAGGAATACTCTTTTTAGGTGTTCTCTCCTTTGCACTACTGCTCTCATATAAACATGAACCTGTTGTAGCACAAACACAGTGCCCCCCACATATGGCTCCTAGCTCTGTTGAATGTCTTGATTATCTACGAGATCAATTGGCAATCATACAAAAACAACAAGGAAATATTCAGAATCAATTAAAAAGTGTTGAATATCAAAAACTCTCTTTAGAAGAAAAGATTGAATATACTAATAATTTAATAGTACAAACAGAGAGTGCTGTAAAACAATTACAAATAGAGATTGCCGCTACTGATATCGAAATAGGAATATTACAAAAAAATATTAAAGAGAAAGAGGATGGTATTTCAATATTAAAACAAGAGATTCAAGTTTTGAGCGGAATGGTAAATGAAAGAATTACTGAATCATATAAATACTCTTTTGTTAATCAGTTCGAATTATTATTAGATTTTAAAAATATCTCGAATATTTTAAGAAAGATAAAGTATCTTGAGATGACAAGAATGCAAGACAAGAAGTCATTAGAAGAGTACACCGCCAAGACCTCAGAACTGGTTATAGAAGAGAGCCAACTTAGTGCCACAAAGTCTGAGTTAGAAGGGAAGAGGGAAGAAGTTGAGAAGGAGAGAGTAGAGCTTGGTGAAAAGAAACTCTCTTTAGATGCACAGAAAAAAGAAAGAGAAACCTTGCTTGCACAAGCCAGAGTAAAAGAAGCACAGCTACTTGCAACATACCAACAAAACCTTAAAAAAGCACAGGAATTAGATCAAGCTATTATTGCCTATATTGGTAAATACGGAGCTCAAGCAGCAAACAAGGGATATGTGACAGCAGGAACATGGATTGGCAGGATGGGAAATACAGGATGGTCTAGTGGTGCACACTTGCATTTCTCAATGAGAGGTAGTCATAGTGGTAATCCTTGTTACGGAACAATACCTGTTTTAAGTGGATATCTAGTTGAAGGAGGGCCATCATGGATTACAGGATTTGATGGTTGGAGGTGGCCTTATGTACACCCAGGTTCATGGAGATTACCCATTGCAGGACCAACAGTTGTTATGTCCCAAAACTACCATCAAGGATATGCTATTGATTTGATTTCATACAAAACAAACAGAAGTGTGAACTACGGTGCCCCTATTTACGCAGTAATGGAAGGTACATTATACAAGTCTGTTGATGGGCATGGTGGAGAATACGCATATATTCGACACCCAAATGGTTGGACTAGTTGTTATCTTCACTTACAAAAGTAATACAACCCTTCCCTATTTACCAATATTCTGCTAAACTACATAATCATATAATTTATTTAATTAATTCTAATGGCTAGAACAAAAAAAATTGTTTCTAAAAAGAAAACCGCCCCAAAAGTGGAGAGAAAGACCGCTCCAAAGAAAAAAGTTGTCGCAAGAAAGAAGAGTGTTTCTCTCAAGGATTCTCTTCTTAAGAAGTTAAATTCAAACCCCCTTCTAGGTGCCATAATCAAAATTGTTGTCATTGTAGTAGGGATAATTCTAATCATAATGGTTGCAGATTACGGAGTTCAATATATTCGCAATGAGAGAAGCGTTGCTGTTGTAAATGGGAAAAGAATTTCCAAAGCAGAATGGCATAGAGTCTTAGAGAAGGCTAGTGGTCAAGCTGTCGCACAATCATTGATTAATGATAGTATCGTTATGCTAGAAGCTAAAAAGGCTGATATAAAAGTTACAAAAGATGAAATAAGTAAGAGGGTTGATGAGATAAAAAAAGACCTTGGAGGAGAAGAGGCTTTTAATACCGCAATGAAAGCTGCAAATTATCAATTAAAGGATCTTGAAGATCAAGTTAAAATGGATTTGTATTATACAAAACTAATCTCACCAACAATAAAATATACAGATGATGATGTTAAGGCTTTCTTCGAGCAGTATAGTAATGTACTGTTTGCTAACGAAACAGAGGCTCTAAAAGAAGGTGAGAAGCTTGATTACGAGACCTTTAAAGAAAAAACTGAAGAGTATTATACCGCTCAAATGGTCGGACAGGAGAAACAGAATTGGTTACTTGGCAAAACTGAGGAGTATACAATTCAGGATAACTCAAAAGAAACTCCTGTGTACAAGTTCTTCGGAACAATTAATCAAATTATCCAAAACCTCGGAAAGAAGTAATATTTGATTACATTTGATTTTAAGATGGCTCTACAATTCCGTATGAGCCATCTTTTCTTCTATATACCACTGATATCTTGTCTGTTCTCCTATTTCTAAAAAGGAAGAAATCATATCCTAACATATCCATTCTCTCAATTGCTTCTCCTTCTTCTAAAGGTGATATATCCTCTATTCTCTTTCTTCTAACTATCCTTGGAACATAATCTGAGTAATCATCAGTATCAAAATCATCTAGTGTTGGTTCCCCCTCTTGAACTTCCCATGCCTTTTCACCACTCCATCTTGCTTTCCTGTCTGTATATCTTTGCAATCTCCTTACAAGAGTATCTACTGCAAAATCAATATTAGCATACATATCTTCTCCTCTCTGCTCAACTCTGACAGGTGTTTCTGGCAAATCTACTGAGATATTAACTCTAAAATCATTAACTACACCTTTCTTTGCCTTACTCTGTTTAAAAGCCACTTCTAAAGCTGTAGCATGCTTAAGCAGGTCCTCTCTTTTACTAATCTTCTCCCATGCATACTCTTTAAGAGAATCACTTGAGTCCATTCCCAGGAAGGTATATCTTATTTCTTCTCTTTTCATTTTACTACCTTTTAAAGTTAGATATATACTATATTGTATATGATACTTTGATGTGTGTATACCTCTATTGAATAATTAGTAAGAGATGGATATAATAGACGCAGTTGATCCACGATAGCTCAATGGTAGAGCGAACGGCTGTTAACCGTTTGGTTCCAGGTTCGAGTCCTGGTCGTGGAGTATTTTTATATATATCCCCAAATATCTGCTATCATAAATAACATATGAAGATGTTTATCAAAAAGAAACACCTACCCATAGCATTCCCTATTGCAATAATGTTAGCCATTGGGGCCATAACAATCTTTGTAGGTAACATACGTCTTTCTAATACTCTCAAAGAAAGACCCACAAATATCATAGTAGCAAATACATCAACTACTAAAACAAATATATATTGGAAGAATACTGAAGCTACTTTTAGTAGGTTGTTTTATAAGAAAAAAGAAAGTAGTGCCCCATACATAAATGTTAAAGGAACATCAATATATAAAGATATTAAAAACAATGAATATATCTACGAAGTCAGTATTAATAACTTAGAACCAGAAACAGAATACACTTTCTATATACAAACTCCCAAAAAGGCTTGGGATGATTCTTCAGTATTCAAAACAAAAAAAGTTACGGAAACTATTTCTTTACCAAAAACTAAAAATGGTACAAGTGAAGAAGGAATGTTCCTTTTAGTTCAGAATCCAGAAGAAAGTATTATGTTGTATACCCAACAATATGGAGATTGGGCATTAAGTCTAGAAGGGAGTGACTATACAATTACTGAATATGGTCAGTATATACCATCAATGATTTTAACAGATAGACTCAAATCATCCATTTTGAAACTTAGATCCCCCGTATATGCGGAAAGTGGAGCTAATTGCAAGACAAATATTAATAGAAAAGATGATCAATACGACCCTAAACCAGCAGGGGTTCATGATATTCTTGTAAGATTAATCGGCGGTTGCAAGGGGCACCATGCGACAGAATGCTACGACGATGTATACTGCCAGTCAGTAGAAAAAGGTGTTAATCCTGCCCTACCCATAACCCTCTGGGTTCATGAATCTGCTGGAAGTATGTATGCAAAATATGGTAATGTCGAAGATTTTGGTATACATGGGGGTGGCGTTCCTGCTAGAGACTTTACAAGACAATTAGAACATCTTCTTGATGTACAAATGGATGAAGGATATATCTCTGGATACTGCACTGACAAAGGACTCACAGCAGAAGAAAGATGGGCAACTAAATATGCAAAAGGATATTGTAATGATAGTAATATTGTTGCTGGACAGCAATATATTTCTGAAATAAGGAAATATTACAGTTGGTTGAAAGGTAGTAGTTTCCCCTCTTGGCCATGGAGAGTATCCCCTAATTCTAATGCTTGTGATAGGTCTAAAGAGGTTACTAATCAGATATATAGAGATTGTGAGGGTAATCCAATAGGAACAAATCCAGAACCTCCTAAACCCGAGGTATATTGTTGGCAAATAAATCCAGATACTAATACATGTGAGAAAACAAAAAAGAAGTATAAGGATTGTACAGGAGAAAATCTATACATATCTGAAGAAAAGTGTAAGGAGAAGATAATTGATACTACGGAAATATGTTGTCTTAAGGACAAACAACTCTCCATTGTTCAATCACATAGCTGTACCGGTTCAATCATGGATGACATACCTTTAGATTCATGCGAGATAGTACCTTTCGAATACCACTTAACAAAAGGAGTTAATTTTGTAAAAGCATATGAAGTTTTCGATAATAATCTTGAAGGTGTAAATAGCGCACATGGATTAATTGAATATTTTCAGAATAAGGTTATAACAATAGCTTCATTTAATGATGGATCATGGGATCAAATAGTAGAATATAAAGATAACAAAATATATGGAACAGATTTTGAACTAAAAGCAGGAGAAATATACTTAATGATATCACTAGAAGAGGCTTCATTAAGCTCTTTTGGGTATACATTAAACCAAAAGGAAATAGATTTAGCAAAAATTGTAGGATGGAATCTAATTCCAACATCAATACTCCAAGCAAAAGCTCAGAAAACTCATGAGATATTTGAAAACTCTCTATTGGATTCTATAAAACAAGTGGCCATATGGAACAAGAGCTTTGGAATGTTCGAATATACAGTAAAAGATAAAGACAACAATATACTTGGTAAAGACATGCTAATTACAGAGCAAGATAGCATATTTATCAACGTAATAAACTAGATATTATCTTGCATTCTTAAGAAGTTTTAAGAGCAAATCACCCTGTTCTTTTGTTGCTAACCTAACCTTAAAATCCTTATCTTGATATATTGGTGTAAGTTTTGTTTGAATATGTTTCCCTTCATACAAATAATGAGTCAATACCAAACCATGTCTTGTACCAATCCATATTATCTGATCAAAATATAAATTACCCAAACCGTAAAAAATAACCCCATCATTGTACAACTCAAATGTCTGTGGTTGATGAGCCTGCGTACCAACAACAATATCAGCTCCCAAATCAATCGCCTTTCTAAATGTACCTTTCTGATCTGGTACAACAAGTGGTTTGTAACAAATAGGATAAATAACATCACCATCAGGATATGAATAACACTCTTGGAATTGAAAAGTAACAATAACTATGTCTGCATTCTTCTTTGCCTCCTCAACATCTCTTTTTAACTTCTCTTCCGAATATGCATTAGCCCCCGATGAATTATCCTTAGCTAAAGGTCCCCAATTATTTAACATAGCATCGTAGTAGTTATAACCAATAAACGCCATCTTACTACCATTAACCTCCTTATACAAAATCTTCTCAGCATCCTTCTTATCCAAACCTCCACCAAAATAATCCCACCCTAACTCCTTATACATATCTATCGTACCAGCACTATGCTTTGCTCCATAATCATTATTATGGTTCCCTGTTAATTCAACAATATCAACTCCACTCTTCTTGAGTGTTTCAACATATTTAGGATTAGAACAAAATGCCATACTTCGTGTTGGTTTACAACCAGGAACAAATGAAGCCTCATTTGAAACATGTGTCAAGTCCGCATCTGCAAGAAAGTCACCAACAAACTCTGCAGCATATGCATCATCTCTTGCACTCTCCATCTTAAAAGCCAAGTTTCTTGCAATAGCAACAACACCAGACATATTAATCTTTGCAAGCTTACCTTTGTCAAAAGAAACATGACCTGACTTATTCATATTATGCTGAATAACTGAGAGAATGAATCTATCCTCTTCATTAACAGATGAATAGAGATTAATCTTTAGACTACCCTCACTATTATCAAGATAATACTTACCATCAAGAGGTATAATCTTCATTCTATAATCAAGATTATTAAAGCTAACCAAACCAATATTACTATCCTCCTTAGCTATCTCTTCTACAAAACTATCTTTACTATCAAC
>DHUO01000015.1:446-6370 GCA_002409215.1 Candidatus Dojkabacteria bacterium UBA5232 | reverse complement strand
ACCTAAAACCCAACTACCTAATTTGTTTTCAACATCAACAATTAATTGTTTTACTCTATCTTTTTTCTCCGTAGATCTAATCCTCATAAAAAGAATATCGGACAGCGAATCGTGTTCAGAAACAAGATATACAGAAAGAACAACAGCAGAAAGGAATGTGGCGAAGCCATTAAACACACCACCAACAGCTGATGTTACATTTCTCACGTTATCTGGGTTTGTTAGATTCTTCAACCAATCAGCAAGACTCTTTTCAATCTCTGCAGTATCAATAGTCCTACCACCAATATTTATATTCTTCAACCATTCAAGCACACCTTCCACCCATTTAGGAAGCGTTTGTAAGAGACTATCCATTTGAGAGATAAATGGAACCACTATAATAGCAACAAGAATAATTAAAAAGAGAATTACTGTTGAGTAGGACAGGAAAAGAGCCCAACCTTTTGAAACCTTGTTTTTCATAAACCATCTCACAATTGGTCTCATTGCGCACATAAAGACAAAGGATAGCATCATGAACAACACAACAGAAAGGAGTTGTTTACCAAAGAAAATCATAGCTAAAACAATAGCAATCAAAACTAACAGCTTTGTTGATAAATCTATTTCAACCCTTTTAACCTTTGATTCTATAGAATCACTCTTTTCACTCTCGACAGAATATATCTTAGGCATAGACTCCCTATTTAAACTTAATGCTATATATAAATATAGCACAGAGTTATCTTATATTCTATGCCTTTTGGCGATAACAACTGCTGAAGAAGCTAAGAATGCAACAAATGCAATTATTCCTAACATTAGCATAATCTTTCCATCTTTAATAACAGAAAGTGCTGCTTCCAATTCTCCAGATGCAACAGGTAGATTCTCATCTACAACTGCATTACCATTAACACTACTTTCCTTTGAATATGTTACTTCAATCTTCTTCTCTATCTGATTAACATTTCCTGCACTATCTTTTACCTCAACAGAATATACATTTGGACCCTCTTCTAGAGTAATATCTTTTATTGCAAACAAGCCTGTCTCATCAGCCTCAGTCTCGTATACATCAACTCCTCTTTTTACAACAACTGTACTACCTGGTTCTGCATTCCCAATTACTCCAAAATTATCAGTTCCAACTTCACTTGAATATTTAATATCTGTCATCTCTGGAGCAGTTCTATCCACCGTTACAACAATTGGATCTGATTTCGGAGTAAGTAATTTCTTAAAGAAACCCTTCATTCCTGCTGTGGAGATAATATATTTCCCTTCATTTTCAACCTTGTGTGCATATTCATAGCTACCATCCTTATTTACCTTTGCCTTACCAATTTCCTCATTGTCTAAAAATACCAACACCTTATCAAGACCCTCAGCTTCTCCTTTTATTAGAATTTCCTCAGCATTTGTTACAGATTGTGTCTGAGATGTAGTAGGGGGTCTAAGAGATTCATCCACCTTAGGAGTTTTATTAGATCTGATGTAGGAGAAAATACCATATCCTACCAAAAGGACACCCAACACAATCAGAAGTGTTCCGATAATTCTGGATAATGTATAATTTCTTCTCTCACGAATCTCAACCTTAGAAACCATGCTATCCTTAGCAACAGGTTTTTGATTCTTAAAATTTTTATTTGGGGTAGTTTTAATTTGGGCAGACTTATTTTTCTTTTTAGCCACTTTAAGTCCTATATTATAATTTATATACTCCCTCCTTTAGGATAATATAATTCTTAATTTAATGCAACTATTTAAGAAATTTAGTAGAATAGGGGTAGAGAAATGAAAAAAACAATTAAAATACTTACAACTCTTTTCCTAATACTATTGGCCCTAACACCAATAGCTTTTTTTATCATATATCCACAATATAACGAACTTGCACTAAAAAAGAACTCATTAAATATATACGCCCTTGCAAAAGATACTACGATAAATATATTAACAGCGATTTCACCAACAAAAGAGAAGTTCCTTAAAGAAGAGTTTGTACAAGGATCTATTGAAGAGTCTGTGAAGGGTGCGAACATTATTTTAGACAAGAAAATTCTCGAAGAACTAAACACTTCTATCTCAATCCCTAATATATTGATAGAGGGAGGAATATTCCAAGGGACAGATGCATATACCATGGATAAAGGTTTCTGGCATTTCCCAAGCTCTACATATCCAGGGCACAAGGGGAACTTCGTTGTAATTGGACACCGCTTTATGAATGTCCCACCAGCAAAAGATACCTTCTACAACCTAGATAAAGTAAATATTGGGGATGAGGTGAAGGTAAAGCATAACGAAGGGGAGTATACATACATCGTGACAGAGACCAAAATCGTTGAGGCTAATGATGTATCTGTTGTAAAAGAGAGTGATGACTATCGACTAACGCTCATCACCTGTACACCTCTTTGGACTTCTGAAAAAAGGCTCGTTGTGATTGCAAAGCTGGACAAATTGTATCAAAAAGTATAGAATTATCAGCATAATTTTAACATACACATCATGGATAATTTCTATACAAGAAAAGATATTAGTAATAATACTGTCGAGTTTACCATTACAATCCCAAAAGATTCTTTTGAAAAGAGCTACAAAGCTGCTTTAGAACAAGAATTAAGCAATACAAAGGTTGATGGTTTTAGAAAGGGCAAGGTTCCAACAGATTTAATAGAACCTGAGATGAAAAACACCATAAAAGTACAGACTTTTGAAAAGATTTTCCCTATGTATCTTTCCACAGCACTACAAAAAGAGAATCTTTCTCCAATAGCACCACCAACATATAAGAGTTTTCCTGATTTTTCCAAAGATGAGGATCTGGTATTAGTTGCTGAAGTACCAATTATGCCAGAGTTTAAGCTTGGGAATATGAAAAAGATTAAAGTTAAAAAAGAGAAGATTGAGGTTACTGAAAAGGAAGTAAGTGATGCAATAGAGAATGTTTTTAAGGGTAATAAGACAAAAGCAAAAAAGATGGATGATACATGGGCCAAGGAAATTGCAAAACTGATGAATATAGAGGATATAAAAACATTAGATGATTTGAAGAAGTATGTTAAAGACCTTTTAGAGAAACAGAAGGGTTCGTATGAACAGAGAAGACAAGAAGATGATGCTTTTGCACAAGCCATTAAACTTTCTGGTATCGAGATTCCTCAAGCAGCAATAGATTATGAAGCTCATGAGAGGGAGCATTCCTTTGTGCACGATATGGATCATGATGATGCAAGAGTTGAGAAATTCCTCCAAGCAAATAATATCACTATGGAGAAAATGAGAGAGTTATGGCAGAAGGATGCTAAGGATGCACTAGAGAGTGATGTTTTTCTTAAATTGTATGCCAAGGAGAATAGTATTAAGGTTGATGATAAAACATTGGCAGAGAAGATTGAAGTCATTAAAAAAGGCGCTCCAGAAGGAACCGATGAGAGTATATATGAAAATGAAGAGTGGAGAGAGTATGTAAGGAGAATAACAGAGAAAGAAGTTGCGTTTAAGGCTTTCATCGAAGAAGTTTTAGGCAAGTAGTAATTTTTAACAGTATAAATATGACATTAATACCTACAGTTATTGAAAAAGAGAAGGGTGGAGAGCGAGCATACGATATATATTCTAGATTGCTCAAAGATAGGATTGTTTTTGTAAGTGGTCCAATTGAAACAAATATGGCAAATACTATTGTTGCTCAATTGCTGTTTTTAGAGAAAGAGGATCCTAATGCTGATATTCAGATGTTTATCAATTCTCCTGGTGGTCATATTACAGCAGGCATGGCAATTATAGACACCATGAACTACATTAAACCTGATGTTTCAACAACAGCAGTAGGGCTTGCTGCATCTATGGGGACTATGCTTCTGATTCATGGTGCAAAAGGAAAAAGGTTTGCACTACCAAATAGTAAGGTGCATATTCATCAACCTCTTGGAGGGGTAGAGGGTCAAGCTAGTGATATTGAGATAGAGGCAAGAGAGATATTGAAGATTAGAGAACAACTCTACAAAATGCTTTCTGAAAAAACTGGACAGAGTGTTGCTCAGATTACTAAGGATGCTGATAGAGATAAATATTTTACTGCCAAAGAGGCTAAGGCCTATGGTTTAGTAGATAAAATTATTACAAAAAGATAATGGTAAATAGATACTATACAGATACAGGGGATCCTTTTGAGAATGATACGAAACAAAACGATTTGGATCATATTAAAAAGAACCTTACTGATATTTTTGAGCATGGGGACTTCGGTGATTTTCAAACAAAGGAATTGATGAATGTAACAAATGAGGACATTAAGAATTACCTTACATTGTTGAAAGATGACAGGATTATTGATATTGACCATCTTGACTCAACAAGTATTGAAGACGAGGAAGAGATGGTTGATTTTTGTGACTATTTGGGTGCAACTGTCTGTAATAGTCCTCTTCAAACAAAGATGGATGTACATTTCTTAGAAAGTAATGATTTTGCAATTGCTGTTTCTGTCTTACAAACAGGTTTTAAGGGTGTTACTCTTAAAATAGATCCTTTAGAAGATATTCCAGAGTTTTTGAAGAAGAAGTGGAGAGATATTATTGATGAACAAGAGAAGAAGGTAGATTTTATTTACCTTAAGAATCAGTTTGGATTGAAAAAATAGTTAAAAGGATATAGAATTATCTTTACTGTGGGCGATTAGCTCAGCTGGCTAGAGCGTCACATTGACATTGTGAAGGTCACAGGTTCGAGCCCCGTATCGCCCACCATTTTATTCTCACAGTAGAATCTAACATCTTTTTCCATATGGAAACCGAAAGAATTTTATTCCAGGAATATATAGACATTTCATGGGTAAGAGAGAGTTAGAAGATGCTAGGGTAGTAAATAGGTTTGAGTTTGTTAGTGAGAGATAAATAAGTATAAAACAATACAAGCTCATTATGTATCACCAACAACTTAATTTCGCTTTGGTGTATATATTCCATCATAAAAGCTTAATCTTCTTCTTAAACTTTCTATATTTTCTATAAATACATCTTCTTTATTCTCTTTCAACATTTTTAGATATTGTTTTTGAAACTCCCTATCATGAACTGAATGTTGGACAATAAGCCATGCACTATGACTAGCAATCATTCCAAATTTAGATATTGTAATACAACCCTCCTTCTCTATAATCTTCTTAAGTTTAGTTGTATTTTGTCTTTGTATGTTTTCTACTTTAATATATTCTTTTAAATCCTTTTCCTTTCTTGATATAGTAGAATCAACAAAAGTTTTAATTCTCACCCATTCTCTTTGATCTATATTTCTCATATGATATATCCTCCAAGAAGTAGGTTTTAATACTTTTAACCATTCATGAAAATATTTTAAGCCAGAGGATTTCTCTTTTAACATTCTATGAACAAGCTCCAGTTCCTTTAGTCCCATTATGTAATTTTATATTAGAAAACAGTATAAAGCTATTTTGTTTTTAAGTTCCATTCTCTCGTATATTGCCCACCATTTCATATGTTATAATTCCAATTATGAAAACTTTTATAACAATGCATGCTCTAATAGAATATAAAGGTAAATATTTAATTCTTCAAAGGGCTAATGACAGGTCTAATCCAGGATATTGGAATTGTGTAACAGGACATATTAAGGAAAAAGAAAATGTTGAGGAAACAGCATTAAGAGAAGTTAAAGAAGAAACAAATCTAGATGGAGAAATTATTAAGATTGGTGAACCGCTTATTCATTATAATAGAAATCAAAGGTGGATAATATTGTCTTACTTAATAAAAGTAAGTGATATCTCAAATTTGAGGATAGATATTCGTGAATTACAAGATTATAAATGGATAGAGAAGGATAGTGATATGGTTAGTAAATATAAAGGTTTTGAAGAGACATTAAAGGTATTGGGGATTTTATAAAAAGTCATAAAACAACATGAAAAA
>DHUO01000015.1:0-169 GCA_002409215.1 Candidatus Dojkabacteria bacterium UBA5232 | reverse complement strand
CCAAAAGATAAAGATATTAATAACAAAAGGAGAGAAAAAAGGACAAGAGGTAATATCAGAAAGTGGCAACCAACCAATGGGACATGTAAATAGGTATGGAGTAGGGGATAGAATATTAATCTCCCAAACCATTGATGGGGAAGGGAATGAAATATATTACATAGTTGAT